>JAEWRF010000198.1 GCA_023460155.1 Bacillota bacterium | reverse complement strand
TAATCAACCTAGTTAATGATCCGGAAAAACTGAAAAACAAATTAATTGAAACTAAGGAAATGCTGCTTAAGACATACCATTTTAAGGCTTATAATGTGCCGGAGGATTTTACTGCAACTTCTTATATCATCGCGTCGAACCATTTGACGGATTCCGACGCTCCGTTAATCATGAGTTTTTATTATGAGGTTATGCATCGGGTAATCGATACGTATCCCGAGTTGTTTGTTTTTGCCAAAGAAAACTGTTTTAACGGTGTTTCCATCCCTAAGGAATTAATCCCGATGCTGAAATTTGAAAAAGTATTTGCCGTTGACCGAAATACCGCCGGCGGATCAATGGCGGCGATCCGGGCTGCGGAAAAGTGGTTTGCGGAAGGTCAAAAACCAAAGCATTTCCTGATCTTTTCACAGGGAACAATTTATGATATCAATAAAGACAAGGCGGAGGACATTGAGCGGGGGGCGTTCTGGCTTGCGAGACTGCTGGGCATCCCTGTTTTGCCGGCGTTTATTGAGCAGGCCGTTGAAGGGGCCGAAAACCGCTTTGTATTCGGGAAGCCGATTGTTGTGCCGAAAGACTGCCGTAACTTTGACGCTTTGAAACAGCTGTGGCTGGATCGGGTCATCGAAGCGCAGAACGAGTTGGCAGTGTTGACCGGAGTTCCGGCAAGAGAAGCTGTGCTTGACAAAGAGCATCAGACAAGAAAAAGATTCAACAAATCAGCCAGGGCGGACGCTGCCCACACAGAAAACGGCTGATTGACTTTTGACAGTGTGACCGATATAATTGCTTTGGCGCTGCAATGTTCCGTGTGAGGCTTCACTGAAATTCAGTAAAACCAAATTTTGCGGGCTCATCCGTAAGCCCGTGAAGTTTGGTTTTTTGTTTTGAGGGGAAAGGCGAGAATAAATGAAAGCCCCTGTCCGGTTTTCTCCGGACAGGGGAAATTATAATTCTCAGCTTTTTTCGGTATCGAGCGCGGGCTGGCGGAGTTACATTTTTATAACGGCCGTGATGGTCAGGTTTGACAGGTTCCTTTCGTTTTTCAGGTCCAGATAGATCGGCTCGTCGTCGTCGTCACTGATTACCTTTACCTTGGGGCGCATACAGCAGTCTTCATAGTTTTCTACAACGATGGCGGTCAGCCCGTTGCTCAGCTGAACACAGGTGCCGAGCGGAAAGGTGGCCACCTTTCTTGTGAACAGGTAGACAAGATCCGAATCGAACAGCGTCCCTGAACCGCCCATTAAGTATTCCATTACGTCCGAGGGCATCATCGCCACCCGGTAAGGGCGGTCCGCCGTCATGGCGTCGAAGACATCCGCTATGGAAATGATTCTGCTGAACCGATTGATGCTTTTTCCGGAAATCCCTTCCGGATATCCGCTCCCGTCCATTCGCTCGTGATGCTGCAGAACGCCGATGAGCGCAGACACGGGCACGTCCAGCCGGGTGGTATGCGTGAGATACTCGTGCCCCAGACCGGGATGCTTTTTTATTTCGGAGAATTCTTCCGTAGTCAGAGGCCCTGGTTTGTCGATGATCGCTTTATCGATAAACACTTTTCCAAGGTCGTGCAGCATCGCTCCCAGCCCAAGCTTGTAAAGGCTGTTTCGGTTCAGCCCAAGAGCAACCCCGAGCACGATCGAAAGCACGCCGACATTGACGGAGTGGTAGTAGGTATAGTTATCGTATGTTTTCAGGTCAACCATATTGACCATGATGTTGCGATTGTCAATAATTTCTTCCACAATGTTGCGAACGGCTACTTTTGCACCGTCGGCCATATTCCGACTGATGCCAAACGTCTGGCTTTGGACATAAATGTCCCGAACGGCTTTGACGGCGGAATTTCTCAATTCGTCGTCGATGACGTTTTTGATCTCTATTTCATCCGACAGCTGATCGCTGATGTACACGCCCTGAAAACCGTAATTCGAGATAGAGAAAATATAGGGCTGCTTCAGCTGCTGCCCTTTTTGAAGTAAAAGAACGCCGTCGTTCCCATATAGGCTTTTTGCAAGCACCATATCTTCCCGAAGACAAGATGTGGGAATATATCTCATAGGTTTGCCTCCGCCGAGAAAATGTTTGAGAATCGCTTCCGTGTGGAATGTAGAAAAACTCACCCCGATGCTATTATTTTAATCCTTCTGCACGATATTTCAATAGGGAGAAAGGCAGAATGTACCAAAATGTTTTATAAATCACACTTAACAGAAAAAAATCTATCCATCGGGACCTGATTTTCGATCAGTATTGTTTTTGTGTGATCGACATAAAAAATGATTCGGCAAATGTAGAGGAGAGCAAATATGAAAGAACTGTTTCAGAAAATCAGGGAAGAAAAGCGGAAAAGGATTCTGACGGCGTCGATCAACGGATTTGCAAAGAAGGGCTTTGACCATACAACAGTCAGTGAGATTGCTCAGGAAGCTGGAATCAGTATCGGCAGCCTTTATCAATATTTCGACAGCAAACAGGATCTTTTTGTCACCACGGTTAGGTACTGCGCGGCTATCCTTAGAACGACGCTTGACAGTATCATGCAGGCGGAGGGGAGCTGGCAGGAGAAGGTGGAAAAAATCATCCGCATCATTCAGGTGTATTCCCGTGAAAACAGGGTCATCATACAATTCTATAATGAAATGGCGACGCAGAGCAACTCCGGAATTGTACTTGAAACGGTAGAGGAAGTGGAGTCTCTGTCCAAAATACTGTATTCCGAGATGATCCGCGGGGAGCAGCAAAAGGGCGGCATTCGTTCCGACTGTGACAGCAGGCTGTTTGCATTCTTACTGGATAACCTTTTTATAATGCTACAGTTTTCCTATGCCTGCGATTATTACAGGGAACGGTTTAAAGTGTATGTCAGTTCCGATATTTTGCAGCGGGACGATTTTGTGGCGGAGCAAATGCTGAAATTTATCCGAGGGGCATTTTCCGCCGAAAGCGCCGGATTGCAATAAGATTCGGAAGAACATTTGCGCCTTTGTTTCATACGTTCCGGTCCTTTTTCCGTTTCCGGACTCCAATTCCGGCCAGCAGCAGCAGAACGACGGCACCGGCGGCTTCCGCCCCGGCTTTCATCTGCCCGGAAGACGGCCATGCGGTGGGAGATGGGGGAGAAAAGGAGGAGACTTTTCCGGCTGCGGCGGGCGCATTGGAATTTGCTGCCGGGGATCCGCCGGCAGCAGCCGCGTATTGCTTTCCTGTTACCGCCGCGTAGGCCAGACGGAAAATGACGGCGTGGCCGGCCTCGTTCGGATGAATATCAAAACCGGCGATGTTGGTGAGCGTGAGCGCTTTGTTTCGGAAGGCTGAATAGGAATCGATAACCGTGTATTTCCCCGATGCGCCGCTTTTAATCTCCGCGTTCATCCGGGCAAGTATGTCGTCTGCGAGGCCGGAGAATGGGAATAAGTCGCTCCCGTCGCTGAACGGGTTATAGATCGTCTGTATATAAAGCTTCGCGCCGGGATTTTCCGCCCGGATTTCCGAGATGATTGCCGGCAGATTCTTTGCGAAGCCGGCTTCGGCAGTCTTCAGCTTTGCCTGTGTTTGATTGCTTTTCAGGTTTGCGTCGATTCGTTCCAGCGAATCTTTTTTTGCGAGAAGACTTTCCAGAATCTGCCTGGCTGCCGCATTTTCCGGCAGACCGAGCGATGAACGGATAGAGGAGAAGAAGACGTTGAGAACGTCATTCCCTCCCGCGGTGAGCAGAATGGTGTCTGCCGAGCGGATTTCCTCCTTATGGGCTTTTACGGAAGCCAGTACGTCGGCGGAAGTTGCACCGTTGACGGCCAGATTTTTGTATCGGGGGACCGACAGCGTTTGTTCCAAAAGGCTCCCGAAACTTTTGCCGGGGTCGGAGAGGCCGTACCCGGTCGAAATGGAATCGCCGAACAGCACAAGGCTTTTCACAGGATGGGCCTGCGCGCCGGCCGGCAGAATGAAAGAGGTCCAAAGAAAAACAGTCAGAAGCATAAAGCACAGCAGCTTTTTCACCATTGCGGCTTCTCCCTCGTCGTGAGAATTTACTCTTATTTTATCATATTTCACACAAAACCGCACCGGTTTGTTTTCCCAGAGGCAGGCCTTGCCGGGGATAAAAAAATCGCGCGGCAGCAATTGCAGCGCGACGGCGAATCCGGTCCGAAAGTGCGATTCATGCGGAAAATGAAAGGCTGTAGGCCTATTTAAGGGAAGCCCATCGAATTGAAACGACAGGTTTTAATCAAATTTAATCCAATCCCAATACAAAGCAAATCAATCCGCCTTACTATAGAAGTCGGAGGTGATGGAAATGTCAGAACATAAAATGCTGGCGGCTTTCCGCAGGCTGAAGGAGAGAAAAACAGAATCCGGCATGACGGCCGACGATGCCGAAATGACCTTCATCGACCGGATGATCCGGGAATTGGAATCGGATGTGCAGAAACAGCGGGTAACCGCCGATCCGTGGGAACGCTAAGCCATCGGGGATTTCTCAGCATAATAAAGCAGTTACCTTGCAGCAGCGCCTTCTCCGGCAGCTGCCGTTTCTTTTTTTCGGGAGAAAATCCGTCAGATCCGTCCTGGCGCATGGCACGAAGCCGCAGGGGCTGGAAAGGGATAGAGTCATTGACAATCAAGCAATTCTGTGTTAGTTTATAGAAAATGAAATAAGAGGTGTGTTGATGTCTGTCAGCCGATAAGGTAATTTGTTTGCGTCACAGAAGCAGGTTCTTGCCTGTTTGATTTTGTGTACCCAAAACGCCTTATGGGATGACGGAAGAAGTGTTTCTTAAACACCTTCTTTTCTTTGTCTTACAGCGCAGTGGGTAACTGCGCTTTTTTTATTGCCAAGGACGATTTGGGAGATGTTTTTTGAAAGGATTTGAAGCATTGAATTGTTATTTGAAAAAATATGGGTTTACTGAGGAGTTTGAGCAGGAAGCGGCCTTATACAAAGGCTTGTTCCCTGCAAGAATTGCCGAGCAGCACCGCGATTTATATAAAGTAATCGGCGAACAGGGAGAACTCAGCGCAAGCATATCCGGGAAGCTTGCGTACCAGGCGGAGAATCAGCTGAATTACCCGGCTGTAGGGGATTGGGTTATGATTGACCGGGAGGAAGGAACTGCCGGAAACGCAATCATACATCATATCCTGCGGCGTAAGAGCATGTTGGCGCGGCAAGCGGCCGGTACCGCCAAAACGGAACAGGCGATCGCAGCAAATATCGATACCATTTTCATTTGTATGTCGCTCAATGCGGACTTCAATTTAAGAAGAATCGAGAGGTATTTGACCATCGCGTGGGACAGTATGGCGACCCCCGTAATTGTATTAACCAAAGCCGACCTGTGCGGAAATCTGCAGCAAAAAATAAATGAGCTTTCCTCCGTCAGCATGGGAGTAGAGGTAGTTGCGTGTTCTTCCGAAAACGAATTTGGGTATCAGGCGATCAACGCTCATATCGCGCAGGGGAAAACGATTGCGTTCGTCGGTTCATCCGGAGTCGGGAAGTCGACGATCATCAACCGACTGATGGGCCGGAATGTTCTGGCAACAAAAGAAATTCGTGAGGACGACGATAAAGGCAGGCATACCACCACCTGCCGCCAATTGCTGCTTTTGCCGAACGGCGGAATCGTGATTGATACGCCCGGTATGCGGGAATTACAGATTTCCACGGGCAATCTTTCAAAATCCTTTGAAGATATTGAGAAAATTGCCGCCGGCTGCAAATACAGGGATTGCTCTCATGGAACAGAGCCGGGGTGCATGGTCAGAAAGGCCATCGAGGACGGGCAGCTTTCCGAAGAACGGTTTAAAAGCTATCAAAAACTGCAGCGGGAAATGTCCTATGCGGGATTAAATTCCCGCCAATTGGAGAGTGAAAAAATCAACAGAATGTTCGGGAGTAAGGCAGAAATGAAGCAGATGCTCAAACAAGCAAAAGAAAAGAACGGCCGATAAAACGAGAGGAGCCTGCTACTCTTCCTGTACCGCGGCGTCTCCGCCGCCCATCTGGCTCTGAACCATCCGGTAATAGGCGCCCTTGTTCCGCATCAGTTCCTCATGATCCCCGCTTTCCAGAATCCGGCCGCCGCCGATTACAAGAATCCGGTCGGCGTTGCGTATGGTGGAAAGGCGGTGCGCGATGAGGAAGCTGGTGCGGTTTTTCATCAGTGCCAGCAGGGCGCGCTGGATTTCTTTTTCCGTTCGGGTATCCACACTGCTGGTGGCTTCGTCCAGAATCAGGATCGGCGCGCCGCACAGAACCGCCCGTGCGATCGCGAGCAGCTGCCGCTGTCCCTGACTCAGGTTATCCGTCCCGCCGGAAACCGGGGTGTCGTACTGCTTCGGCAGGCGGGTGATAAACGGGTCTGCCCGTGCCAGCTTCGCCGCGGCGACAACCTCCTCCCGCGTGGCATCGGGTTTGGAATAGCGGATGTTGTCCGCAATCGTGCCGGTGAACAGGCAGGTGTCCTGCAAAACCACCGAGAAGAAATTCCGAAGGTCTTTCCGCCTGATCTGAGAAATTTCCACATCGTCCAGCAAAATTTGTCCGTCGGAAAGCTCATAGAAGCGGGTCAGAAGATTGACGACGGTAGTTTTTCCGGCTCCGGTCTCACCCACGAGAGCTATCACCTCGCCGGGCTGTACGGTGAAGCTGACGTTGTGCAAAACCGATTTCCCGCTGATATAGGAAAACGAAACATCCCGGAATTCAACTTTTCCCTTCGCTGTCTTCCGGTCTGCGGCGCCGACGGAATCCGGCGCTTCCTCCGATTCATCCAAAATCTCAAAGATTCGTTCGGCTCCGGCCAGCGCGGACTGGATGGAGTTAAACATGCCCGCGATGCTGTTGAGCGGCTGACCGAACTGTTTGGAATAGGAAAGAAAACTGACGACTACCCCGACCGTGACGCTGCCGCCGACGGAGAGAATGCCGCCGATGCAGGCGAGAAGGGCATAGCAAAGATTGTTGATAACGTTCATAAATGGCATCATCAGTCCGGTCCAGATCTGCGCTTTGATGGAGTAATCCTGCATTTCTGAATTCACGGCTTTGAAATCTGCGAGCACTTTCTCCTGGAGGTCAAAGGCCTTCACCATTTTCAGGCCCTCGATGTTTTCCTCCACCACGCTGTTCAGAATGCCCAGCGACTTTTGCTGGCCCAGAAAATACGGGCGGCTTTTGGTTGCAATCAATTTTGTCAGCAGGGCAAACAGCGGAATCGAGATCATCGCCACCAGCGTGAGAATCGGGCTAAGCCAAAGCATCATGGCCGCCGAGCCGACGATGGAAACCACGCTCGTAATCAGCTGTGTCGTAGTCTGGCTGATGGTGCTGCTGATGTTGTCCACATCGTTTGTGATGCGGCTCATGAGGTCACCGTTCGGATGCGTATCGTAAAAATTGAGGGGGATTTTCTGCAGCTTTGCGTACAGCTCCGTGCGGATGTACTGTACGAGGCGCTGGGTGATGTGCGCCATCAGAGCGCCGTTTACCGTGTCGATGATCCAGCCGGACAGATAGCAGGAACCCAGAAAAATCAGCGTCATGGTCAACACCGGCGCATCGACCGTGCTTTTCCCGATGCGGAAGGAGTTGATCGCCCGGCCGAGCAGCCAGGGGGTAAGCAGGGAGACTGCGGAGGAAAGTACGGTTAGAACGGCGGCGATCAGCAGAGACCTGCGCCATTTCATGAAAATCTTTATGAGCCGGAGCAGGGTCCTTCTTGCGTTCTTCGGCTTTTCACCGGGCTTGAACCGGGCGGCGTGTCCTCCGGTTCCGCCCCTGCCCAGCCGCGGCATGTTCTGATAGCTTTGATTATTCGATGCCATTTGATCCCTCCGCCGCGCATTCGTCCCCGATCTGGGATTCGTAAATTTCCCGGTATGTCCTGCAGGAGCGGAGCAGATCGCGGTGGCTTCCGAAACCTGCCCTTTCGCCGTCGTCCAGAACCAGAATCCGGTCGGCGGTCATTGCGGTTGAGACCTTCTGCGTAATCAGAATGACCGAGCGGCCGTTTCCGGCTTCCTTCAGCCCTCTGCGCACTTTTGCTTCGGTTACGGCGTCAAGGGCGCTGGTGCAGTCGTCCAGAATCAGGATCGGCGAATTCCGCACAAGGGCGCGTGCAATGGAGATGCGCTGCTTCTGTCCGCCGGAAATGTTCACGCCGCCCTGTCCCAGAATGCTGTCGTATCCCTCCGGCATTTTCCGGATGAATCCGTCGGCCTGTGCGATTTCGGCTGCTCTGTGAATTTCCTCCTCTGAGGCGTCCGTGCGGCCAAGCGCGATGTTTTCCCGCACCGAGCCGGAAAACAGCATGCTCTTTTGAGGGGCCAGCGCGAGGTTTTCCCTCAGAATTCGAGAATCGAGCGTGTTGATATTGATGCCTCCGTAGAGAATTTCCCCTGCGCTCGTTTCGTAGAATCTCATGCAGAGCCATGCAAGCGTTGATTTTCCTGAACCCGTCGGTCCGATGACCGCCAGCGTTTCGCCCGGTTCCAAGTCAAAGGAAAGGTCTTTGAGCGCGGGGTTCCCGCTTCCGCCCGGATAGGCAAAGGTAACATTCCGGAAGGAAAGCCGGCCGGATCGGTCTTGAAATTCCCGCAGGGAACCCTGAAAGTCCTCTTCGCCGTTCAGTACCTGCAGAATCCTCTCATTGGAGGCTTTTGTCCGGACAAAGGTGTTGAAGATGTTCGTAATCATAATCAGAGACGAAAGAATCTGGGCCATATAATTGATATAAGCCGCAATCCTGCCCACATCAATCTGCCCGGCGCCGAACAGAAGGCTGCCGAAATAAATCGAGCCGGCGATCCCGAGGCTCACGGCAAGGGACATCAGCGGAGAGAACAGGGCGATTACCATCTGCGAGGAGACGCTCTTTTCGGCAAGATCAAGATTGACGGCGCCGAACTTGTCCTCTTCCTCGTCCTGACGGCCGAACGCCTTGACCAGACGTACGCCGAGCAGGTATTCCTGAACGGTCGTGTTGATCCGGTCCACTGCGGCCTGAACCTTTGCAAACCGGCTGTAGCTCAGTTTCATGCTGGCGATAATCAGCACCGAAACGGCCGCCACCACGGCGAACAGAATCACGCTCAGCCGTGGGCTGAGCATGACGGCAAGAATGATGCTGCCCAGGCAGGTCACGGGGGCCTTGAAAAAGATCCGCATCATTCCGTTTACAAACTGGGTGACCTGAGAGGTATCGTTTGTGACGCGGGTAATCAGGGAACCGCTTTCGATGCGGTCCGAAGCGGCCTCCGAAAAATGAAGAATTTTGCGGAACACGTCAAACCGAAGGTCTGCGCCGAAGCTCTGCGAAACCCGGCTGGAAAGAATGTTCCGCACGGTTGCGAACACGGCCCCAAGCAGGGTAATCAGCAGCATCAGCATGCCATAGTGAAGAATAACCGGAACCTTTCCGCTTTTCACACCGTTGTCGATGATGTCCGCCATAATGGTCGGCTGCATCAGGTCGCACAGGGCCTCAAACAGCACGCATATCACGGCGATGACAAAAAGAAATCCGTATTTTTTCCAATAGCGCCGGTAAATCTCCAAGAAAATCCCTTCCACTAAATCATATGGAGTTATTATAGCACAGGCGCAAATAAACGTTGTGACGGATATTTGAATTCTGAAAGCGTTTTGCCAGAATAAAAAAGGATCCACAGGACGGAGGTCCTCCGGATCCTGTGGATTCTTACTGGAATTATGTTTGAAGGAACGACGCGAATTCCTTGTTGAACCGGTCCATCTGATCGTAAAACAGGAAATGGCCGCACTGATTGAACGGAACAAGCTTGGAGCCCCGGATTCCCTTGTTTTGCGCGGTCGCGAGGGGGAAGAGGCAAACCCGGTCGTTCAGCCCGTGCAGGATGAGGGTCGGCACATTAATTTTCGCCATATCGTCAAAAAGAACCTCATCAATCCATGTCTGCGCGACGGCAGACGTGGACCAGTTTGCCGCTTCCAGACCCAACTGAAAGATCCAATCGGAGAGCGGCGCGCTCACCTTGTGGTAGAAAATCGTGCTTCCGAAGTTCCGCAGCATTTGCGGCCGGTCCGTGCTGGTGCCCTGAATGATGTCCAGCACGGCCTGCTTGTTCAGGCCGTAGGGAAAGTCGGAGCGTTGAATCAGGCTCGGTGCCGCGGCGGCAAAAAGGGCCAGCTTGGAAACTCCGTACCCGCCGTGCCTCGCCATGTAGCGGATGGCAATCGCTCCGCCCGTCGAGTGACCGGCCAGCGTGACATTTTTCAGCTGCATGGCGTCGATGACCGCTCGTACGTCGTCCGCCAGACGGTTGTAACCGTATCCGCCCCAGGGCTTATCCGAAAGGCCGAACCCGCGGCAGTCCATGGCGACGCAGCGGTAGCCCATTGCCGGGAACCGGCTGAGCTGATACTCGAACAGGTTGTGGTTTCCCGGCCAGCCGTGAATCCAGAAAATTGTTTTTGCCGCCGTCGGATTCAGATCCGTCACGTTTACATACACATTCGGCTCGACTGCGATATATCCCATAGCATCACCTTCCACATTGTTACTACAGGATATTCACAAAGGGAAAAATTAATACTTCCCGCGCGTTATTTTACCCGTTGGACTGCTTTGAGAGAAGCACCGGTTTCATAAGGAAGCGGCTTTCGGGGAAGATACCTGTGGAAAGGAGGCGTTTCCATGAACAATAAAAAGGGCGGTGATCGCCCGTCGCCTTCGGGCTTTATCAACATCCCCAGAACGCCCGGAATCACATGGCCGGAGGCGAAGCCCGACGAAGAGACGGATCCGCCGGAGGATCGGGACAGCGGCGAGAATAAAAAACCGGTTCAGTGACGGTCGGCGGAAATAGAGAAAGGGCGGCAGGAGCGGAAAGAGTTCTCCTTACCGCCCTTTTGTAATGCTTGCAAAGAACAGGGAAAGGTGGTAGAGTTAGGAAAATTCAGGGCGGTATCCGCCGGAAAAGAAGTTGGTATACAGTGAAGCTTTTTGTGAATTCCATTCATCTGTTCTACGAAAAATACGGCGAAGGAAGTCCTCTTATTTTGCTTCATGGGAACGGCGAATCCCATCAGATCTTCGACCGCGCGATTCCGATTCTCAGCCGGCGTTTCACCGTTTATGCCCTCGATACGCGCGGGCATGGGGAGAGCGATCCGGTGACTGAATTTCATTACTCCGATATGGCGGAGGACGTAAAATGCTTTATCGAGGCGTTGAAACTGGAAAAACCGGTGCTTTACGGGTTCAGCGACGGCGGCATTGTCGGGCTGCTGGTTGCCTCAACCTATCCGGGACTCCTTTCCAGACTGATCGTCAGCGGGGCCAACACGGAGCCGGAGGGACTGCGAAACGGATGGTTCCGCCTGTTCCGGATCGCTTACCGGATCACACGGGACCCCAAAATAGGACTGATGCTCAGCGAGCCGGATATTTCGACGGAAGCCTTGAGCAGAATCGAAATTCCCTGCGTGATCCTCGCAGGGAGCAGGGATCTTATTAAAGAAGAACATACCAGGTACATAGCGGGAGCCATTCGCAGCAGTTCTCTTGCCCTGCTGAAGGGAGAAAATCATATGAGCTATGTGGTCCACAGCGAAAAAATAGCAAAGCTGATTCTGGAGAATATACCTGAGTAAGGGTTCAGGAAACGGCTAACCGTTTTCTCCGGAGTCTCTTTGAACGCCTTCTTTTGTGACCCGGGCGTAAATCAGGGGCCTTCGTTCCGGCTTTTCTTCCCGGATCTCAACGGCGTTCTGCAGCGTGTGTTCGGCGGTTTTGCATAAGCCCTCGGCGGAGGAATAAAGGGCTGCAAGCGGCTCGCCGGCATTGACGAAATCTCCGACCTTTTTATGCAGAAGAATGCCGGCGCTGAAATCAATCCGGCCTTCCTTTTTCTCTCTTCCGGCCCCTAATTCCATTGAAGCGATTCCGCACTGTTCCGTATTCATGGAATAGAGATACCCGGATTTTTTCGCTTTAACCACTGCGCTTACCTTTGCTTTTTCAAACCGATCCGGTTCGTCGAGTACGGAGACGTCGCCTCCCTGCGCAGCAACCATTTCTTTTAGCTTTTGGAAGGCCGAGCCGTCCGCAATACTGCTCCGGGCAGCCCTGCGGCACTCCGAAAGTTCGCCTTTTCCGGCGAGAAAAAGCATATTGGCCGCAAGCTCAATGCAGACGGCGGTCAGGTCGTTCGGCCCCTTTTCGTGCAAGGTTTGGCAAACTTCCTTTATTTCAATGGCATTCCCGATTGCCATGCCCAAAGGCTCATCCATATCCGTAATCAGCGCGATGGTTTTCCTGCCGGCGTTTTCACCGATTGCAACCATTGCCCGTGCGAGTTTGACGGAATCTTCCGGCGTCTTCATAAAAGCGCCGCTCCCGGTTTTTACATCCAGCAGGATACAGTCGGAGCCGGCTGCTATTTTTTTGCTCATAATGCTGGAGGCGATCAGCGGAATGCTGTCTACCGTTGCGGTAACGTCCCTCAGCGCATACAGCTTTTTATCGGCCGGAACCAGGTTGCCGGACTGGCCGATGATACTGAACCCTACCTCACGCACGATTTCCAAAAAACGCTCTCTGCCGATGGAGGTCTGCATGCCGGGAATCGATTCCATTTTGTCGATGGTTCCGCCCGTATGCCCCAGACCGCGGCCGCTCATTTTAGCCACGTGTACGCCGAGGGCGGCCACCATCGGGGAAACAATCAAGGAGGTCTTGTCTCCCACGCCGCCGGTGCTGTGCTTGTCTACTTTGATTCCCGGAATGGAGGAGAGGTCAACGGTTTCGCCCGAGCCCGCCATGCATAAGGTCAGATCGGCCGTTTCCCGCTCCGTCATTCCCTGAAAATAAATTGCCATCATCAGGGCGGAAGCCTGATAGTCCGGAATTTCACCCGCGACATAGCCCCGGACAAAAAAATCAATTTCTTCTTTCAGAAGGGGCTGACCCAGCTTTTTCTTCTCGATGATATCATACATCCGCATCTTGGAATTCCTCCCCCATAGCGGTTTCTCCGATCCTTATTCGTGCAGATTATCCGGTCCGAAGCCCTGCGGAAGAAGCTCTTCCAAAGTAAAGCTCCGGCATTCGTCGTCACCGGATGCCAGAATAATCCGGAACGTTTTCGGGTCGCAGAACTCCATCATGACCTGCCTGCAAACGCCGCAGGGAGGGCACAGTTCATGGATCGGCTCCCCCTGTGCTCCGCCCACGATTGCAATCCGGAGAAATTTCCGCTCTCCTTCGCTTACCGCCTTGAAAAAAGCGGTTCGCTCTGCGCAGTTACTTGGGGAATAGGAAGCGGACTCGATATTGCAGCCGGTATAAATCTTTCCGCTTACCGTTTGCAGTGCCGCCCCAACCGCAAAGCGGGAGTACGGCGCATAGGCGAATTCCCGGGCTTTTACGGCCTCTTCCACCAATCGTTTTATATCATCCATTCAGCATCCTCCGATTTTTCATGTCCGAATTTTGTGTTCGTTTTTAAAACACGGGCATTTTTTGATGTTTGAACATCGTCATTATACACCCTTTTCGCGAAAAATAAATGGCCTTTTGTTTGGACGGCGAACATGCTTCGCCTACATCTGGCAGTTACGAAAGATCGGGGCAAAAGAAAGCAAACTATTTTAAATAGTTTGCAAATCTTCATGAAATTTACATAATATTGCGGTGAGAATTGCCGATACATAATTTTAGAAATAAATTTATGCGGATTGCGGAAAGAAGAATAGAAATGTCTATCTCAGCAATTTCCGGCTCTAGCTACGGTTATTCCTACAGTTCATCTTCTGTCGGCAGCGAGGCACAGGAGATCAGTGAGCTGGAGGAGCAGGAAAAGAAGCTGCAGCAGGAACTGAAAAACCTTCAGAAGTCCTCCTCTGGCAGCAGTTCCCAGCAGACCCAGCAACAGGAAACTCAGCTTCAGCAGAGAATCACCCAGATACAGGAGCAAATCCAGCAGCTGGAGCAACAGGAACGGGAACAGCAGCAGACAAATCAGGCACGGGGTCTGTCACAGCAGACTTCTTCCACGACGGATTCGAAAGTTTCCAAGGATCGGGAAATGGCGGAACTTAAGAAAAATGCCCAGCTTGATGAAACTGTTTGATGGTTTCTGACTGAACGGATCAGGCTCCGAGTGGAAAACCAAATCTCCGTACAAAAACAAAAGGATCCGACTCTTGAAAAGGTCGGATCCTTTTGTTTCTATAACAATGTAAGGGAGCTTAAAATCACAATGACGGCTGATTTACTTCTGGCCGTAGTAGGCGGTAGCACCGTGCTTACGCAGATAATGCTTGTTTAACAGTTCCTGCTGCATGGGGGGCAGCTGCGGCTCCAGCATCAGGGAATGAAAATCCATAAACGCTACTTCTTCCATAACAACTGCGTTATGCACCGCGTCGAACGGATCCGTTCCCCATGAAAAAGGGCCATGACTGTGCACCAAAACACCCGGAATTTTTTCCGGACCGATGTGCAGCTGCGAGAACGTCTCAAGAATGACGTTGCCCGTTTCCCGTTCGTAGGGGCTTTTTTCGGCCGAATCGTACGGATCTCCGATTTCTTCGGGACTCATTTTGCGGGTACAGGGAATCTCACCGTAGAAATAATCCCCCTGTGTTGTTCCAAAAGCCGGGATTCCGCGTCCTGCCTGAGCAAAACTTGTGGCCCACCGGGAATGGGTATGAACGACGCCTCCAAGAGACGGCCAGGCTTTATAGAGCACAAGATGGGTGGGTGTATCGCTGGACGGTTTATATTTTCCCTCTACCCGGTTGCCGTCCAGATCCACTACTACCATATCTTCGGGCTTCATGGTATCATAATCCACACCCGACGGCTTGATGACTACCAAGCCCTGTTTCCGGTCGATGCCGGATACATTGCCCCAGGTGAATGTCACCATGTTGTGCTTTGGCAGCAGAAGATTTGCTTCACATACGACTTTTTTTAATTCCTCAAGCAATCCTGCGTCCTCCTTACTTCAGTTTCCATGCGAGGTCGTTCAGGAAAAGCTGCTGTTTCATGCTTTCCACCGTGGTATCCGCGGTGATATGAACAAACTCAATTCCCATAATCTCGGCCCAATCTTCCATCATTTCGGCGCTGACCTGTGTGGTCAGAATGCTGTGGTGAGCGCCGCCGGCCAAAATCCAGCATTTCAGTCCGGTCAGCAGATCGGGAGCGGGCTTCCACATAACGCGTGCTACCGGCAGGTTCTTCATTTTCATCGTGGGCTTTACGCATTCAATATCCTGCACGATCATCCGCATCCGGCCGCCCATATCGATTAACGAAATGACGATGCCTTTTCCTGCTGCGCCCTCAAACACCAGCCGTGCGGGCGGCTCGCGGTCTCCGATTCCAAGCGGATGAACCTCAATGCGGGGTTTGTCCGCCGCCACGGAGGGGCAGACCTCCAGCATGTGGGCGCCAAGTGAGAGTTCTTTGCCTGGCTCCAGATCATAGGTGTAATCTTCCATGAAGGCGGACCCGCCGTTCAGGCCTTCGCCCATTGCCTTAACGACCGCCGTCATGCCGGAGGCTTTCCAGTCGCCCTCAGCACCGTATCCCATGCCGTCCGCCATAATATTCTGGGAGGCAAGCCCGGGAAGCTGCTTCATTCCGTAAAGATCCTGGAAAGAATTGATAAAGCCGGAAGCGCCTTCCCTTTCCATGATTTTGCGGATCGCGATTTCTTCTTTCGCCTGATAGCGAACGGTATCCAGATCGTCCGTTGCAAAATCGTAGCGGGCCTTGTATTCCGCCATTTTGGCATCAATCTCCTGTTCGGAGACCGCGTCCATAACCTCGACCAGATGGCCTACGGGCCAGTAATCCACCTGCCAGCCCAACTTAATTTCAGCTTCTACCTTATCGCCCTCCGTGACTGCCACATCGCGCATGTTGTCACCAAAGCGGATCAGTCTCAAGTCTCTGGAATAAGCCGCGCCAACCGCAGTGCGCATCCAGTCGCCCAGCTCTTTACGGACGGACGCATCCTCCCAGTAGCCTGCGATCACTTTTCGGGCGAGACGCATCCGCGCCCCGATGAAACCGTGTTCCCGGTCTCCGTGGGCGGACTGATTCAGGTTCATATAGTCCATGTCGATTTCATTGTCGGGAATATGGCGGTTATACTGCGTTGCAAAGTGGCACCATGGCTTCTGCAGAAGACCAAGGCCGTGAATCCACATCTTGGAAGGGGAAAACGTATGGCACCAGGTGATTACCCCGGCGCAGCGGGAGTCGTTGTTGGCCTCTTTCATGACCTGTGTGCACTCTGCCTCGGTTTTTACCGTCACTTTATAGGTTACTTGGCAGGGAATCTCCGGTGAGGCACTGAGCTGAGCGGCCATTTTTTTGGCGCGCTCCGCAACTGTGTCCAGCACACCGGAGCCATAGAGCGACTGAGAGCCAACCACAAACCAGAACTCATAATCTTTCAGCATATCGATCCTCGATCCTCTCATTTAGAGTTTTGCCGCCGCCTTTTCGGCGTCAAGACCCGCTTTATAATGTTCCAAAAATGTCTTGAATCCTTTTACATCAACCGGATCCGGCTGGGTAGTCGAAACTTTTGTTTCTGCGTAGACCCGATTGGAAAGGAAGTCTTCCAATTTTTCAGCACCGTCTTTTTCCATGGCATAGGCTGCAAGCAGCGCCATGCCGTACGGCCCGCCCACCGCGGCAGTTTCCATAGTGGATACCGAGGTATCCAGCGCGGCGGAAAGGAATTTGGCTCCGGCACCGGCGTGGCGGAACAATCCGCCGTGTCCCGTAAGGCGCTCCACCGTCACGTTTTCATTGGACAACAGATCCATCCCGATTTTCAATGTTACCAAAGTTGCGTAAAGATTCACCCGGCAGAAATTCGCCAGCGTGAAACGGCTGCCGGGGGAGCGGATCAGCATGGGACGCCCCTCCGTGATGCCCGCGATCGGTTCGCCGGCCAGATAGTTGTAAAGCAGCAATCCGCCGCAGTCCGGGTCGCCTTCCAGCGCTTTTCGGTAGAATTTCGGGTAGATTGAATCCAGTCCGGCGGGAATCCCCATCATCTCTGCGAACTCGTTCAACAGTTCCGCCCATGTGTTCATGTCGTTGGTGCAGTTGTTGCAATGAACCATTGCCACCGGCATCCCCGTCGGTGTTGTGACCATATCAATCTCGGGGTAGTGGTTCTTCAGAGGCCGCTCCAAAACCACCATGGAAAAGATTGAGGTACCTGCGGAGACATTGCCTGTGCGCATTGCTATGGAGTTTGTGGCCACCATGCCCGTGCCGGCGTCGCCCTCAGGCGGGCAAAAAGGAATTCTCGC
>JAEWRF010000197.1 GCA_023460155.1 Bacillota bacterium | reverse complement strand
CCCCGGAATGCTGGCGGATATTATGGAACACCTCCCGAACCATCTTGGAAATCTGCATCATCGACTTGGCATTCCACAGGTTGTTTCCACCGAGTTCCTGAAAACTTTTTTCCACGCGGATCCCGCTGCTTCGCTCGAACAGGTTCAGCTCCTGCCCGAGCTTTTTTTGGTATTCTTCCGACGTTGTCGTGCGGGCCGCCGTCTCGCCCTGCATCGCAAGAATCGTTTCCCGCACATGGCCATGTGCTTCGCGCGCGACGGCGGACAGTCGCTCAAGGCATTTTTGCGCCGCCTCCGTCTGCCCGCGCTTCAGATATTCCTGAACCGCCTGAGCCTGAACGTTTACGAAGCCCATGACCTGGCCTATGTCGTCGTGCATATCCCGCGCCATCCGCTCACGCTCCTGCTGCACGGCTATTTGGCGCTGCGTTTCCAGCAACTCGGCCTGCACGCGCCTTTCCTCCGTCACGTCGCGGAGAATCAGCATCCGCCCGAGAAGCTCTTTTTTTCGCATGATTTCATAATAGGAGGACACATAGCAAAGGCCGTCCGGCGCTTTCCACTCCGCCTGACTCCGGTATTCGCCGATCTGCCGCAGAAGCTCGGGACATTTGCTCAAAAAGCTCTCCGCACCGAGGCCGACGCTCCTTTCCGGTGTACAGCGGAAAATCCGGGCGGCCGCCGGATTCATATCCACAATCCGGTTTTTCCGACCGATCAGCACCACTCCGGCACCCAGATTTTCCATCACGCGGGCGCGCGCAATCGGCACAAGGCCGAACAGATCGTTCCGGAACAGCGCCCACAGCACCGGCGGCGTAGCCGCGCCCCACGCGACCGACGTCAGGTCTACCGGAAGCCCCATGCGGAACAGGTAAGGTGTGTTCACAAGCCATACGAAAACGACCGGGAGCATAAGGCTGGCATAGCGCTTCGCGTAAAGAGGGGTTTGCCGAAGGCCGTACCATGCGGTAAAGAAAACCGACAGCACATCCAGTCCGGTCGCGTAGACCATGTGAATCCAGAACCAGACTCCGTACCGGATTGACAGCACGGGATAGGTTCCCTGATAACTCAAACCGTACTTCACCCACATCAGGCAGTGAAAATTGGTTAGGGCCAATACGGAAGTAAGAACCGGGATCACGCAGAGCAGCAGAAGCTTTTTTCGTTCCAGCCATGAGTCGTGCTCCGTCAGCCGGAGAATCATGACGAACCATGCAAGAGGGCCGAACGTGTGGGCCGGATAGCCGATCTCAAGCCACAAGAGCTTCCCGGCTGCGTCCGAAACAAGGCTTTGGGCGGCGGAGGTCAGACTCCAGACCGAGCAGCAGAGGAGCACAACGATAAAAGCGGCGGCCCCTCCCGCCCGCCGGTTTGGGAGCATATAAAAAATCATCACCAGATTGACGGCGATGGAAACCAGGTAGAGCCAGAAATAGACGGAAAGGGTCATTGTATCACCCTAAAAAGTAAAATTTATTTCAGACATTGTACTTAAGTACATTATATTTTTTTTCGGGATTCTTTACAATACGGAAAGAAGCCCCCAAAAGGGTATTTTTTCCTCCTTTGGCGAGGATATTCGACAATTTGCAGAATGGGAAAGAAGAATAGCCGATGAAGATCCTGCTGGTGGATGACAACCCAATCTTTCTGGAAGGACTGAAAAATTTGCTGGAAGCCGGAGGCGCCGCGGAAATCTGTACGGCTCAAAACGGCAGAGAAGCGCTTGAGAAAGCTGCATGCTTCGCTCCGGACGCCGTACTGATGGATGCGGAAATGCATCCGTTTTCCGGCTTGGAGACCGCGCGCCTGCTCCTAAGAAAACATTCCCGCGTAAAAATTATCCTCATGTCGGAGCGAAAAGTAGATGCCGGGCAGATCAAATGCTGCGGCGCGGTGGGACTCCTCGACAAGAACGTGGACGCCAAAGCACTGTTTGAGCTCCTCGGCCGGATGGAACGGAAAAATCCGTAGCCGAGTGGTGCGATTTGCGCTGTTTCCAGTCCGGCCGCAGGAAAATAAAAGATCCGCCCCTTTCCGCAGGGGCGGATCTTTGCTGTTTCGGTTTCAGAAAACTGCCGTAAACCGATTTTATCACCGTTCGGAACGGCGGAGCCTTAGGCCGATGTCATGCCGGCGCGGTAACGAGGTCGCGAAGGACCTTTTCATTCTTCGGTTCCAGCGTGAGCTCAGCGGCGGCTCCGACCTCCGTCGCGCAGGCGAGGCCGACTTTACCGTTTACCTTCAGGGCACAGCGGCCGCAGATTCCGTGGCAGCAGGCGCTGTGCCGGTAATAGGCGAGTGTTGGGTCGCGATTTTCCGCGATGTAGTCGAGCACCTGCATTACCGTCCAGTGTGGAGCGGCCGGAACTTCAAAGCATTCGAAGCGGCCCTCCGCCTGAGCGCCGGGTTCCCGGCGGTATATGTTGATCTTCACGGTTTTTCCTCCTTATTCCGATGATTTTCAGACAAGCTCAGACAAGCTCATTATTTACAATATAATCGCAGACGGTCGGCTCTGAACCCCCGGGAATCGGGATGCTCCTGATATTGGGCTTCCGTTCGGAAAGCTTCATTTCCTTGCCGTCCCGTTCCGCGAGAATGCGCGAAGCAAAACGGCTGTTGTCTACAGAGGGGAAGTCCGAACGCAGATGGAAGCCGCGGCTTTCCTTCCGCATCAGAGCGGCGCGCACGCCCGCCTCCGCGCAGGTAAGCAGGTTTTCCTCCCCAATCGCACACATCCAGCCGTAATTGTATACCGGCGAGCGGCTCGCGGCGCGGAGATTCGGCAGCTCTTCTTCCTGAATGCGCCGGATTTCTGCGAGCGCGCCGGAGAGTCCCGCCTCGTTTCGGATCGGCCCGAAGCCCGCATCCGCGACTGAGCGGAGCTTTTTCAGGCTTTCCAGCGGATCGATCCCGTCACCCTCCCGCAGGGGAGCGCCGATCTTTTGCAGAATTTCGTCCGCTTCTCCGCCGTCCGCACACGGCAAATCCGACCCGGCGGCATACTGCGCCGCGGACTTTCCGGCCCGGCTGCCCTGTACCAGCATTTCGGTGGTGGCGTCCGCCACCCGGCAAGCCCCGAATACTCCGCTGCCCGCCTCACCGGCGGCGTAAAGCCCCGGAACCCGCGTCGCCATGGTTTCGTCGATCACGATGCCGCCCATGCTGTACTCCGAGCAGAGCGCAAATTCCAGTTTACCGCGCTCCTTCATCAGTTTTTTCCACAGCTTCAGGTCGTCGCTGTGATAGTACCCGTAGCGGTAAAACTGTTTCATCTGGTTCAGCAGCAGCCGGAACACGGCGTCTACCAGAAGG
>JAEWRF010000196.1 GCA_023460155.1 Bacillota bacterium | reverse complement strand
ACCAGATTTCGTTCAAAGACCTATCCAAGTATAAGGACACCGTCGCGCAGATTCAGAAGATCGACGGCGTTTCCTCCATCAACGACTATTCCGACGTGGCGAAAAAGCTGACCAGCCTGGACCGTCTGGTGACCACCGGCGGGTTCTGGATCATTCTGCTCTTAAGCCTTGTGTCGCTGTTCATTATTTCCAACACCATTAAAGTGACGATGTTCTCGCGCCGGCTGGAGATCAGCATTATGAAATCCGTGGGCGCTACAAACTGGTTTGTGCGGGTGCCGTTCATCGTGGAAGGCATCATCATCGGCCTGATTTCGGGCGCGGCCGGGAGTCTGATCCTTGACCTGCTGTACGTGAAGCTCAAGCAGACGCTGGCATCCATCATGTTTTTCTCTCCCATCGACATCGGCCCCATCCGCGGGACGATTTTCCTCAGCTTTATTCTTGCCGGCTCGCTGTTCGGCGCGTTGGGCGGAGCGATTTCCATCGGGAAATACCTGAAGAAAGAAGGTGGGGAAATTGTTGACTGGTAAAAGAATTCTCCGTTTCGGCGCGGCGGCGGCCGCGGCCCTCACCCTGCTTTTTTCCGTTCAGGGGGTGCTGCCCGCGTCCGCTTCCTCGCTGAGCGATCTGCAGCAGAAGCAGTCTCAGCTCAAGCAGCAGCAGGCGCAGGTTGCCCAGCAGATTCAGAGCCTGAAGAACGACAAGGCGAAGCAGCAGCAGTATAAAGATGCCCTGAACGCCCAGATCGGCGTCGTGCAGGGGCAGATCGACAATCTGAACGCGCAGATTTCCGGCTACGACAACGACATTAAGGCGAAGGAAACCGAGATTGCGGGCAAGCAGAAGGATATTAACACAAACTACCAGAAACTGAAAGAGCGTCTTTGCGCGCTGTACCTGACGGGCGAAGCCTCCAACATCGAGATTATCCTGAACTCCCAGAGTGTTATGGACCTTGCGGATAAGACCGAGCTCCTGCAGTCGATTACGGCATATGACACCAACCTGATCAACACCATCAAGTCCGAGATGGCGGGCATCAAATCGCAGGAAAGCGACATTCAGAAAAACAAGGCGGCCGTGACGGCCGCAAAGACGGAGTACGACCAGAAGCAAAGCGAGCTCAGCGCACTGGTTAGCCAGACAAACGCGGTCATCGCGAAAATTTCTTCCGATCAGTCGGGCGCCGAGGCGAAAAACAAGGAAATCCTCGATGCCGAAGCGAAGGCCGATCAGGCAATCGACGACTGGTACCGCAACTATTACGCTTCCCAGCAGCAGCATAACGGCGGCGGAAGCAATAACGGCGGCGGAAGCGGCGGTTACGTCAGCAAAGGCAACTTCACCTGGCCGGTGCCGAGCTGTACCAACATCACCCAGGGCTACGGAAGCTACGATATGGGCTCGTTCCACAAGGGCATCGATATTTCCGGTGCCGGCGTCTACGGAGCGCCGATCGTCGCGGCGGATTCCGGCCGCGTCATCAAGGCAAGCTTCGGCGTCTGGGGAGACGGGTACGGCGGCTACGGAAACGTGGTTGCCATTGACCACGGCGGCGGGTACTCCACCCTGTACGGGCATATGAGCAGCATTGCCTGCAGCGAGGGACAGCAGGTTACCAAGGGACAGGTCATCGGCTATGTCGGCGCAACCGGTCAGGCCACCGGCCCCCACCTCCACTTTGAGGTCCGTGTGAACGGCTCAACCGTCAATCCGATGAACTATTTCGGCTGAGGCAGCATGACGCTGCATCCAAGGGCCCGGCAGGCTGAGCCTGCATGCAAGTCAAGCGCAAAGCCAATCGAAAGCATACTCAGGGCGAAGCGGAAGACGTGAGCTTCCAGTTGGTCTAAGTCGTGGCCGCCGCAGGCGAGTTGAATGCATAAAAAATTCCTAAAAGCCAACAATGAAGCATAAGATTCGAAAAAAAGCACGGCTGGTTCCTCAGCCGTGCTTTCGTAAGGAATGACGGAGAATGAGCAAGAAGGTATCCCTGGGCGCCGCGGTCTCCATTGCGGCGATCGCCTCGGCCATCACGGTATCCCTCACCTATGTCTACGCCATGGACAGCTTCAACAAGAAGGTCGCGGACGTGAACGCCCGCCAGGCCATGTACCAGAAGCTGAGCGAGATCGACCAGAAGGCGCGGCAGAACTATGTGGGAACCATCAACGAGTCCGCGCTGACTGACGCAATCTGCGCCGGGTATGCGGCCGGGCTGGGCGACTCGCACGCGCAGTACCTCAGCGCCGCCAAGTACCGGGAATACCTGAGTGCTTCCGATTCGAAAAGCACCGGCGTCGGCGTGCACACCGTGCAGGATTCCGACGGGAACATGGAGGTCATCGGGGTAATGCCGAAATCCCCCGCGGAAAAGGCGGGCGTGAAAACGGGCGACGTCATCGTCAGCCTGGACGGCAAGGAGATTCAGCGCATCACCTACGGCGAGGCCCTGAACCGGCTGTCCGGCACGGCGGGCACCAGGGTAACGCTCGGCATCCTGCGGCAGGCTTCCGGCACGCAGCCGGGTCCCTCCTCGTCCGCCGCGCAGGCGCAGGCGCTCACTTTGACCGTGACGCGCGCCGAATATGAGGAGAACATGATTTCCTGCTCCATCGTCAGCGGGAATGCAGGCTATTTGAAAATTTCAGAGTTCACGGACACCGTGCCGCAGGATTTCAACGAAGATCTTTCCAAGCTGGTCAGGCAGGGAGCCGTCGGCCTTGTGATTGATCTGCGCGACAACCCCGGCGGAAAGGTGGAGTCGGCGGCGGAAGTGCTCGACACGCTCCTGCCCGCGGGGAATACCGTCAGCTACCGCGACAAAAGCGGAAAGGTGACGGTGGAGTGCACCTCCAATTCCAACGAAGTGAACCTGCCCGTCAGCGTGATCGTAAACCGGGAAACCTACGGTGCCGCGGAGCTTTTTGCCGCGGACATCCGCGACTTCAAAAAAGGGCTGGTCGTCGGCGAGAGAACCGCCGGCTACGGCGTCCGTGACGAAGCCGTGCCGCTTTCGGACGGTTCCGCCATTTTGCTTTCCGGGGCGGAATATCTGACGGCGGGCGGGAAAACCTTTAACGGTACCGGGGTGAACCCCGATATCCCGAAGGACCTGAGCGAGTATCAGCAGGCGCAGCTGAAACGCAATCTTCTCGTGATGCGCGACGACCCGCAGATTCAGGCGGCGGTCACCGCGCTGGTGCGTCAGGGTGCTGCGGTAAAGGAAATTCCGGGCACCGCGCAGCCGGGTGCCGCGGGGGATACCGACTGAGATTCACTTCCCGGGGGAACGGGCCGGATCCGACATTCTTCGATGGGAAAATTGATTGACAGGAACCTTTCGGGTCACTATAATAGTAGTATTATCCTGCCGGATTCCGGCTGATGGTTCGGCACGGCAAAAAGGGTGGTAACAAAATGGTCAAACAGGTCGTCCTTACCAAAGAGGGACTTGAAAAACTGGAAAACGAGCTGGAAGAACTGAAGGGCGTCAAACGCAAAGATGTCGCTGAAAAAATTAAAGTGGCGCTTTCCTTCGGGGACCTGTCCGAGAACAGCGAGTACGATGAGGCGAAAAACGAACAGGCTATCGTAGAAGCCCGTATTGCGGATATCGAGGTCATGCTGAAAAACGTCCGGGTGATCGACGAATCTGAGCTCAGCGGGGAGGATGTTCACATCGGCTCCAAAATCGAGCTTCGGATGACGAACCCGAAAACGGGCGCAAGCAACGTGGTAAACTATAAAATCGTCGGTTCCAACGAGGCCGACCCGCTCAACGGCTGTATTTCAGATGAATCCGCGGTAGGCAAGGCACTGCTGGGCCACGGGATCGGGGACAAGGTGGAAATTGAGGTTCCCGCGGGAATCATGGAATACGAGATCCTGACCATATCGAAATGAGACGGCGCGGGGCGGGAGTGACAATTCACCCCTGCCCCTTTCTTATGTACTGAAAAGCCGCGGCCAAAGAGGATACGCGGCGGGCGGAATGTTTATTTTATTAGAAATGGGAGATTCATTTATGAGCGAAGAGGAGATCGGCGGTACCGCGCAGAATGAGGAAACGGTCAACCGAAGCGAGAAGGAAATCAGGAGGGACAAGCTCGCGTCGCTGCAGAGCAGCGGCAAGGACCCCTTTCAGATCACCGTCTGCGAGCGTGACCATACGGCGCAGGAGATCCGCGACCATTTTGAGGAGCTGGAGAATCAGGACGTCGCCGTCGCGGGCCGCATCATGGGCTGGCGCGACATGGGCAAGGCCGGTTTTCTGGACCTGTACGACCGCAGCGGCCGCATTCAGGTGTACCTGAAAATGGACCAGGTTGGGGAAGAAACCTACGCCGACCTGAAAAATTACTGGGATGTGGGCGACATCGTCGCCATTCAGGGCTATGTGTTCCGGACGCGCCGGGGCGAAATTTCGGTTCACGCGAAAGCCATCCGGCTGCTGTCGAAATCGCTTCTGCCGCTGCCCGAAAAGTTCCATGGGCTCAAGGATACCGACCTGCGCTACCGTCAGCGCTACGTTGATCTGATCGTCAACCCGGAGGTCAAGGAGACATTCATCCGCCGCAGCCTGATTATGAAGACGTTCCGCGATATTCTCGACGGCCTCGGCTACATTGAGGTGGAAACCCCGGTGCTCAGCACCGTGGCGGGCGGCGCCGCGGCGCGCCCGTTCATCACCCACCACAACACGCTCGACATCGACATGTACCTGCGCATCGCGACCGAGCTGCATTTAAAGCGGCTGATTATCGGCGGCATGGAGCGCGTCTACGAAATCGGACGCATCTTCCGCAACGAGGGCATGGACATCAAGCACAACCCGGAGTTTACCTCTATTGAGCTGTACGAAGCCTACACGGATTACCACGGTATGATGGAGCGCGCGGAGCAGTTGATCCACGAAAGCGCCATGAAGGCCTGCGGCACCGATCAGGTCACGTGGATGGGCGAGGAAATCAATCTGTCTGCGCCGTTCAAGCGCCTTTCCATGAACGACGCGATCAAAGAATACGCGGGCGTGGATTTCCTTTCGTTCAAGGGCGACGACGACAAGGCCCGCGAGGTCGCGAAGCAGCTCCATCTGGAGCTGAAGTCCGCCGACAAGTGGGGCGACATCATGTCGAAGGCCTTCGAGGAATATGTTGAGGACAAGCTGATTCAGCCGACGTTTATCTACGATTACCCGGTGGAGGTCTCCCCGCTGACCAAGCGGAAGAAAGAAATTCCGGAGCTGGTGGAGCGCTTTGAGCTGTTCATCAACCGCTGCGAGTTCGCGAACGCCTATTCCGAGCTGAACGACCCGATCGACCAGCGCGGCCGCTTTGTTCATCAGGCAGAGCTTCGCGCCTCCGGCGAAGAGGAGACGGACGTCATCGATGAGGACTTCCTCACCGCGATGGAGTACGGCATGCCCCCGACCGGCGGCATGGGCATCGGCATGGACCGCCTTGTAATGCTTCTGACCAACAGCGATTCCATCCGCGACGTGCTGCTGTTCCCCACCATGAAGCCGAAAGAGGACTGATCCGATGGCAAGGGAAGGGCTGCTGCTGCACGCCGGGGAAGACCGCATTAATCCCACGGAACCGGAGCCCCCGAAGAAACGGGACTTCGGGGATTTCTGGTACTACCACAAGTGGCATCTGCTGCTCGCGCTGGTTGTAATCGTTTTCGCGGCGTTCCTGCTGCACGACCTGTTTTTCAAGGCGCGCCCGGATTATCAGGTCAGCGTCGTTTCAGAGCAGTCCCTCTCCGAAGCCTCCGCGCAGCAGATGGAGCAGGAGCTGGCCCGGTACGGAACGGATCAGAACGGCGACGGCAAGGTGCTGGTTCAGCTGAACCAGTACGTTTTCCCCACCGACAAAACCATACAGAACCAGGCGAACGAGGCCGCGTGGGTTAAATTCGAGAGCGACCTCACCGCGGGAACGAGCGTGATTTTCTTCACCGACGAGGGATCGTTCCAAACCGTGCAGAAGCAGCTTAAAATCTTTGGGAACGTGGACGGGAGCGCCCCGAAAAGCGGGGAGGAGCTTTCTGCCGGGCTTCGGATTCCGCTGAGCTCCTGCCCGGCGTTTTCCAAACTTCTCGCAAACCAGCAGGACGCGCCGGACGCGGGCCATCTCGGGGATTACGGAATCTCCCTGCGCGTGAAGTCGGGAGTTTCCGCCGATTACGACGCCGCCTGCCGGAAGATGTATGAGGCGCTGATGAGCGGGCACCCGGCCCGGTAAATAATAGAAAGGGACCGCGAAAGCGGTCCCTTTTGTTATCCCGTGAAGCTGTCCAGAGCACGAAAATCCAGAATTTTCACCGCGCGGTATTCGGTTTCAATCCAGCCGGACTTCGCAAAGCGCGCGAGGGTCCGGCTGACCGTCACGCGAGAGGCGCCCGCAAGCCCCGCGAGGTCTTCGTGCGTGGCGCGCACCGTGCCGGAGGAGTCCGCGAGGCTTAAAAGCAGGCGCGAAAGGCGCTGCCCGGCTTCCAGAAAGGCCATGGAATCCACCTGCGCAGAAAGCATCCGGATCGTCTGCGAAAGGTAGGTCAGCAGCCCAAGTGCGAGCTGCGGGTCGCGCCGGATGGACTCCGTCAGGCTTTGCCGCGTCACCATGACCGCCGACGAGCGCGCGAGCGCCTTCGCGGAGGAGACGCGCGGCATGCCGTCAAAGAACGCGGCCTCGCCGAAAATGCGGCCCGGCTCCAGAATCGTGAGGGTTTTTTCCAGCCCGTCCTCCGAGCTGATGAAGATTTTCACCCGTCCGCTTTTCAGGTAGTAAAATTCCTCCGCCTGCGTGCCCTGCAGGTAGATCATGGCGTCGCGCTCGAATTTTCGGGGCGTTCCCGCCCCCTCCAGCGCCGACCACCGGTTTTCATTTTCCATTTCTTATCTCCATTTTAAGTGAGCCTGCCTTTTTCTATGTCAAGATTGTATCACATGCTACATTCATTTTTCAAGCTCCGTGGCATAATAAAGGAACTGAGAAAAGCTTCTGAAACCGAAGGGGAGGAATTACCGTGGGAATGACAATGACGCAGAAGATCCTCGCGGCGCACGCGGGTCTGCCGGAGGTGAAGGCCGGGCAACTCATCGAGGCGAATCTCGACCTCGTGCTGGCGAACGACATCACCGCGCCGGTGGCCATCGACGAATTTGAAAAGTGCGGCGCGGACTCGGTGTTCGACAACACGAAAATCGCGCTGGTAATGGACCATTTTGCGCCGAACAAGGACATTAAATCGGCGGAGCAGTGCCGGCAGTCCCGCAATTTCGCAAAAAAATACGGCATCGTGAATTTCTTCGACGTGGGGCGCATGGGCATTGAGCACGCGCTGCTGCCGGAGCAGGGCCTCGTCGGCCCGGGCGACTGCGTCATCGGCGCGGATTCCCACACCTGCACCTACGGCGCGCTCGGCGCGTTCTCCACGGGCGTCGGCTCCACGGACATGGCCGCGGGCATGATCACCGGAAAAGCGTGGTTCAAGGTGCCCACCGCGATCAAAGTGGTGCTGACCGGGAAGCCGGGAAAATGGATCGGCGGCAAGGACGCGATCCTCGCGCTGATCGGCAAAATCGGCGTGGACGGCGCGCTTTATCAATCGCTGGAGTTTACCGGCGACGGCGTCGCGAACCTCGGCATGTCCGACCGCCTCGCAATGGCGAACATGGCGATTGAGGCAGGCGCGAAAAACGGGATTTTCCCGGTGGACGAAATCACCCGCGCCTACGAAAAGGACCGCTTCCCGCGGGAAATCAAGGTCTATGAGGCCGACCCGGACGCGGAGTACGAGCGTACCGTGACCATCGACCTTTCGGCGCTCCGGCCGACCGTCGCGTTCCCGCATCTGCCGGAAAACACGAAAACGATCGACGAGGCGGGCGACGTTGCGATCGACCAGAGTGTGATCGGCTCCTGCACCAACGGCCGCATCGAGGACCTGCGCGTCGCGGCAGAGATTCTCAAGGGCCGGAAGGTCGCGGACGGCGTGCGGTGCATCATTCTGCCCGGCACGCAGGAAATTTATCTGCAGGCCGTGCGCGAGGGCCTCGCGGAAATCTTCATTGAAGCCGGCGCGGTGTTCAGCACCCCGACCTGCGGGCCGTGCCTCGGCGGGCACATGGGCGTGCTCGGCAAGGGCGAGCGGGCCGTTTCCACCACAAACCGCAACTTCGTCGGCCGCATGGGCCACATTGAATCCGAGGTCTATCTGGCCGGACCGGCCGTCGCGGCGGCGAGCGCCGTCACGGGCCGCCTGACCGATCCGGATAAAATCTGAGGGAGGAAAGCAGAGATGCAGGCACACGGAACCGTCCATAAATACGGGGACAACGTCGACACCGACGTCATTATTCCCGCGCGCTACCTGAACACAGCCTCGCACAGCGAGCTGGCCGCCCACTGCATGGAGGACATCGACCGGGATTTTGTCAAGAACGTGAAGCCCGGCGACATCATCGTCGCGGAAAAGAACTTCGGCTGCGGCTCCTCGCGCGAGCACGCGCCCATCGCCATCAAGGCGAGCGGCGTTTCCTGCGTGATCGCGGCGTCGTTCGCGCGGATTTTTTAC
>JAEWRF010000195.1 GCA_023460155.1 Bacillota bacterium | reverse complement strand
AAAGCGGCCTTCGCGCCCTCGTAACCCGGTTTGCCGAGAAGTGCAAACATGTTTTTCTTGTAGCTTTCCACACCGGGCTGATTAAACGGATTGATTCCAAGCAGATAACCGGAAATTGCGCAGGCCTTTTCAAAGAAGAAAATCAGACCGCCCAGCGTTTTTTCCGAGAAATCGTCGGCACGCAGCACAATGTTCGGCACGCCGCCGTCCGTATGGGCCAGCACCGTTCCCTCGAAGGCCTTCTCATTGACGTAAGATAGATTCTTCCCTGCGAGGAAATTAAGTCCGTCCGCATTTTCGGCGTCCGCCTCCAGCGTCAGATCCTTCTTGACATTCCGGAAGAGCACGACGGTTTCAAGCAGCGAACGGCGGCCCTGCTGGATATACTGCCCCATGGAATGCAGGTCCGTTGAGAAAATGACGGAAGCCGGGAACAGGCCCTTGTTGTTTTTGCCTTCGCTTTCGCCGTACAGCTGCTTCCACCACTCGCACATCATCTGGAAGCAGGGCTCGTAGCTGACGAGAAGCTCAATCTCCTTGCCTTTGCGGTACAGGATATTGCGGAGTGCCGCGTATTTGTAGCAGTCGTTTGAGGAAAGATCCGGATTCTGAAACGCTTCGCGCGCCTCAGCAGCACCGGCCATCAAAGCGTCGATATCGGCGCCGGCAACGGCGATGGGCAGCAGACCGACAGCAGTGAGAACAGAATAGCGCCCGCCGACGTCATCGGGAACCACAAAGCTTTCGTAGCCTTCCTTTGTAGCAAGCTGCTTCAGCGTACCGCGAGCCTTATCGGTCGTGCAGTATATCCGCTTTGCGGCGCCTTCCCTGCCGTACTTTTTTTCAAGCAGGCTGCGGAACACCCGGAACGCGACTGCCGGCTCGGTGGTGGTGCCGGATTTTGAGATGATGTTAACGGAAACATCCTTTCCCTCACAGATTTCAAGAAGCTCGCTCAGCGCGGAGGAACTGATGGTATTGCCAGCGAAATAAACCGCCGGGGTTCCCTTGCGAAGGGCATTGTAGTTCGGGGATTTCAAAAATTCAATCGCCGCCCGTGCGCCCAGATAGGATCCGCCGATTCCGATGACGATGAAAATATCCGTATCGGATTTGATTTTCTCCGCGGCCGCTTTGATGCGGGCAAACTCTTCCTTATCATAATTGACGGGCAGATCGAGCCAGCCCAGAAAATCATTCCCCAGCCCCGTGCCGCCGTTCAGCGTATCGTGGGCAAGCTTTACCTGGGGAGCGATCGCTTCAAGCTCCTCCGCCTCAATAAAACCCGAAAGATGCTGCGCATCAAGTTCAATAGACATTTCGTTTCCTCCTAATTTTGCTATGGCTTCTATGCCTATTTTACAATAGGCGGGCAATGTTTGCAAGGAGGAAGCTTCGATTTATAAAAAATTAAGAGTCAGAAGGGTGCGAAACGGCATGGAAATCCGGCTTATGCCACCAAAAAAAGCTCTTTGAGCAGCAATTTGAAGACGGATGGGAAAGTAATCTGCTCTACGCTGTTTTTTGCGCGGATGCTGAATTCCTTCATAACCTCTCCGCCCATTTTGCAGGTGACTTTCCCCAGAATCTGGCCCTTCTGCACCGGCGCGGTGATTTCAGGATCGACGGACACCTCATACTGAAGGCTTCCCGCCTTGCCCTTCGGAACCAGAATATTCTCCCCGGAATCGATGGTGGTTTCCACGGTTGGCTGCATTCCGTTCGCAACATTGACCGGCTGTCCGGCTTCCTTAGGAATCTGCGGGGTCGTGACAGACCAGTTGGCAAAACCGTAATCCAGGAGAGTTCCGGCGGAACTGAAGCGGTCTTTTGTGTTGGAGCTTCCCAGAACGACGGCAATCAGGCTGACGCCGTCTCGCTCGGCCGTAGCCGAGATACAGCTTCCGGCTTTGCCGGTTGTACCGGTCTTAAGCCCGGTGATTCCGCGGTAGCTTTTCAGGAGTTTATTGGTGTTTACAAGCTGCGTTTTGCCGTCCCGGACGGAATCCATCCAGACCTTGGTGTAGTCAAAAATCTTTTTGTGCTTGATCAGCTCGCGCGACATCAGGGCGACATCGTAGGCGGAGGTAATATGGCCGTCTTCATCCAGACCGTTGCAGTTTTTAAAGGTTGTGTCCTTCATTCCGAGCTGCGCGGCCCGCTGATTCATCTGCGCAACGAATTCATCCTCGCTGCCGGCCACGTATTCCGCCAGCGCGACCGCAGCGTCGTTTGCGCTCATGATGACCGTCGCCTTGAGCATATTGTCCACAGTCATGGATTCCCCCGGCTTGAGCCAGATGTCCGAGCCGCCCATGGAAGCGGCGTGGTCACTGGCCGTCACAATGTCCGAAAGGCCGATCTTCCCCGCGTCGAGCGCTTCCATTACCAGCAGAAGGGTCATTACCTTCGTTATGGAGGCGCAGGGACGCTTTTCATGAGGATTCTTTTCGAACAGGACCTTCCCCGTCTGAGCCTCCATAAGGACGGCAGACGGCGCCTTTATTTCTTCATTTGTCAGTGCCGCCGCTTTGGATGGCCACATCAGGGCCGGAATCAGCGCCGCAAGCAGACAGACCGACATTTTTTTTAACTTCATATCCAGCACCTCCAATTTCATACTAATTCTTATGCCGGACAGGGAGTTTCTATCCATAAAAAAACGGAAGCCGACCCACGCGGCTCCCGTAAAATGCGGACATTTTTCAGATTCGAACCGGAATTCCTTTTCCGGAAAGATACTCCTTCAGCTCCGGAATCGTAATTTCCCCAAAATGGAACAGGGATGCGGCCAAAACGGCGTCCGCCTTTCCTTCGGTGAAAGCATCGTAGAAATGTTCCAGCTTTCCCGCCCCGCCGGAAGCGATCACCGGGATGGACACACGCCCCGAAACGGCTGCCGTCAGCTCCAGGTCATAGCCGTTTTTCACGCCGTCGCAGTCCATGCTGGTGAGCAGGATCTCACCGGCACCAAGGGCCGCCGCCTTTTGCGCCCATTCCACGGCGTCAAGGCCGGTGTCAATTCTGCCGCCGTTGCGATAAACCGTCCAACCGCCCTCATTCCGCCGTTTCGCGTCGATCGCGCAGACCACACACTGACTGCCGAATTTTTCCGCCGCCTCCGAAATCAGCTCCGGGCGCAGAATTGCGGCGGAATTCACGGAAACCTTGTCCGCTCCGGCCCGCAGCAAAGCCGTAAAATCCTCCACCGTACGGATCCCGCCCCCGACGGTGAACGGAATAAAAATCTGCTCCGCGACCTTCTGCACCATGTCGATGATAATGCTGCGCGCCTGCGACGAGGCGGTAATATCCAGAAAGACCAGCTCGTCGGCACCCTGCCGGTCATATTCGGCCGCGGTTTCGACCGGGTCGCCCGCATCCCGAAGATGGATGAAGGAAGTGCCCTTGACCACCCGGCCGTTATTTACATCAAGGCACGGTATAATTCTTTTCGCATACATATCGGCACCCTCCGTTCAGTGAATCAAGGAAGCGAAATTCCGCAGCATGGCAATGCCGGTGCGTCCGCTTTTCTCCGGATGGAACTGCGTCGCCATCAGATTTTCATACCGCACCGATGCGTCGATCCTCACGCCGTATTCGGCCGTAGCCGAAACGATCCCGCGATCCTCCGCCTTCAGATAATACGAGTGGACAAAATAGACGTAAGGGTTCGGCTCCAGTCCCTCATAGAGGCCGTCCTTTGCACGAAGGTCCAGACTGTTCCAGCCGATATGGGGAATTTTCAGGCCCGGCGCATCCGGGATACGAAGGATCTTGCCCCGGAGCACACCGAGACCCGGAACTTCGGGCGACTCCTCGCTGCCCTCGAACAGGAGCTGCATGCCGAGGCAGATTCCCAGAAACGGTTTGCCGGAGGCGATAAAGTCAAGCACGGGCTGCGTCAGCCCCGAACGCTGAAGGCACCCCATCGCATCCCCGAATGCCCCGACGCCGGGCAGCACCGCGGCGGAGGCTGCTTTCAGCTCCTCCGGGTCGGAGGTGACGGAAATCTCACAGCCGATATGCCGAAACGCTTTCCCCACGCTCAGCAGATTGCCGGCTCCATAATCAATTAAAGCAATCATGGCATTTCCCTTTCACTTTCGTATGGTAATTTGGTAATTCATTATATCATGAAAACGTTCAAAAAGCAACTGCCAACAAAGAGGCAAAAAGTTTTTTGCCTGGAATTGACAAAATCGGGGCATCCGGGTATTATACATGGTAATGCACTTTTTTCGGAGGGTATGCTATGGATTATTTTTCCCTGTGCGGAATCGCGGTAGGGCTTGCTATGGACGCTTTCGCCGTCTGCATCACAAGCGGGGCCGTCACCCGGCGGGTAAACGCTTTTTTTGCCGCGAAGCTGGCGTTCACCTTCGGAATTTTTCAGGCGGTTATGCCCATGCTGGGCTGGATGATCGGAAAAGCGGGCGAATCCATCATCAATGCGGTCGACCACTGGGTCGCATTGATTCTGCTCGGTTACCTCGGCATCAATATGATTCTGGAATCCCGCAAAAAACGCCGGTGCGGAAAAACGGATGCCCGGCAGGATGATATTCCGCTGAAAAACCTGCTGACCCTCGGGGTGGCTACCAGCATCGACGCGCTGGCCACCGGTCTGATTCTGCCGAACGCGGTCGGCGCTTCCACCCTGCCGCTGATGATCGGCTCCGTCGCCGTCATCGGAGGGATTACTTTCCTGATCTGTCTTGCCGGCGTATGGATCGGCAAAAAATTCGGCCCTCTGCTCTCCTGCAAGGCGGAAATCTTCGGCGGCATTGTGCTGATCGCCATCGGATGCAAGATTTTCGTCGACCACATGTTTCTTTAATTTTACATATGCAAAGGCCGCGGGAGTATTTCTCCCGCGGCCTGTTTTATTGTTCCGTTTATTTCTTCAGGGCTTTTTTAACCGTTTCAGCGATGTGGGACGCGCAGAGACCGTACTGCTCCAGCAGAGCCTCCGCAGGGCCGGAATGGCCGAATTCGTCGTTTACTCCGACCTTTACAACCGGAGCCGGATACTCCGCGCAGAGAACCGAGCTGACCGCATCACCGAGTCCGCCGATTACGTTGTGCTCTTCCACGGTGACGATTTTTCCCGTTTCTTTCGCCGCCTTGACGATAATTTCACTGTCGATCGGCTTTAAGGTGTGCAGGTTGATCAGACGTACGTCAATCCCGTCTTTTTCCAGAGCCTTTACAGCTTCCAACGCACGGGAAACCATCAGGCCGGTTGCGATGACGGTGATGTCCTTCCCTTCGCGGAGGGTGATCCCCTTCCCGATTTCGAACTTATAGTCATCGGAGTTGTTGAAGCTTTCGACTGCGAGACGCCCGAGCCGGATATAAACCGGGCCCTTGTGCTCGACGGCTGCACGGACGGCTGCCTTCATTTCATAGTGATCCGCGGGATTCAGAACAACCATGCCGGGGAGCGTGCGCATCAGGGCAAGATCCTCCAGACACTGATGGGTTGCGCCGTCCTCGCCGACGGAGATACCCGCGTGCGAGCCGACGACTTTCACGTTGAGCTTCGGGTAGCAGACGGAATTGCGCACCTGCTCAAACGCACGGCCGGCGGAAAACATGGCAAACGAGTTTGCGAACGGAATTTTTCCGCAGGTTGCAAGACCGGCGGCAACGCCGATCATGTTGCATTCCGCAATGCCGCAGTCGACGAAGCGGCTGGGATATTTTTCTTTAAAAAATGCGGTTTTTGTGGCTTCCGCAAGGTCCGCGTCCAGAACTACGATTTCAGGGAATTCCTCGGCGAGTTCGGTAAGCGCCAAGCCGTAGCTTTCCCGGGTTGCCTTCTTAATCATTTCCGCCATATTACTCCGCCTCCAGTCCGGTAAGGGTTTTCTGCAGTTCCTGCATCGCCGTCTCGTACTGCTCCGCGTTCGGAGCCTTTCCGTGCCAGCCGACCTGATTTTCCATGTAGGAAACGCCTTTGCCCTTGACCGTTTTGGCAATAATTACGCTCGGCTTTCCCTTGACCGTCTTTGCATGCGCAAAAGCGGCATCAATCGCGTCAAAATCATGGCCGTCGATCTTCTGCACATCGAAGCCGAATGCAGCGAATTTCTCGTCAATCGGCGCGGGGCCCCCGACTTCTGCGACCGGGCCGTCGATCTGAAGGCCGTTGTTGTCCACAATCAGGCAAAGGTTGTCCAGCTTATGGTGGCCGGCAAACATCGCCGCCTCCCAGACTTCACCCTCTTCAATTTCGCCGTCGCCGAGCATCGCGTAAACGCGGTAATCCTTTTTGTCCATCTTACCGGCGAGAGCCATGCCGCATGCCGCGGAAACACCCTGTCCGAGCGAACCAGTGCTCATGTCGACGCCGGGCGTACCCTTCATATCCGGGTGACCCTGCAGCATCGCGCCGATATGGCGGAGCTTTTTCAGTTCCTCAGAGGGGAAATATCCCTTTACCGCCAGAGTAGCGTAAAGGCCGGGGCAGGCATGTCCCTTTGAAAGGACAAAGCGGTCCCGGTTTGCGTCTTTCGGGTTTTTGGGGTCTACATGTAATTCTTTGAAATACAGATACGCGTAAAGATCCGATGCGGAAAGAGACCCGCCCGGATGTCCGGATTTGGCGTTGAAAACTCCTTCGACCGTACCCATGCGGATTTTGCAGGCGTCGATCTTCAACGACTTCTTTTCCTGTGTGTCCATAAATAACCTCCCACTGTTCCTGTAACGCATTTCTGCGTTTTCGCTTTTGCTTTAATTATAGGACATAACGTCCGACATTGCAAGATTTTTCCGTGATTTTGCACAATTTAATCTTACGGGATAACCCGATTCAGACGTCCGAGGGCTCCGCCTTCGCTTCATAATCGTTCGCAAGATGGAACCGGTCAATGATCCAGAAAATCAGGCCGAGCAGCATGGCGACCACGGCGCCCAGCGACATTCCGGTCAGCTTGACCTGGCCAAGCTGCACAAAAGCACCGGAGAGACCGGTAACCAGAACCACGCTTGTCATGGCCAGATTGCGGGAACGGCTGTAATCCACCTTCTGTTCCACGAGCAGACGGATGCCGGAAGCCGCGATCATTCCGTAGAGCAGGAAGCTCACGCCGCCCATGACCGGGCCGGGGATAGACTGGATCAGCGCGGAAACCTTGCCGAAAAAGGAAATCACAATGGACAGAATGGCGGCTCCGCCGATCACCCAGACACTGTAGACGCCGGTCATCGCCATGACACCGATATTCTCGCCGTAGGTGGTGGTCGGCACGGAGCCGACCATGCCGGAGAGCAGCGTTGAGAAGCCGTCCGCAAAGAGCGTGCGGTGCAGGCCAGGATCCTTGATAATATCGCGGTTAATGATCTTGCCCGTCACGATCTGGTGACCGATATGCTCGGAAACCACAACCACCGTCGCGGGGAGAATGATGGAAATTGCATTCCAATCAAATTTCGCCGGCTGGAAATTCGGCAGGGCAAAGATCGGAGCGGCGGCAACCGCGTCAAAATTCACCATGCCCGCGCAAGCAGCCGCAACGTAGCCGACCACAATGGCAATCAGAATTGGAATTACCGCAAGGAATTTCCGGAACAGGACCGAACCGAAAACTGCCACGCAGAGCGTAATCAGAAAAACCGTGACCTTTTTGGGGTCAAGTTGCTTGTAGGTGTCGCTCAGAACCAGCCCGCCCATGCTGGCGGCCGTTCCGGAGAGTTCCAGACCGATCAGCGCCACGACGGAGCCCATGGCGGCGGGCGGCAGGATCACGTCGATCCACTTCGTGCCGCAGAATTTGATAATCAGCGCGACCACACAGAAAGCGGCGCCGGTTACGACGAAGCCGCCGAGCGCATAGGGGTAACCGAGGCCCTTTGTCCCGATGATGATGGTAGCCGGCGCGATAAAGGCAAAACTGGAGCCAAGATAAGCGGGCGCCTTGCCCTTGCTGATCAGGATATACAGCAGGGTTCCTATGCCGTTCATGAACAGAACGACGGCCGGGTTGATTCCAAGCAGATTCGGCACAAGGACCGATGCGCTGAACATGGCGAACATGTGCTGCAGGCTCAGCGGCACGGACATCAGGAGCGGTGGCCGTTCCTCAACCTGGATCACTTTTCTTTTCATACTGCCTTCCTCACTTTTCCCTTTACTTTTTTGCAAAAAAAGAGCCCGTCCGGTAGCTTGAACAATCGGCCGAGCTTTGATGCCTTTTTACTGGCGCCTGAACGCAGATTTCGGCGCGCCGCAGATAGGACAAACCCAATTTGCGGGCAGTTCCTCAAACGGAACATAGGGGTCGCTGTAAACATAGCCGCAGACCGTGCAGATCCAGCTTTCCGCACCGTTTTCCGGCACAGCATGCTCTTCTTCCAGATAGGTCGGCGCATTTTTCGGCGCACGCCCCTTGATGACCCGGTGGTAATACTCATAGGTCATCGGTTTGCCGGTCAGACGTTCGCTGCCGGCTGTAATCTCCGCGATAAAAACGGTATGGGTCGGAGTCTCAACACTACTGACCACCTTACAGAGGAACCAGCAGCACGCATTTTCTTTAATTACGGGAACACCCTCCGCGAGAACCCGATACCGGATATTTTTCAGCTTGTCCGAATCCCTTCCGGAATTGAACCCGAGAGCACCGATCACTGCGCCGGAAGTATCCTCCGACAGAACCGACACGCTGAAAATGCCATTTTTATGGATACACTCGTAGCTGTAGTTGGCGCGGTTTACGCTGACAGCAACCATATTAGGCGTATTCGCAACCTGAACAACCGTATTAACTATACAGGCGGAAACCTTTTGGCCGTCCGTCACACCGATTGCATACATGCCGTAGGAAAGGCTTGTAAGAATCGCTTCATTCATGGCCAACACCTCCCCAAACGATTATTATAAAACCCGGGACCAGGAAAAGCAAGGTAAAAAGCAGTCACTCTTTGATTTTCCCCTTAACTGTCTCCCAGTATTTCCGGAAGGCCTGCTCTGTCTTATTGTTTCCAAATTGATAATAAACCGCATTTTTGAGCATGTCGGGCAGATACTGCTGCTCCACCCAGTGATTGGGATAATCATGCGGGTACTGATAAAACTGGCCCTTCTTCGGGTTATCCTCCCCATCAAAGTGCTTGTTCTGAAGCTGACGCGGAATCGGCCCGGCCCTGCCCGCCTGTACATCCGCAATCGCGGCATTGACGGCGCAGTAGGCGGAGTTCGATTTCGGCGCGTTGCAGACCAGAATCACCGCGTCCGCAAGCGGGATGCGTGCCTCAGGAAGCCCGACCTGAAGGGCGGCATCCACGGCCGCCTTGACAATCGGGATAATCATCGGATACGCCAGACCCACGTCTTCACACGCGCATACCATCAGCCTGCGGCAGACGGATGGCAGGTCGCCCGCCTCCAGCAGGCGGGCCAGATAATGCACTGCGGCGTCCGGATCGGAGCCGCGCATGGATTTCTGGAACGCGGAAAGGATGTCGTAGTGCTCGTCGCCCGCGCGGTCGTATTTCATACCGCTCCGCTGGGTCAGCTCCCGCGCGGATTCGAGCGAAACACGGCAGACGCCGTCCCGCTCATCCCCGGAAAGCACGCAGAGCTCCACGGCGTTCATCGCCTTGCGGACGTCACCGCCGCAGGCGGAGGCAATCAGCTCCGGCACACCGTCATCGGTCTCGATGCCGCGGTGCTGCTCCCGCTCCAGTACGGAAAACGCGCGCATAACAGCCCCTCGGACGTCTTCCTTCTCCACGGATTTAAATTCAAACACGGTGGAACGGCTCAGGATGGCTCCGTAAACATAAAAATACGGATTTTCAGTCGTGGAGGCAATCAGCGTGATGGAGCCGTCCTCTATGAATTCCAGCAGGGTCTGCTGCTGCTTCTTATTGAAATACTGAATCTCATCGAGGTACAGCAGGATTCCATTCGGCGCCGCAAGAGTATCCAGCTGGCCGACCACGTCACGGATATCCGCCGTGGAAGCGGTCGTCCCGTTCAGGCGGCAAAGGCTCCGGCTGGTGCTTTTGGCAATCAGGGTGGCCAGCGTCGTTTTTCCGACGCCGGCCGGCCCGTAAAACACCATATTCGGGATTTCACCTGACTCGATAATCCGCCGCAGCGGCTTTCCGGGATCCAGCAGATGATGCTGCCCGACAATCTCGTCCAGCGACTGGGGACGGAGGCGGTCAGCAAGCGGCGCAGACATTCGGCCAACCCTCCTCCGGGTTATTCATAGAGCGGATGACGGGTGCAGATATCCTTCACGATTCCGCGGATCTTATCCTCGTTGGGTTCAAAATTATGGATGGCAAGGCTGATGCATTCCGCAATCAGGTCCATATCGTTTGTGTCAAGTCCGCGCGTCGTGACGGCGGGAGTGCCCAACCGAAGGCCGCTGGTGACAAACGGGCTGCGCTGCTCATTCGGGACCGTGTTTTTGTTCGCCGTGATATTGACGGAATCCAGACGCTGCTCCAGCTCCTTGCCGGTCAGTTCCAGACCGCTCAGGTCTACCATCATCAGGTGGTTATCCGTTCCGCCGGAAACCAGCTTCACGTCCCGGCTCATCAGCCCTGCCGCAAGCGCCTTCGCGTTCTTTACGATCCGGTGGGAATATTCCTTGAACTCCGGCTTCAGTGCCTCGCCGAGGCAGACCGCCTTGCCTGCGATGATGTGCATCAGCGGGCCGCCCTGCGTGCCGGGGAAAATGGCTTTGTCAATTGCCTTGGCATATTCCTCTTTGCAGAGGATCAGGCCGCCGCGCGGGCCGCGGAGCGTTTTATGGGTGGTCGTTGTGACAATCTGCGCCCATTCCACCGGATTGGGATGATCCCCTGCGGCTACCAGACCGGCAATGTGCGCCATATCCACCATCAGAAGAGCGCCGCAGGCATCGGCGATCTCACGGAAGCGCTTGAAATCAATCGTGCGCGGATACGCGCTCGCGCCCGCTACAATCAGCTTCGGCTTAACCTGCATGGCCGTTTCATAAACGGCATCATAGTCAATTCTGCCCGTCTCCGCGCTGACGCCGTAAGGAACAAAATGAAAGTACTTTCCGGAAAGGTTCACCGGGGAGCCGTGGGTCAGATGTCCGCCCTCCGCAAGGCTCATGCCCATGACCGTATCTCCCGGCTGAAGGAGTGCAAAATAAACCGCCGTGTTTGCCTGCGCCCCGGAATGCGCCTGCACGTTCGCGTGTTCCGCGCCGAACAGCTTACAGGCGCGCGTGCGCGCGATCTCCTCCACAATATCCACATACTGACATCCGCCATAGTAACGTTTCCCCGGATAGCCCTCCGCATACTTGTTGGTCAGTACGCTCCCCATTGCCGCCATGACCGCAGGGGAAACCAGGTTTTCGGACGCGATCAGCTCCAGATTCCTCTGCTGACGGCCCAACTCCTGCTTCATCGCAGCGCCTACCTCCGGATCCGCGCTGGAAACAAACCCTATGGTGTCCATGATGTCACTGTACATCTGCCTCAATCCCTTTCCCGAACTAATTTGCCATATATTATACCCTTTCTTCTGCCAAAACGCAACGGATCTCAAGCATTTCAAGGTACTCCAGAGGCCTCTTTCGAACCCAACCTTGCGCCCGGACGAAATTTATAATAGAATGGAATCAGAAACGAAGGTGGAAAAATCATGACAAAGAAACAGCGCGCCTTGCTCGCAGTGCAGGCACTGAAAGAGGAATATCCGGATGCCGTCTGCTCCCTGACTTATTCGGACCCCCTGCAGCTGCTGATCGCGACCCGGCTTTCCGCTCAATGCACCGATGCGCGCGTCAATCTTGTGACGCCCCGTCTTTTTGAGCGGTTCCCGGATCTGGACGCCTTCTGCGCAGGAACTGTGGAGGAAATTGAGGAAATCATCCATTCCTGCGGTCTTTATAAAACGAAAGCCCGCGATATTCTGGCGACGTGCCAAATGTTGAAATCGGATTTCGGCGGCACGGTTCCGGACACCATTGAAGCACTGACAAAGCTGCCGGGCGTCGGGAGAAAAACCGCCAATCTGGTTGTCGGGGATATTTACGGAAAGCCGGCGGTGGTGACGGACACCCACTGCATTCGCATCTGCGGCCGGCTGGGCCTGAGCAGCGGCAAAGATCCCTTTCAGGTGGAAAAACAGCTGCGTGGCATTCTCCCTCCTGCCGATTCAAACGATTTCTGCCACCGGCTCGTACTTCACGGACGCGCCGTTTGTTCCGCCCGTACTCCGCGGTGTGAAATCTGCTGTATGCATGATTTTTGTCTCTTTGCAAAAAGCGCTCCGGAGAAAAAGCCGGAAGTGAAAACGGTCTGACGCCCGCACACGAAAAAATCTCCCGGCTTTGACCGGGAGATTTTTTATGCTCGAAATTTCGTGGGCAGCCGGACTATTTGGAGGCCGTACTGCTGCTTGCCTGTGCGGATGAACTGCCTGTCTGAGAGGAAGCTCCGGAAGAAGCCCCGGAGGAAACGGTGCCCGAAGAAGCGGCAGAAGAGGCCGCAGCGGACGAAAGAGCAGCCTTCTCGGCAGCCTGCACGCTTTGGGAGCTCGCCGAAACCGGTTCTTTATAAATCGTAATTTCCACGCGGCGGTTTTTCGCCTGTCCTTCCTCCGTATCATTGGAAGCAACCGGCAGGAAATGCGAATAGCCCTGAATAGAAAGCTTATCCTGCTTCAGCCCGTATCCAATCAGGCTGTTCAGAACAGTGACCGCACGGTCCGTGGACAGCTTCCACGAAATCTGGTCGCTTTGGGTGGAGTGAACCACGACGTCCGCGGTATGGCCGCTGATGGTGATATGATCCACATAGGAATAGACCTTCGCCATCGCCCCTTCGATCTCCTTCATGATCGGCTCGCTGCTCGCGAGCATGTCCGGACTGTTCGGCTCAAACATCACCACGTCTTTCAGGTGAATCTGGATATAGGTGCTGGTATTTTCCAGCCCGATCTGACCCTCAAGGTGATTCTGCGTGATGTAATTCTGGAGAGTGTTGAAAACTTCGTCAAGTGCCTGATCCGCGGCGAGACGCCCCGTGCCGCTGCCTGCCCCGGCGCCGGACAGTGCTCCTGAGGAAGAAGACGATTTTACTGCAATAGCGTTTTCTTTCCCGCTTCCGTTCCCGATTCCTCCCGTGCCGGTGCCGGCATTCTGCGTGGTTCCGGTATTGTTCAAGGCGGAATGGAAGTTCTTCGCGAGTTCCTCAAGTTTCTTTTCATTAATGTTGCTGCTGGAATAAAGGATGATAAAAAGCGCAAGCAGAAGGGTAATCATATCCGAGTAGGTCAGTAGCCAGCGTTCACTGTTTTCCTTTTTTGGGGATTCCGGTGCTTTTTTCATTTTAACCCGCTCCCGTCAGAGCCTGAATTTGCAAATGAGAGATACCCAGGCGGTGATATTTTTCGCTTACACATACAAAAAACGCCGCCGGTACTGTGG
>JAEWRF010000194.1 GCA_023460155.1 Bacillota bacterium | reverse complement strand
AATGGCCGACGCCATTCACAAGATTGTTCACGAAGGCTTTACCGATAAGGAAGCCTACGAGTTTTACCTGAACGCCATAAACCCGTAACAGTTCCGGCCGGGCGGTGAATTTTTCCCTTTTTCATTTCACCCGGCCGCCGCTGTTTTGGATTGATCCGGAGATCGGAGTTCCGCTCGCGCATGCGGAGCTTCGGCTTCCGGATTTTTTTATTTGCATTCTTTTTCTGAGCTGATATAATGAAGGGGAAAATAAAAAACCTCCGCCCGTGGTCGCTTTGGAGCCTTTGGCTGGCGCCGGTTTTGCTGATGGCTTTGTACATCGGAGAGAGATTTTGGCTTAATTTCCGACGTCTCGTAAACAGGAGGCTGTTATGGCGTGCTTTCATAATTTCACCGTGCCGGTCCGGGAGATTTTCTTCGGCAATCTGTCTTTTTTTGCCTGCAGCCTGTTTTACCTTGTCTGGTGGATCGTTGTTTTCCGTCCCGGTTCCACCGGAGGCGGGAAGACCGGCGGGGTCTGTCTCGCGGCCGCCTTTGTCACGGGCATCGCCGCGCTTGCCCTGATGGCGGCCGGGATCAACGCGCTTTCCCCGGCTTCCGGAAGCGTGCCGGTGTGGCACATTTTGCTCGGTGGAATCCTTTGCTTTTTCATTTTGCTCCCGGTTACGGCGTTTGCCTTTCACCGGCAGGTGACGTCGGAGCTGCTCATCATGCACCTTTGGGCGGTCATGCAGCTTTCCTGCATTGCCGTGCTTCGCGGCACGGGCCATCTGGGCGCGGGGGGTGCGGCGGCGCTGACGGTTCTGGTGGGGCTTGCCGCCGTCGCCGGACTTGTCTGCTATCTTCTCTATTACCGGCTGAGCGGTGCGGCTAGCTGGTGGGACGGTATGGTTCCGCTTCTTTCGGACGCACTCGTTATGGCCGTTTTTCTGGGAGTGACGGCAGTCTCTTAGGCGGGACGGCATAAGCGTAATCGAGGAGAGCCCTCACGGAAGTGAAATCTTCCGTGAGGGCCCTCCTGATTTCTTAAGTCAAAATCAATTTGCTCACAACATACCCGATCAGACCGGCGAAAAGAAGTTTTGCGGCACAGGGCCGTTTCCCGGTAAAACAAACGCTTCCCTTTTTCAGCCAGTCATGCTCTTCCCAAAACAGACGGTCCTTTGTCTGCGGAGCCGATTTTCGAAAGTTCGCCTGCTGGATGCGGAAGGCAATCAGAGACGAAAGCGACGAACTCTGCCCCGGCTGCCGGAGGACCGCTTTCAGCAGCTTTGCGGCAATTCGATCCAGCCGGGCCTGAAAGGAAGCTGCAGCCTGTTCCGGCTCCATGCGCGCTCCCATGCGGAATTTCTCCCGGACCGCAACGCGAAATCCCCATGCGCCTAAGGCATTCGCCAGCGTAGCGGACGCGTGGCCGGAGGAGCCGCTTCCCGAAGTGGTGAGCACGGCGGCGCATTTTCCGCAGAAAGCGGGCCGGTGGCAGTTAAAGGCCATCCGGTCGATCCATGTTTTCATGATTCCGTTTACGTCTTCCACGTAGACAGGGCTGGCGGCGACAACGGCGTCCGCCGATTCCAGTTTTCTCTGAATCGAAAGGACGCTGTCCCGGTTGGGACAGAATTCTTCTCCGCGGTCGAAGCATAACCGGCACCCGCGGCAGGGCTGTATCGTTTCGCTGCCCAGGGACAGACGGTCGATTTCCAGATTAAGGCGCTGCGCTTCGGCCTCCTTGTGCAGCACATCCTGCAGAAGGTCCAGAATATGTTCCGTATTTCCGCCCGGCCGGCAGCTGCTGCCGATCATCACAATTTTCATGCCGCCATCCTCCCGTACTGCGGCCGGAAAGCTCCCCCGGACCGCTTCTAATCGCGTATTTCAAAAGAGCGTTCCGCCGGTTCGGCGGGGAGTGCTTTCGAATCGACGCGGTCGATCCCGATATACCGGCCCTGTTCCAGCATTTCCAGCAGGGAATCAATGTCGCGCCGGTTCCCCTGCACTTCCATGGTCACGCTTCCGTCGTATTCGTTGCGTACCCATCCGGTCAGGTTCAGCAGACCGGCCGCGTGATAGGCGCGGTATCGGAAGCCGACGCCCTGTACAAAGCCTGTAAAATTGTATCGCATTCTTACTTCCATCGTAAAACCCCCGCCGAAGAAACGAATCCGCCCTTTGCGCACAAAATGTCAATACGTCTATTTTCGCATATTCGGCCCGGCGAGTCAACAGCGCCGCGGCGCGAAGTGCCGGAAGGCTCAATACGGAAATGCTCCTGGATGAGGCAAAAGCAGCCTTTCAAACACACTAAACAAAAAAAGATATTAATTTATAAAATTCATGTTGACTTTACGCAGATCTTCGACTATAATGAAGCCATCAAATGAACAACGTAGGATGTTGGATATGGTACTTTATATGGATTCCTCCGACTGCAACCTGAAAGAAGAGCGGGGAAAAAGATCGGTTGTCGATGTTGCTGTAAACTATATCATGGATAAGGTGAGCAGCAAGAAATGGAAGCCCGGAACCAAAATTCCGACCGAGTTCGAACTGATGGAGACTTTAAACGTCAGCCGCAATTCGGTCCGCGAAGCCATAAAAGTACTGGAAGCGCTCGGACTTTTGGAAATCCGCCGTGCGGACGGCACTTATGTGGTGAATTATTTTTCGGAGAAGATGCTGACCCCCTGGGCCTGCAGTCTGCTCTTGGAAGACGATGACTCCCGTGCGCTGCTGGAACTGCGGATGGTAATCGAGCGGGGCATTTTTTCTCTGGCGATCCAAAAGGGAACAAAAGAGGACATGCAGGCGATCTGCGACGCGTCGGAACGGTTTATCCGCCGCGCGGAAGACGAACAGGAGACTTCTTCTGCAATCCTTTATGCCGATATTCAGTACCGGGAGCAGATTTGCGAAGCGTCCCATAACCATCTGGCCTCCCGGCTTAACGACATGATGACCTATGCAAGTATGAATTCCCGCAGGCGCTCCATTGAAGATGCCATTGCCTGCAATGACCGATTCCACATGGTGGATTCCCACCGTAAGCTGACGGAGACCATTGTGCAGCGCCGCACCGCCGGCCTCGACAGCGTGCTGGATTACTGCTACAAGTACTGGGGAATCACACTTCAGAATGAGGAGCACGATTGAATTCGGCCGTTGCTTTTTACCACAGGGCGAAAAAGCCTTGTGTTCTACTCTTTAACATCCTACGTTGGATAATATTCTATATATAAAATAACATAAAATAATATTGAATATAGTGAATGTTAATAATATAACAACAACCGCACAGCTTTTTACCCAAATGGGTATTGGAAACCCGGAGTGGATAAAATAAGCGGCGAAAGACAGTGCGGGAATAAAAACAGCTTGTCACGGATTCGGGCATGCGCCCGGAGACGCAACGATAAACAACTCTTCGGAAGTACCGATTGAGGAACGAATGCGGGAACGGCCGGAACACCATTTGCAAGCGAACTCATCCGGCCCGCAGCGGATCCGGAATCAATCGGAGCTTCTCAATCAAGGGAGGAAGAAAATTGGAAACGAAAGAACTCCAAAAGCTGGCCAACAAACTGAGACTGGAAGCAGTGCGGATGGTGTACGAAGGAAAAGACGGCCATCCCGGACCGGCGCTGTCCTCGGCGGATATCGTGACCGCTCTGTATTTTGACATCATGAACGTGGATCCGAAAAATCCGAAGTGGGAGGACCGGGACCGGTTTGTACTTTCAAAGGGCCATGCCTGCCCTATCTGGTACGCCGCGCTCAACGAAAGAGGATACTTTGAGCCGAAGGTGGAGCACTTTAACCTGCGTCAGCTGCACAGCATGTTCCAGGGACACCCGTCCATGAACAGTACCCCGGGCATCGACATGACCTCCGGTTCTTTGGGCAACGGCATTGCCATCGGCGCGGGAATGGCCGCGGCCGGAAGGGCACAGAAAAAAGATTATTATACTTATGTGATCTGCGGCGACGGTGAACTGCAGGAGGGTGTCTGCTGGGAGGGCGCCAATATGGCGGCCGGCCGCAAGCTGGATCACCTGATCGTTTTTGTTGACCGGAACGGCTGGCAGAGCTATAAAAGCATCGAATTCACGGTAGGCCGCAACAATCCCGCCGACCGGTTCCGCGCTTTCGGCTGGCATGTGCAGGAAATCGGAGGACATGACATCGGCGCCATTAAAGCGGCGGTGGAAATTGCGAAAAGTGCGGAGGGACGCCCGAGCTGCATCGTCTGCGACTGCGTCAAGGGCAAGGGCGTAAGCTACATGGAAAACAACAACGCCTGGCATAAGGGTGTGCCGACGGATGAGGAATATGCCATCGCCGTAAAAGAACTGGGAGGTGCCGACTGATGACAGAGTTTAAAGGAACCAGAGAGGCATTTGCCGCCGCCATGCTCGATATGGCCGAGACCGACGGCAGGATCATGGTGATTTCCCCCGACTCGCTGAAGGCGATGAGGGCGGTGCCGTTCGGTGAAAAATACCCGGATCGCTATGTTGAGTGCGGCATTGCCGAGCAGTGCGCGGTGGATGTGGCCGCGGGGCTTGCAAGCTGCGGCATGGTGCCGTTTGTGGGTACTTACTGCGGATTTTTGACCATGCGGGCGTGTGAGCAGATGCGCACATTTGTCGGGTATACAAACCTGAACGCGAAGTTCGTCGGCGTGAACGCCGGCCTGCTCGGCGGGGAACGCGAAGGCGTGACCCATCAGTTCTACGAGGATCTCGGCATCCTTTCCAGCATGCCGAATTTCACCATTCTGACCCCCGCCGACCCTGCCCAGTGCTACCACGCGATTAAAATGGCGGCCGAGATCGAGGGCCCGGTGTATGTCCGCGCCGGCAGCGGCCGCGAAGCGGACGTTTACGACAAAAACACACCGTTTTCCCCGGACGGCATCACCGTGTGGAAGGATTACGGCACCGACGCGGTGTTGTTCTCGAACGGCTTCGTCCTGAACCGCGTACTGCGGGCGGCCGATCTGCTGAAGAACCAGGGGATCAGCGTGACGGTGGCCGATATCAATATTCTCTACGGCAGGAAGCCGGAAAAAATTCTTGAGGTCATGTCCCGCAGCGAACAGCTGTTTACGGTGGAGGACCACAACATCAACGGCGGACTCGGTTCCTACATCAGCCGTCTGGCCTGCGAAAACAAACCCGCTAAGGTAAAGCGCATCGCGCTGACTTCTTACGGCGAATCCGGCCCGGCCGACATTCTGGCGGATTCCTACGGCTTCTCGCCCGAAGCCATCGCAGAGACGGTCCGTACCTCATTAGGCAGATAGCTCCCCCGCCCGCCGGAACTCCGGCGAACGGAGCACACACTATAAATTCAAATAAGGAGAGCGTTTAAAAAAATGGAAAAAATCAAAGTAGCGGTCATCGGAGCAGGCGGAAAGATGGGCACGCGCACCAGCGGCAATCTGGCCAAACGGACCGATCTGTTCGATCTGAAGCTCGTGGAAAATTCGCCCAAGGGCATCGAGAGCATTCGTGCGCGCGGCCTGGACGTAACCCCTGTGGAAGAGGCTTTCGCAGAGGCGGAAGTAATCGTGTTTGCTGTTCCGGATACTCTTATTCAGAAGCTGTCCGCAATTTATGTCCCCATGATGAAACCGGGCGCCGGACTGCTGATTCTGGATCCCGCTGCCGCCGTGGCAAGGGAACTGAGCCTGCGGGACGACTGCACCTTCGGCGTGGCACATCCGTGCCATCCGTCTTATTTCCTCGATCAGGATACTTATGAAGCCCGTCAGGACCGTTTTGGCGGCGGCGGCGGCAAACAGGATATTGTCATGAGCAAGATTCAGGGCAACGACAGCCGCTTTGCACAGATGGTGGAGGTTGCCAAGAACATGTACGCGCCGGTGCTTCACGCCTATGTGATGTCTTCCGAGCAGATCGCGTTTCTGGAGCCGACCCTGGTGGAACTGCTGGGCGCAACCTGCCTGTACGCCATGGCCGAAACCGTTGATAAGGCGGAGGAAAAGGGCATTGAGCGCGACGCGGCAATCTCGTTCCTGACCGGCCACATCTATAACCTTACCGCGAACTTCCTGGGCCTTCTGCCGGGGAAACCGCCTGTTTCCGATGCCTGCAAAGTCGCCATCGGCCTCGGCAACCGTCTGGTGCTCCGCGATGACTGGAAGAAAATCTGGGACGACGAAGTCCTGAAAAAGGTCATCGCTACAATGCTTCACCCGGAGGCTCCGCAGATCTGAGGAAAAACCTTCTTCCTTTTGGGAATATTGTGAGACAAGCGTTAAGAATTGTGCCTGACGCAGTTGTTATTTAGGCGGAAAGACCGCCTGAAAATAATGTATTGAAAAGGAGAAATCGTATGAAACTGACATCCCGAATGATGGCTCTGTCACTGGCGTTTACAATGGTCCTTGGCATGTCCGCCTGCAGCTCCGGAAGCTCCTCGTCGTCTGCCGCTCCCAGTGAGGCCTCCTCTGCGGCCTCCCAGCAGTCTGCCTCCTCCGAGGCTGTCTCCTCTGCAGCAGCATCCTCCGAAGCCGCTTCCAGCGCTGCGGGTACCGTATCCGGGGACTATGCCCTTAAGCCCGGCAAGTACGTAATCGGCCTTTCCAACTCCTTCTATGGCAACACCTGGCGCAAACAGATGGTAACATCCTTTACGCAGGCTGCCGAAGAGGCGAAAAAGAACGGCTACATCTCCAGCTATGAAATTCAGAACGGCGACAATACCGTCAACACCCAGATTGCACAGATCAACTCGTTCATTCTGAAAAAGGTCGATGCGATCTGCATCAACGCCGCGTCCTCCACGGCTTTGAACGACGTCATCAAGAAGGCCATGGATCAGGGAATCAAAATCGTCGCATTCGACTCCATCATCGATCTGGACGGCGCCTATACCATGGACTACGACTGGGTCAGCATGGGCGAAAAGAAAACCCAGTTCGTCATGGATTCCATCGGCGGCAAGGGCAATGTCATCATTGTCCGCGGTCCCTCCGGCGGAGCTCCCGATGCAGGCATTTACAAGGGCATCAAGAACGTTCTCGCGAAATATCCGAACGTCAAGGTGTCTGCTGAGGTTCAGGGCCAGGCCGACGCTACCGTTACACAGCAGGGCATCCTGAACGTCCTTTCCTCGCTCCCGAAGATTGACGCCGTGATCACTCACTGCGGCGCCGACTCCATGGGCGTCGTCAACGCTTTCAAATCCATGGGCAAGCCCGTGCCGCTCACCATCGGCGACAATACCGCCGAGTTTATGTCCTGGTGGAACCAGCAGGCGCCCAGCGGCTACAAGACCATGTCCGTCAACTCCACGCCTTCCTGCGGCGCAGGCGCCCTGTGGGTTGCCGTAGGCGTCCTCAACGGCGTGAAGGTACCTCAGAAAATGTACCTGCCCTTCATCTATATCAATCAGGATCAGATTAAGGAATACGCCAGCCTGCAGGCGGGTACGATCGCAAGCCCGTATATGTCCTACGATTATGTGGTAACCAATATTCTGAAAAAGGCCTGACCCTATTTTCAGCCGGAGCTTACCTCATGATAGATTGATTTCTCCCCAAGAGCCCGAAAAAACGAACCGCCTGGAACGCCCTGTCCCAGGCGGTCCGCTCAATGGGGCGGGACCGGCCTGAAGCTGCTAAACGGCGCAAAAAGCGATTCTGATATGGATAAAACAGCGAATTGAGGTGAATGGATTGGACGCAATGACAAAACCTGCGGAACAGGCCTCCTTTTTAATGGAAGCAAAGCATTTCCGCAAGGTATTTTTTCCAACCGTTGCGGTCAATGACATCAGCATTTCTCTCCGAAAGGGAGACATACTCGCACTGGTCGGCGCGAACGGAGCCGGCAAAAGCACGCTGATCAATACCCTTTCCGGTGTGATCAACTGTGACGAAGGCGAGCTGATCTTTGACGGGAAATCGGTGAATTTGGCGGAGTACAGCCCTGCGGCGGCCAGAAACCTGGGCATCCGGGTGGTCCATCAGGAGCTTTCTCTCTGCAAAAATCTGACCGTATACGAAAATTTTTATGTGGAACAGTCCCAGAGCATCAAGGGCGCCTTCGGCTGGCGCAAACAGGCTCAGGCGATGGCGCGGGAAGCGCTGGACCGTGTGTTCCCGGGCAACACGATCGACGTGACGGTGGGAATGGACGCCCTGAGCATCGCTCAGCAGCAGATGGTGGAGATCGCGCGGGCCACCAGTGATCAGAATATGAAACTGATGATTCTGGATGAGCCGACTTCCTCCCTGCCCGTTGAACAGACGGAGCAGCTTCAGGATTACCTGATGAAGACCGCCGGGGAAGGCATGACCTATATTTACATCTCCCACCGCCTGAAGGAGATCATGACCATTGCAAACCGCGTTTACATCATGCAGAACGGCAGCGAGAAATGGCAGGGCGCCATTTCGGAGACCAGCGAAGAGCACATGGTCAGGCTCATGGGCGAAGGCATCGGCAGCGGCGAAGATGTTGTGGAACTGTCCGACTATAAACCGGCCGACCTCAACAAAAAGGTCAGCGTAGCCTGTGAACATTATACGACGAAAAAACTCACAGACCTTACCTTTGAAGCCTTCGGCGGGCAGATTCTCGGTCTGACGGGCCTGGAGGGCAACGGGCAACTGGATTTGCTTCAGGACGTTTTCCTGAAGGCGAAAAAGAAAAAGGCCGGCCTCCGCGTAACCGGAAGGGTCGCCTACGTGGCCGGAGACCGGAAAAAGGAAGGCATTTTCCCCCTTTGGTCCATTCTGGACAATCAGGTGATTACAAAGGCCGCCTACAGCGGAATATTCAAGCATCTGAGCAAGCAGTGGCTGGAGGAATCCGCCACCTACTGGTACGACAAGCTCCACATCAAGAGCGACGGCACGCAGGCCCTCATCACGAGCCTGTCGGGCGGCAACCAGCAGAAGGTGCTGATTGCGCGCGCACTTGCGGCGGATGCGGACATCATCCTTCTGGACGACCCGACCCGCGGTGTGGATCAGCCTACCAAAAACGCCCTTTATGAGGTGTTCCGCGAGGCGGCTGCAAGCGGAAAGCTGGTAATCTGGCGCACCTCGGACGATGCGGAGCTGAGGTTCTGCACCAATCTGCTGGTTCTTAACAGCGGACGCCTGATGGGCTCGTTTGAAGGGGACGAAATCAACCATGAGGTCATCATGGGCCTTTCGTTCCAGAATCAGGATCAGAAAGCCGAAAAGGCGGAGGGGAAGAAAAAAGCGGGAGCGCCGCTTTACACGTTTGCCCTGATCGCCATGGTTCTCATCTATGCCGTATGCACGGCGAAATCCCCCATGCTGCTGAGCGGCTACGGGCTGCAGCTGATGGTGGTCGGGTTTGCGTCCCTGATGCTGTGCTCTCTGGGCCAAACCTTTATTGTCGGACTGGGCCACATCGACCTGGGCATCGGCAACTACTGCGGACTGGTCAATGTGCTGTGCTGTACGGTGCTGTTTAACAAACCGGCGCTGGGCGCGCTGGCACTTCTGGTGCTGTTCCTGTCCTATCCGCTGATGGGCTATGTGATTTATAAGCGCAACGTCCCGGCGATCATCGTGACCCTCGGCATGTCCTTTGTCTGGATCGGCATCGCGCTCTCCATTCAGGCTATGCCCGGAGGAACCTGCCCGGCGTGGATCCGCGCGACCTTCTATTCCAATACCCCGTTCCTGAACACCCTCAGCCTCTGGCTGCTCATTTTCCTGATTGGGGCCATTCTGTTTTACCGTTCCCGCTACGGCACCGTGCTCCGCGGCTTCGGCAACAACGAAAAAGCCATGATGAATTCGGGCTGGAAGCGCGCGACGGCTTATATGGCGGTTTACGCTCTGGCGGGGTTCCTCGCCTTCATGGCCGGAATCTCTACCTCCGCCATCAATAACGCCTCCGATTCCTCCGCTTCCGGAACCTATACCATGCTTTCCGTGGCTTCGGTCATCATCGGCGGCGGCTACTTCTCCGGCGGGGTGGTCACTCTGTTCGGCGCGGTCTGCGGGGCTGTCATCCTTACCATGATCAGTGTGCTGCTCGGCCTGATGAACGTCAGCACGGATTTCACAGCCCTGATTCAGGGTCTGGTGTTGATTCTGATCCTGTCCCTGCGTCTGATGAAAGGAAGGAGGAAGCGGGCATGAATAACCGGAAAATAAAAGCGTTTGCCGGAAGAAACGGAAGCTGGCTTTATGCGGCGGGCGGCTGCCTGATCCTTTGGATTCTGATGGGCGTGTTCGGCAGCGGTGGAATCAGCATCAATTCGCTGATCGACAATGCCTACACCGCGTCGTTCCTCGCCATCGCGGGCATTGCGCAGATGCTGGTGGTAACTACCGGCCGCGGCGCCATCGACCTTTCCATTCCCGGCATGATCACTCTGGGCGCCTATGTCAGCATGGGGCTGTGCAACGGCAAAAACAGCATGATTCTTCCTGCTCTGCTGGTGGTCATCGCCTGCGGCGTGGTGGTGGGCTTCCTCAACAGCATGATGGTCATCCACCTGAAAATTCCTGCCATTATTGCAACGATGGCGATGAACTACCTGATTGTTACGGTTACAATGCTGATCGGGCATGCGTTCAATGTGTTCACCATTCCCCCGATCCTGCAGAATATTGTCACATTCCGCGTTGCCGGAATCCCCGTTTTCATCGTGCTGGTCATCCTGTTGGCGGCACTGATCCATTTTCTGCTCACCTCCACTACCTACGGCAAAAGCCTGCTTTCCATGGGACAGAACCTTGAAGCGGCGCGCCTCGCGGGTGTGCAGGTAGTAAAAACGGAGATTCTGACCTATATTTTCGCGGCGGTTCTGGCGGGTCTGTGCGGTGCCATGATTTCCGCTCACGTCAGCGGGGCCTATCTCGGTATGGGCAACAACTACCAGATGGACAGCATCGCCTGCATCGTGGTCGGCGGCACGCTGATGTCCGGCGGGCGTGCCAATACGGCGGGGACGCTCGTGGGTTCGCTGTTCCTGTACCTGATTATTTCCTGCCTGCAGCTTATGGGTGCGGACGCAGGAATGCAGAGCGTGGTCAAGGGTGCGCTGATTGTTATCGTGCTCCTGATCGGCGCCTCCGAAACCCGAAGAGATCAGCGCAAATATCACAAATGTGCTTCCAAGGAAGCCAAAACTTCCTGAGCGGAAGGGAGGAATACGATCCGCTATGATTATTGACGCACACGTTCACCTGGGGGAGGACGTAGTATTCGACGAGGTCAACCGCGAGGAGGAACTGACCGAATATTACGATCGGTTTCAGATCGACGGCGGGATCATCCAGCCGTTTATCCCCAGGCCCTACATTTCCGAGCATGTAAAAATCCACGACCGCATTGCGGCCTACTGCAAAAAAATGGCGCCCCGGAAAAAGTTTTTCGGCATGGCCTCCATCAACCCTCATTTCTTTCCGGAGGATTACGACGCCGAGGCGACCCGCTGCATCAAAGAGCTGGGCTTTGTGGCGATTAAAATCACCCCGATTGCCCACGCCTGCCACCCGTCGTCCCGGGATGCCTACCATGTGTACGAGGTCTGCCGGGCGCTGAAGGTGCCCCTCATGATCCACACCGGAAACGGAATTCCGTTTGCGGACCCCACAAGCGTTTATCAGGGCGCCAAGGACCATCCGGATGTGCCGGTGATTCTGGCCCATGCGGGTTCCGAATCGTTCCATCAGCAGGCACGACTGCTGGCAAAAAAGCTCGATAACGTATTTCTGGAGCCGAGCTGGTGCGGCACAAACGCCGTCAAGCATATGATAGAAGAAGTCGGTTGCAGCAAGATCCTCTTTTCTTCGGACAACCTGGACCAGATCCCTGTGGAGCTGGCCAAGTACCGCCAAATCATCAAAAACGAAGACGATCTGGAAAATGTCATGTGGAAAAACGCGAACCGCATTTTTAAGCTCGGCCTTTGAACCCACCTCAATTCCAGAAACACGGAGCCGGCGTTCGACGGTTCCGTGTTTCGCTTATCCGACCGAAAGAAGGAGTCTCCGATGACAAAGGCTTCCCGTAAGGATGCGCTGTCCCGCAAAGAGCGCCTCGGCGGCCGGGAAAAGCGCGTCAACGCGCTGATGATTTCTCTGGGCGTCTGCGGCGGGGCGATTGCGCTGGGCCTGGTTCTGTGGAGCCTGATCGGCCCTTCCCTCCGAGCGCCGGACCGCGCGAAGGCGCTCAAGGTGGGGAACGAAACCTACACCGCCGCGGAATTCAATTTTTACTACTTCGGCGCGTATCACAGCCTGCTCTCCAAGGGGAACGGCTACGAGAGTCTGATGGGACTGGAGTCCTCCAAAAATCTCGCGGACCAGACCTGCACCGTCAGCGATAAAAAGGAAAGCTGGCAGGATTATTTCACGGATCAGGCAAAGGATACGCTTTCCCGCATGTCGGTTGATTACAGCGAAGCGGTGAAGGCCGGCTATACGGTGACCCCCGAAGTAAAAAGCAGTGTGGACGACATCGTGGAGTACTACGAGGTTCAGGGGAAAAGCGGGGGCTTCGCAAACCTTGGCTCTTACCTTACTGCGACTTACGGGAAGGGAATGACGGAGACTGTACTGCGCGGCCTGATGGAAAAAACCTATGTCGGCAAAGCCTACACCGACGATCTCAAAGCGAAATATCACTTTTCAGACGCCCAGCTGCGGGAATATTACGGGAAGCACGCCGCGGAAAATTCCGCCTATTCGTACCTTTATGCCTTTGCCGGCGGCCAAAGCTCCCAGACCTGCGGCACGCTTGCCGCCGCAAAGTCAAGACCGGAGTTCGAAAGCCTGGCCCGGAAGCTGACCGGCTCCCCATGCTCCGAGATGCGGAATGTGAGCGGAGCCGACCTTGGCACCGCGTCGGCGAAGGACGTTGCCTGGCTGACCGATTCCGGGCGGAAAGCGGGCGAGACATTTGTCGGGCAGAGCGGCGAAAACCGCTATGTGCTTTATTTCCTCTCCCGCAGTGACAGCGGCTACGGGAGCGGAGCGGGCAGCGGCTGGATCACCGCCGCAAAAACGGGCCTGAGCGCCGATACCTTCGCCGCGTGGGAAAACGGACTGCTGGCAAAGTACGGCGTCACGGCTCTCGGCGGTATGCAGTATGCCCGCAGCGTGACCTGAAAAACAAGCACACCTTCGAAAATCGTATTGCACGGGTTTCGAAGCACCGGATGGGACTTGCCCCGCCGGAAAAAACATTCTATTATTGTGAAGAGAAGAAGCTATAAAATCAGCAGGAGGAACGGAAAATGAAAATCGTAGTATTGGACGGCTATACCGAAAATCCGGGGGATCTGTCGTGGTCCGGCCTTGAAAAGCTCGGAGACCTCACCGTTTACGACCGCACGCCCGCAGACAAGGTAATCGAACGGATCGGGGACGCCGAAGCGGTGTACACCAACAAAACCCCGGTCACGAAGGAAACGCTGGATGCCTGCCCGAACGTGAAATTCATCGGCGTTCTCGCAACCGGCTATAACGTGGTGGATGTGGAGGCTGCAAAGACGAAGGGTATCCCGGTCTGCAACATTCCCACCTACGGAACCGACGCGGTCGCCCAATTCGCAATTGCCCTTCTGCTGGAGCTTTGTCACCACATCGGGGAGCACTCCGACTGTGTGAAAAAGGGAGACTGGACCAACAACGCCGACTGGTGCTTCTGGAATTATCCGCTGGTGGAGCTGGCCGGGAAGACGATGGGCATCGTCGGCTTCGGCAGAATCGGGCGGAGGACAGGCCAGATCGCGCAGGCGCTCGGCATGAAGGTCGTCGCCTATGATTCCTACCGGGACCCCTCGGTTGAAAGCGAAACCTGCCGCTATGCGGAGCTGGACGAGCTGCTGAGCGTCTCCGACGTGATCGCGCTGCACTGCCCGTTGTTCCCGGCGACGCAGGGCATCATCAATAAGGACACGATTGCGAAAATGAAGGACGGCGTCATGATCATCAACAATTCCCGCGGCCCGCTGATCGTGGAGGAGGACCTGCGCGACGCGCTGAACAGCGGCAAGGTGGCAGGGGCGGCGGTCGACGTGGTCTCCACGGAACCGATCAAAATGGATAATCCGCTGCTTCAGGCGAAGAACATGATTATTACGCCGCACATTTCCTGGGCGCCGAAGGAAAGCCGCCAGCGCCTGATGGACATCGCAGTGGAGAACCTGCGAAAATTCCTCGGGGGTTCTCCGGTCAACGTCGTAAACAGGGGCTGAGAATATGGCAGCGTTAAAAAAGGTGGTTCTGATTCCGGATTCCTTCAAGGGCAGCATGAGCTCCGCCGAGATCTGCTCCATCATGGCCGAACAGATCCGGCGCTATGAGCCGGCGGCGCAGATTGTGCAGGTTCCGGTGGCGGACGGCGGCGAAGGCACGGTGGACGCTTTCCTGACCGCAATGGGCGGGGAAAAGGTTTCTCTTCCCGTGCAGGGTCCCTATGGGGAAAACCTTCGGGGGTTTTACGGCTTGGTTGACGGAGGACGCACGGCAATCGTGGAAATGGCGGCGTGCGCGGGACTGCCGCTCGTCGGGGAAAACCGTCACGCCGAAAAAACCACCACCTACGGGGTGGGGCAACTGATCGCCCACGCGGCGAAATCCGGCTGCAAAAAGATCATCGTCGGCCTGGGCGGAAGCGCCACAAACGACGGCGGCGCCGGAGCGGCCTGCGCGCTGGGCATCCGGTTTCTGGATGCCGAAGGGAAAGCGTTCGTCCCGGTGGGCCAAACGCTGGACCGCATCGTTTCGATCGACGCTTCGGAGCTTTGCCCCGAGCTGAAAAACACAGAGCTGATTACGATGTGCGACATTGACAATCCCCTGTGCGGGCCGCAGGGCGCGGCCGCCGTGTTCGGCCCGCAGAAGGGCGCCGACGAGGAGACGGTCCGGCTGCTGGACCGCAACCTTGCGCACCTTGCCGAAGTGATGAAGAAAGACCTGGGCATAGAGGTGCGGGAGCTTCCGGGCGCAGGAGCCGCCGGCGGCATGGGCGCCGGGATGGTTGCCTTTTTCGGCTCAAGACTGCAGATGGGGATCGAGACCGTGCTGGATACGGTGCGGTTCGACGAACTTGCCGAGGGTGCCGACCTGATCTTCAGCGGGGAAGGCAAACTGGATTTTCAAAGCCTGCGCGGCAAGGTAATCTCCGGGGTTGCGAAGCGCGCCCGGAAGCTGACCGTTCCGCTCATCTTGGTGGTGGGCGATATCGGCGACAACATCGAGCCGGTTTACCAGCTTGGGGTCAAGGCGGTTTTCAGCATCAACCGGGTAGCCGTCGACTTTTCCGCTGCGAAAAAGAGAAGCCAGCGCGACCTTGCCGATACAATGGATAATCTGATGCGCTTTTATTCCGTTATTACGGGCTAATTCCCGTTTCGGCGCGGCGCAGCAGGGCACAGGAAAAACGAAGCAGCACGGACGCTGAATCTCAGTGTCCGTACTGCCTTTTTTCCATTATAAAGCATTTACTCGCAGGGATAACCCGGCAGCCAGATCTCGGTTTCGCGCCGGACGGCTTCCTCGCTGTCGGAGGCGTGAATGAGGTTCGCCACAAGCCGGTGTTCGGCGGCCGCCTTCTCATAGCTGTCGCCCGCACCCAAATCTCCCCGGATTGTTCCGAGTTCCGCTTTGGCGGGTTCCGTCGCACCCACGATGCTGCGTACGTCCCGGATCACGTCTTCGGTTCCGGTCAGAACGATCGGAATCACCGTTTTTCCCTCGAACATGGCTTTTGTCTTCTGCTCGAACTCAGGCCCGAATTTTTCAATGTGTTCCGCATAGTGGGCCGTGATTTTCTCCGCCGTAGCGGTCTGCAGGTCAAAAAGCTTTGGGAAAATGCTGCGGGCTGCAAAGTAGGAAACGATCTCCCGCACCAGCTTTCGCTCCACGGCGTCCGGCTTCAGGAGTACAAAGGTCATTTTCGGCATAAATTACCTCCCGGCATTTGATTTAATTTTCTCTGTTTCTCCGCCGGAAGCTCAGGTGCCTGGAGATGGCTTGACTCCGGCGTACGCTTTCAATTATTAAGTGTAAAAGGCAAAAAACTACTAAAATAAAGCAATTTCCACCGATTTACCTCTAATAAAATTGATTATACCGAAAAACGGAAGAAAGTATTTTCTAAAATGAAATTGTTCCGGGAATTATCGGCGAGGTCTTCCCGTCTTTCGGAAGGAAAAGAAGCAAACCAGTTGACTTTGTCAGCAAAATTGAGTAGAGTTAAAAGGAAAGACGGAAGGGGCGATTTTATGCAAACTGGTGCACCGATTATAAAGATGCGCACATTCAATCGTTTCTATACAAATCTGCTGGGACTTTTGGATCGGCATCTGCTGAATACGGAGTTTTCCATTACCGAGGCACGTGTTTTGTATGAACTCGGCGAATCGCCCTGTTCGGCAAAGGCGCTGATTCAGAAGCTGAAAATCGATTCCGGCTATCTGAGCAGAATCCTGAAACAGTTTGAGAAAAAAGGCTTTGTCGGCCGTACCCAATCGAAGGAAGACGGACGGGTCTATTCGGTTTTTCTTACAGAGTCGGGAAAAGAGACGCTGTCCCGCTTAAATGCCCTTTCGGACAGTCAGGCGGAAAAGCTGCTCCGGAACCTGTCGCAGACCAGGCGGGAAGAGCTGGCTTCGGCGATGGATTTTGTTCAGGGCTCTCTTTCCGGGGAACAGGCGGAAATCCGTATCCGGCATGAGCTCCGCCCCGGCGACGCGGGGGAACTGATTCGCATGCACGGGTGGATTTACGCGGGCGAATGCGGGTATAACCATGTGTTTGAAGCCTATGTCTGCAAGACGCTTTATGAGTTTTTAAAGGAGTACGACCCCGCGAAGGACCGCATCTGGTTTGCGGAAGCGGACGGAAAAACGGTCGGCGCGATTGCGATTGCGGGGCATCCGGAGCGGGTTGCACAGCTGCGCTGGTTCCTTCTCCATCCGGATTTCCGCGGGCAGGGGCTCGGAAAGCAGCTGCTTAACAAAGCAATCGGCTTTGCGCGGGACGTCGGGTATCAAAGCGTTTTTCTGGAAACGACCGACGATCAGAAAACGGCGATTGCCATGTATCGGAAGGCGGGCTTCCGCCTGATTAAAGAAACGGAAGACGCCGCGTGGGGAGTTCGCCATATGGAACAGACCTACATGCTGAATTTGGGAGCCGCGCCGGTTGAAACGGTCTTTCAATAAGTTTATAATAGAAAAATAATTCCCTTCGGACGGCCCCGGCACAAGCCCCGGCCGTCCGTTTTGCGGAACGTTTTGGGAGGTTTCCTGTGAATATCAGAACTGCTGTTTTATCGGATCTTCCGGCTGTCACCGCGGTGGAGGCGGAGTGCTTCCCGCCTGCGGAAGCGGCGTCGGAAGCGGATTTAGAAGCCCGGCTCCGCGCTTACCCCGGCCATTTCTGGCTGCTGGAGGAGGACGGAAAACTGGTCGGGTTCATCGACGGAATGGTCACGGATGAACCGGTGATCCGGGACGAAATGTTCGAAGACGCCGGGCTGCACCGGGAGGCGGGCGCGTGGCAGGCGATTTTCGGCGTGAACACCGTTCCGGCTTACCGCAGGCGCGGCGCAGCCGCGCGGATCATGGAGCGGGTTATTTCCGATGCCCGTGCGCAGGGGCGCAGGGGCTGTATTCTCACCTGCAAGGAAAAGCTGATCCATTATTATGAAAAATTCGGTTATCGGAACGAAGGAGTGTCGAAATCCGTTCACGGCGGAGCCGTCTGGTACGATATGCGTCTGACGTTCTGATTCAAAGTATTCCGGCCAAACGGGGAAGGTTCCCCTATGCCGGGATCGTAATCTCACCGGAGCGGAGAAATTCCGGAAGGGCGGCCGCATCGCTGTATCCCTTTTGGTACATCTGCTCCATGCTTTTCCGGCTTTTTGTCAGGGTGCTCATACCGCAGCAGTCATCCGGTGCGATAATCAGCGCCTTTCCCTGCTGCTCCAGTTTTTTCGCAAGCGCTACTCCGTCGTTGTATTTTTTGTAGCGGAGCAGAAGCTGGTCGGCGGCTGCCGGATACCGGCGCCGCAGGAGCCTGGCAGGAGGGACGTCCTTTTTCTGTTCCCGGAGGAGATCTCTCGGCTTTGTGAGAATCACGGCAACCTTGCCGCATCCGTCCTCAAAGGCCTTTTTCAGCGGAATGGGGTCCGCCATCCCTCCGTCATAGCAGGGAATGCCGTTCGCCCAATAAGGCCGGTTGACCACGGGCAGGTTGGAGGAAGCTTTCAGAATATGGTAGTCGTCCTGCGCCATATCCCTCTTATCAAAATAGACGGTTTCACCCGTTTGCGCGTTCAGCGCGACGACCTTTATGATGCTGTCCGATTTTTCAAGTGCCTCATAATTCAGCGGGTTTTCGCCGTCTTGGTTGGAAAGCCCGCCGTAAACGTAATCCAGGTCAAGGTAGGAGCCGGTGCGGACCAGGTTGCCGAGGCTCATATATTGCTTCCGGAAAGCGTATTCCATGTAGAACCGGTAGTTTCGGCCCCTCTGCTTCGCAAGGTAGGAAGCAATGTTGGCGCTGCCTGCGGATATGCCGATGCAGTAGCCGAAGCGGATTCCGCGGTCCAGGCAATAGTCAAAAACGCCGGCTCCGTAAATTCCCCGGAGCCCGCCGCCTGCGTCGATGATTCCGTCCATCCTTTTCATCTCCGTTTTTCTGATGAAATTATTCTTTTTATAGTATAACACAGACGGGGAAGCTGCAAACATGTTTTCCAGCCGGATTGATGGAATCGGTGCGGCGAAAAAGCGAAATGAGCCAAAAACGCTGCGTGAGAGCCCGTCTGCCGTGCGTGAAAGGGCTTTCCTCAGCGAAGGGAAACGGTTTATTTTTCAAGTCCCGAGCAGCACCTGAATTCTGTTGCTCTGTTTCGAATTGACACGGTATGATTTCTGTGATATTTTTATAGACAAATAAAACGTTTTACAAGGAGGACTTATGGCGGCGACCATTAAAGATATTGCCCGTGAAACGGGTCTCAGCATCGCCACGGTTTCCAAATATATGAATGGCGCTACGCTGAAGGAGAAAAACCGCGTCGCTGTTGAACGGGCCATTAAAAAGCTGAACTATACCGTGAATGAATATGCGCGGGGACTCAAATCAAATAAAAGCCGTACGATCGGCGTTATTATACCGGAGCTTTCGAACCTTTTCGTCACGCAGATCGTGACGAAAATGGAAGAGGTTCTCCGCGGGCAGGGCTACAGCAGCATTATCTGCGACTGCCATACCAACGAGAAACTGGAATGCGAAGCGGTGCATTTTCTGTTGGGCAAGATGGTGGACGGCATCGTCAACATGCCGGTGTGCAAGGACGGTCACCATCTGCAGCCTGCCGTTGAGAAAAAGATCCCGATTGTCCTCATCGACCGGCCGATCGATTCACTTACCGGGATTGCCGATTCTGTTCTGATTGACAATACCGCCGCTGCAAAAACAGCAATTTCCTATCTTTTGCAGCATAAACATAGGGAAATCGGAATTATCGTCGGCCCCGAGGATGTGTTTACCTCCAAACAGCGGTTAAAAGGCTATTTTGACGCTTTTGATTCTTTCAGCCTGCCGGTTAACGAAGACAATATTCTTCACGGCGACTACACGGTACAGGGCGGCTACGAAAGCATGCGCCGCCTGCTTCTGCAAAGCCGGGTGACCGCGGTGTTTGTCACCAACTATGAAATGACGCTGGGCGCCGTCATTGCGGTCAATGAGATGGGACTGAAGATTCCCGACGAAATTTCCGTCATCGGGTTCGACAATATGGACCTCTCCCGCATCACGCATCCTCAGCTGACCATTGTCACACAGCCGCTGGAACAGATCGGCGCTCAGACGGCCAAGCTTTTGCTGGAGCACCTGACCGGCAGCGTTCCGGTTTCCCCGGTTGCGGTTTCCCTCTCCACCACCCTTCAGGAGGGCGCGTCCGTCCGTGAGCTCTGAGCACAGGCCAAATCTGCCCTTTCAAAGTTCCGGCGTGCCTGTGATTCGGGCAACGATATTTAGAAACGTTTCATTCTTCCGGTACAGAAGCCGACTGCGGGATTAATTCCAGCATAGGCGGGCGTACCGGAAGAATTTTTTTAACCTGCTTGACAAAAACTAACCTCGGTGATATACTTCAAAAGTAGAACGTTTCATTTTTAAAAGTCCATGATAAATGCGTACATAACTTGCGGAAATCTGCGGCATTCATGGGCTTTACCTTAAACGCAAAAAATTAAACGTTTAACTTATTGCCGATTTTAGAAGGGAAGATGCCGCAATGTCTTTGGAAACATCAAAAAAGATTTTGCTGAAAGCGCAGGAAGGCGGATATGCCGTCGGGGCTTTCAATGTTGAAAACATGGAAATGGCGCAGGCCATTATCGGAGCGGCAGAGGAACTGCATGCTCCGGTGATGCTGCAGACGACTCCTTCCACCGTAAAATATGCCGGGCCGGACCTGTACTACGCCAACGTGAAAGCGCTGGCGGAAAAAGCCGATGTTCCCGTTGTTCTGCATCTGGATCACGGCAACAGCTTCGAGCTTTGCGCGCAGGCGCTTCGGGCGGGCTATACCAGCATCATGATCGACGGGAGCAAGCTTCCGCTGGAAGAAAATATCGCTCTGACCCGCAAGGTCGTGGAGATGTGCGAACCGTCCGGGATTCCCGTGGAAGGGGAAATCGGCCGGGTCGGCGGAAAAGAAGACGACCTCGTTTGCGAGGATGCGGGCTACACCATTCCGGAAGAGGCGGTTCGGTTTGAAAAGGAAACGGGCCTCTTCTGCATGGCGGTGGGCGTGGGAACCGCTCATGGCGTGTATAAGACAACACCGGTTCTGAACACGGAGCTGATCGCAAAGCTGAAGGGAATGCTCACCGTGCCGATGGTGCTGCACGGCGCCTCGGGCCTTTCCGACGAAGCGATCCGGGAATGTGTGCGCCGCGGAATCTGCAAGGTCAATTTTGCAACCGAGCTTCGCATCGCGTACAGCGACGGGGTGAAGGAAGTGCTGAGAGAGAAACCGGATACCTTCGATCCGAAGGCCTACGGTAAGGTCGGACGCGAACGCGTAAAGGAACTGGTCAAGAATCGCATGCGCGTATGCGGTTGCGACGGGAAGGCGTAAGCAGGGTGAAGTCATGAACGAAGTGCTTCTCGGAATCGACATCGGAACTTCTTCCTGCAAAGCGGCAGCCTTTTCTCCGGACGGCACGGTGCTTGCGCAGTCGAACCGGAGCTATCCCGTGCGCTATCCTCACCCGGGGTGGGCGGAGCAGAATCCGGAAGACTGGTGGGACGCCGTTTGTGAGGCGATCCGGGAACTGTTTCAAAAGGGCGTCAGAGCCGCTGAGATTGTTGGCATCGGCGTGGACGGACAGAGCTGGAGCGCCATTGCCGTCGACCGGCGGGGCAAGGTGCTGTGCGATACTCCCATCTGGATGGATACGCGCTCGCAGAAGATCTGCGCGGACCTGAAAGCACGGTTCGGCGAAGAGAGGCTGTTCCGCACCAACGGGAACCCGGTGCAGCCGATGTATACCATGCCGAAAGTTCTGTGGTACAAAGAGCAGCAGCCGGAGGTTTACCGGAATACATACAAGATTCTGCAGTCCAACAGCTTTATCGCCTACCGGCTGACCGGCGCGGTGACGCAGGAACCGAGTCAGGGCTACGGCTGGAATTGCTACGATATGGCGCACGGCGTCTGGAATCAGGAGCTGTGCCGCGAGATGGGCGTCGACCCTGCGCTGCTGCCGGAAATTGTTCCCTGCGATGCGGTTGTTGGAACTGTGACGCCGGAAGCGGCGGAAGCAACGGGCCTGCGGGCAGGAATTCCCGTTGTGGCGGGCGGTCTGGACGCCGCGTGCGGCACGCTGGGCGCCGGCGTCGTCCATCCGGGGGAAACACAGGAGCAGGGCGGCCAGGCGGGCGGCATGAGCATTTGTATGGATACCTGCCGGATGGACCCGCGCCTGATTTTGGGGGCGCACGTCGTACCTGGGCGGTGGCTTCTGCAGGGCGGGAGCGTCGGCGGAGGCGGAACCGTAAACTGGTTTGAGCAGGAATTCTGCGCAGAGGAGCGGGCGGCCGCAAAGGCAAAGGGGACCAATTCCCTTGCGGAAATGGATGCCGCCGCGCAGAAAGTTCCTGCCGGAAGCGAAGGGCTTGTATTCCTCCCGTATATGGCGGGCGAGCGCAGCCCAATCTGGGACCCGGACGCCAAAGGAGTATTCTACGGCATCGATTTTTCCAAAACGCGGGCGCATTTCGCCCGCGCGGTGATGGAAGGTGTCGCCTATTCCCTGCGGCACAATCTGGAGACAGCCGAGCAGGCGGGGGCCCGCGCGGAAACGCTCCGCTCCATGGGCGGCGCCGCCAACAGCAGACTGTGGACGCAGCTGAAAGCGGACATTACGGGGAAGAAAATCGACGTTCCTTCCGCGGATACCGCAACGGCGCTGGGCGCGGCCATTCTGGCCGGAGTCGGGACGGGGGTCTACCGTGATTTTGAGGACGCGGTGGGGCGTACGGTGACAGTGCGGCGCGAATTTGTTCCGAATCCGGAAAACGCGGCTGTTTACGACGAGGGCTACGCCGTTTACCTTGAGTTATATCAGAGTTTGAAAAATATCATGCATGGGGTGAAAAATTCATGAAAGCAGCAGTACTTTATGCAAATGAAGACATCCGCTATGCCGACTGGGAGACGCCGGAAGTTCGGCCCGGCACCGTGAAAGTTCATGTCCGGGCGACGGGCATTTGCGGCAGCGACGTGCCAAGGGTTCTCCACAACGGCGCACATTTTTATCCGATCGTTCTCGGCCACGAATTTTCCGGCGACGTGGTTGAGGTGGGCGAAGGCGTTACCAGTATCAAGGTAGGCGACACCGTCTCCGGCGCACCGCTGCTTCCCTGTATGAAATGCGACGACTGCCAGAACGGGAATTTTTCCCTTTGCAAGCATTACAGCTTCATCGGCAGCCGGGATCAGGGGAGCTTTGCCGAATACGTCGTCATGCCGGAAGGGAACGCCGTCAAATACGACAGCAGCATTCCCTATGAGCAGGCGGCCATGTTTGAGCCCTCCACCGTGGCGCTGCACGGAGTCATGTGCAACGATTACCGGGGCGGCGGCTGTGTGGCCGTGCTCGGGTGTGGAACCATTGGTATTTTCACGCTGCAGTGGGCAAAGATCTTCGGCGCGAAAAAAGTGGTGGTGTTCGATATCGACGAAGGCCGCCTCGCACTGGCGAAGCGCATGGGCGCGGATGCCGTGATCAATACGAAGAACCCGGATTACAAAAAAGAATGTATGGAGCTGACCGGCGGGAAGGGCTACGATTTCCTGTTCGAGGCCGCCGGGAACCCCGCAACCATTCATATTGCCTATGAAATCGCGGCGAACAAGGCGCATATCTGCTGCATCGGCACGCCGCATGTCAATCTCAGCTTCACGCCCGCCGAATGGGAGAATATGAACCGCAAGGAATTCAAGCTGACCGGCAGCTGGATGAGCTATTCGTCCCCGTTCCCGGGAAAGGAGTGGGAGCTCACCGCACACTATTTCGCCACGGGCCAGCTGAAATTCGACCCGGACTTCATTTTCCGGAAGTATCCGATGGCAAAGGTCGCGGAAGCGTTTGACTGTTTCCACCACCCCGAGCAGGTTCACGGCAAGATATTGCTGATGAACGAGTAAGGAGGTGTCCGCATGATTTTAACGGTCACTCTGAACGCCGCGGTGGATAAACTGTATGTTCTGGACCGCCTTTCCCCGCACGAGGTAATGCGCGTCGGGGAAGTGAACAACACCGCCGGAGGGAAGGGACTGAACGTTTCCCGGGTAGCGGCGCTCGCCGGAGAAAACGTCACGGCAATGGGCTTAGTGGGCGGCTGCAACGGCATGCTGTTTGAAAGTCTGATCCGGGAAGACCGAATCGAAAAAAGGTTTACCCACGTTAAGGCGGAAACGCGCTGCTGCATCAATGTACGGGATACGGAGACGAACAAAAGCACGGAATTCCTGGAACCGGGCAACCCCGTAACCTCGGAGGAGGTTCAGCAGTTTCTGGTCGATTATAAAGCTCAGCTCCCGAAAGCCGACGTGGTGGCTATTTCCGGCAGCATGCCGAAAGGGGTGCCGGAGGATTTTTACGGCGTGCTCGTACAGGCGGCGCGGCGGCAGAAGATCCCGGTCATTCTGGATTCCAGCGGCAGTTCCCTGAAAAACGCCTTGAGCGCTGGCCCCTCGATGATTAAGCCGAATTCCGACGAAATCCGCCAGCTTTTGAACGTGGATATCGGCTCGCGGAGCGACCTGATCGCCGCCGCAAAAAAGCTGCATCAAAGCGGAATCGGGATGGTTGCCGTGTCACTGGGGAAAGACGGAGTTCTCGTCGTATGCGGGGAGGGTGTCTATCACGGCATCACACCCGATATCCCGGTGGTGAACACGGTGGGCTGCGGCGACAGCATGGTGGCGGGATTTGCCGTCAGTATGGCCCGCCGCGAGCCGATCGAACAGGCCATTCACTACGCCGTGGCTGTCTC
>JAEWRF010000193.1 GCA_023460155.1 Bacillota bacterium | reverse complement strand
TTACCGCAATTCCATCAACATCGGCCTGCCGATTCTCGAAAGCCCCGAAGCTGCTGCGGGTATCCGCGCAGGGGACGAGGTCGAAGTGGATTTCGACACCGGAACGATTAAAAACAACTCGCGGGGGGAAACTTATAAAGCCAGTCCCTACCCGCCGTTTCTTCAGAACATCATTCAAAAAGGCGGCCTTTTGAACAGCATTATGAAATAACCGCTCAAAAGAGATGGGTCGGCCCCGGGGCATCGCTTGCTCCGGGGCCTTTGTTACACTTTGCTTCAGATATTTACGGCATGGTTTTAGAATTTTTATAAAAAATTCATATTTAACGGGCCTTTTTCTTATATAATCAATTAACAGAAGTAAAGCGGACGCGTTGGGAAGCGGACTTCCTGCGCGGCCGCCGAGGGGTTAAAAAAGGGGGAAGAACAGAAATGGCGGCGGGAAAAATCATGGTCGTCGACGACGACCAGAATATCTGCGAGCTTTTGCGGCTGTATCTCGAAAAAGAGGGCTTTGAAACGGTGCTTGCCAACAGCGGCAGAAGCGCGCTGGAACTGTTCGAAAAAGAGAATCCGGACCTCATCCTGCTGGATATCATGCTTCCAGAGCTGGACGGCTGGCAGGTCTGCCGGGAAATCCGGAAGAAATCGCAGTGCCCGATCATCATGCTGACCGCGAAAGGCGAGGTTTTCGACAAGGTGCTCGGCCTGGAGCTGGGCGCGGACGATTACGTCGTAAAGCCGTTTGAGGCAAAGGAAGTTGTGGCGCGCATCAAAGCGGTGCTCCGCCGCCTCGGCAAGAACGGGGACGAACCGGTTAAGGAAGTCAAGTTCGACAAGCTTTCCATCAACCTGACGAATTATGAGCTGAAGGTCAACGGGGTGCAGGTCGATACCCCGCCGAAGGAAATGGAGCTTATTTTCCATCTGGCAAGCAACCCGAACCGGGTGTTTACGCGCGACCAGCTTCTGGATGAGGTTTGGGGCTTCGACTATTACGGCGACAGCCGCACGGTGGACGTGCACGTCAAGCGCCTGCGCGAAAAGCTGGAGGGCGTTTCGGAAAAATGGGCCCTGAAGACCGTCTGGGGCGTCGGCTACAAATTTGAAGTAAAAGAGTAAACGGGAGGCCGTTTCCGGGTGGCGCTCATGCAGAAGACGCTGTTTAAAAAATATTTACGCATCACGTCGCTGGTCATTCTGGTCAGCTTCCTGATTCTCAGCATGGTTGTGCTGATTTTTGTCTCCGATTACTGGAAAAGCGACCGGCGCAACCTTCTTTCCAAAAGCGCGGACAGTGTCGCGCAGATCGCGGCCTCCAGCGTCGTCACCGTCAAGCGGAACGAATACACGGTGGATGCCGGGCGCATGCAGGCGTTTATCATGGCGTTTGCGACCAACATCAATTCTGATATTTTCGTGACCGACCGCGAGGGGAACCCCGTCCTCGTCGCGTACGGCAGCGGGGGCCACCTGACCGGCGGAACCAAGCAGGTCGGCGGCGACATTATGAAAAAGGTTCTGTCGGCCCGCTATAACGCGGAGGGTACGCTCGGCGGACTGTACGACCGGCCGTATTACATCGTGGGCGTGCCGATCGCGGTCGGCGGACCTCAGGGCACGGTGATCGGAGCGGTTTTCGCCGCCTACAATGTGGAGTCGCTCAATGCGTTCCGCATGGATCTGCTCAAGTTGATCGTCATCGCTGCGGTGCTCGCGTTCGCCGTTTCGTTCTGCATCATCTGGCTGTTCACCTACCGGCAGGTGCGTCCGCTGCGCGGGATGGCATCGGCGGCGCGCAGCTTCGGGGAAGGGAACTTCACCGTGCGCGTGCCGGTCACCAGCATGGATGAAATCGGGCAGCTCGCCGTCGCGTTCAACAACATGGCCGATTCCCTCAGCAGTGTGGAGGGCGCGCGGCGGAATTTCATCGCGAACGTTTCGCACGAGTTCAAAACCCCAATGACCACCATCGCCGGGTTCATCGACGGAATCCTCGACGGGACCATCCCGCCGGAAAAGCAGCGGCATTACCTCGACATTGTCTCACAGGAGGTCAAGCGCCTTTCGCGCCTGGTGCGCACCATGCTGGACCTTTCCCGCATCGACAACGGCGAGCTGAAGCTGCGTCCGGCCCGCTTCGACCTGACGGGCGTTGTGCTTTCGGCGCTGCTCTCGCTGGAAAAACCGATTGAAGATAAAAAGATCGAGGTCCGCGGCCTGGAAAACACCGACAGCCTGTTTGTGAACGGCGACCCGGACATGATCCATCAGGTGGTTTACAACCTGCTGGACAACGCCGCAAAGTTCACGAACGAGGGCGGGTACATTGCCCTGAAGCTGGAGGAAAAGTCCGACCGCGTGACGGTGATGGTGGAAAACAGCGGCCCGGGCATCGCCCCCGATGAGCTCCCCATGGTGTTCGACCGGTTCTACAAAACCGATAAATCCCGCAGCCACGACAAAAACGGCATGGGGCTGGGGCTTTATATCGTCAAAACGATCATCCGCCTGCACGGCGGGGATATTACGGCGGAAAGCGTGCAGAATGAATTCTGCCGGTTTACCTTCTGGCTTCCGAAAAAGATGGAAACTCTGCGCTCGGAGCGGAGAATGGTGGAAATCAGCGGCGAAGAGCCAAAAACAAACGCATGAAAGGGAATTGCTATGAACGACGATCCGAACTACAATAAGGAAAACGACCCGGGCGCGGAGGACCGCGAAAGCGGGGAGACAGGGGAGCCGCAGTCCGGCGCGCCGGAGGATGCTCCCCATGGGGATTCTCCGGAAGGGCAGTCCGCATCCGGTCCGGAGGGACCTGCTCCGTCCCAGAACGGTGACGCTCAGCAGCAGCCCTATCAGCAGCCGTACGGCCCTTACGGGCAGTACGGCAATCCCTACGGCGGGTACGGCGGCGGATACGGCTACGGCCAGCAGGGCGGTTCCTACGGCGGAAATCCGCCGCCTTACGGCCGGCAGCAGCCCTACGGCGGCTACGGCTACGGCGCCCCCGGGCAGAACAATTCTCCCTACGGCGGGCAGAACGGCGGGAATGATTACCGCTGGCAGCAGTACCAGCAGCCCTACGGGCATTACGGCCCGCAGGGGCCGACGCCGCCCCACCGGATGAATACCGGGCTCAAGGTGTTCCTCTGGATTCTGGGCGTGGTTACGGTCGGGCTGATTGCGGCCTGCGGAATCTTCGCCATGCGCACCGCTGCACCCGGAAGCACTTCTTCACGGGCTTCCTCTTCGCTGCCGGATACCTCTTCCGCGCTTCCGGGCGGCGCAAATTCCGGCAGCGCAAGTTCCGGCAGCGCTTCCTCCGCGATCGGCGGCGTACAGGGCGACGGAACCAACCCGACCTCCTCCGGCATTACGATTGAATCGAAGCCATCCGGCCTCCAGATGGGTGCGCCCGAGGTCTATAAAAAGGTCATTCAGAGCGTGGTGGGCGTTAAAACCACCGTCCCGGGCGGGAGCAACGGGGAAAGCGGCACCAGCGAGGGCACCGGCATCATCGCGACCTCCGACGGCACGATCCTGACGAACGCCCACGTCGTGAACTATTCGCGTACGAACAAAGTGCAGGTAGTGCTGCACGACAACAAAACCTACAGCGCCAAGGTGGTCGGCTACGACAAGACTGCAGACCTCGCGGTGCTGAAGATCAACGCGACCGGCCTTTCGCCCGCGCAGTTCGGGAGCGCGGACGACATGGAGGTCGGTGACCAGGTGATCGCAATCGGCAACCCGGGCGGCCTGAGCTTCGCGGGTTCCCTGACCGTAGGCTACATTTCGGCGCTCAACCGTACCATTGAGGGCAACAGCGACAACGGCATGACCTATATCCAGACGGACGCCGCCATCAACCCCGGCAATTCCGGCGGCCCGCTGGTCAACATGTACGGTCAGGTGGTCGGCATCAACTCAAACAAGATCATCGCGACCGGCTATGAGGGCATGGGCTTCGCAATCCCGGTCAGCCACGCGAAATCGACCATCGACGACCTGATTACGAAGGGCTACGTCAGCGGGCGCACACGCCTCGGCATCACGGCCTCCACCGTGACCGACATGTACACCCAGTTCTACGGTTTCCCGCAGGGCGTTCTTATCCAGGCCATCGGCAATGACAGCGATATGAAGAATTCCGGCGTGGTCAAGGGCGACATCATTACCAAAGCGGACGGAACCAACCTCACCAGCATGGACGATCTGTACGCCGTGCTGGAAAAGCACAAGCCCGGCGACGTCATTAAAATGACCATCGTCTCCACCTCGCTCTCCGAAGCGGGCGGCGGCAAAAAGGCCGGAACTTCCCGCGAGATCAGCGTGAAGCTGCTGGAGGATAAAGGCCAGACTCAGGCCGGCGGCTAAGGCAGCGTGACGCTGCATCCAAAGGCCCGCCGATATTTGAACAAAGCAAAAAAGAAAGCGTACCCTGAGCGAAGGGTACGCTTATTTTTCCCTTTTTTTCAGTCGTGGGTGCCGAAGGCAAAAAAGGCGCTTTGCGTCCGGGACGGTTTTTAGAACCTCCCGCCGCTTTTTATGTCCCGGACAAACTGAAAAATAGAAGTAACTTATGATAAGTCCTCTAAACCCTTGGACTTATAAAAATAGTGTGCATGCAGGCTTAGCCTGCCAAAAACTGTACATGCGGGCTCAGCATAATCGGAACTTCGGGCCCGCCCGGCTATGAAAATTGACAAGGCCGCTCCGCGGTGGGATAATAAAAATACAATGGGATTTCTGGTCAATTTTAAAATAAAAAGGGGAAAAAGCACATGCCGCAGAACAGCAGCTCGTATATGGGGACAAAGCGCGCCGACAGCATCGTGATGTCCATGATCCGCACGGTGATGGAACGCACGAGAGAAATGAAGGAGGCCGGGCTTCCGGTCATTCCGTTTGTGGCGGGCGAACCGAACTTCGACACGCCGACGGACATCAAGGAGGCCGTGATCGAGGCGATCCGGGAAAACTGGAGCCATTACGCCTCCAACTGCGGCGTGCTCGCACTGCGTCAGGGGATCGCCGCGCGGCTTCTGCGCGAAACGGGCGTTTCCTATGACCCGGTGAAAGAAATACTGGTCACGAGCAGCGGGGCCGAGGCGATCAACAACGCGCTGACCGCTTTGCTGGATCCCGGCGACGAAGTGATTATTCCCTCCCCGGCGTTCGTAAACTATGCGAACGTCGCCCGCATTATCGGGGCGAAGCCGGTGGAGGTTCCCCTGCACCGGGAAAACGGCATGCAGATCGATATTGACGACCTGCGCGCGGCGGTCACGCCGAAAACGCGGGTGATCGCGCTGAACAATCCCTGCAACCCGACGGGCGTGCTCTATTCGCACGAAACGCTGAAAGCGGTCTGCGAGTTGGCCTGCGAGCGCAACCTCCTCGTGTTCTCCGATGAAATTTACAACAACCTCGTCTACGACGGGCAGAAATTTGAATCCGCCGCCTCGTTCCCCGGCATGAAGGAACGCACCGTCGTGATGAACGGCTTCTCGAAAACCTTCGCCATGACCGGTTGGCGGCTCGGTTACCTCTGCGCGCCGGCGGCGATTCTCAAGGACATTCTGAAGGTTCACCAGTATTCCACAACCTCTTCGCCTACGTTCATTCAGGTCGGCGTGGCGAAGGCCATGAACACCGAGGGCACCGAGCGCGAAATTCAGGCCATGCTGCGCGCTTTCGCAGAGCGCCGCGAGCTTGTGACGCAGGGCTTCGACCGCGCGGGCATTTCCTATATTCCACCGCGCGGCGCGTTCTACTGCTTTGCGGACGTTTCCTCCACCGGCCTTTCCGGCGAGGAGTTCTGCCGCCGCCTGCTGGAGGAAAAATACGTCGCCGCCGTGCCGGGCATCGGATTTGGGAAGGAATGCGGCGATTTTGTCCGTTTCTCCTATGCGACGGACAGCGAGAGCATCAAAGAGGGCATGAAGCGCATCGGGGAGTTCACCCGCTCGCTGTAACCCGGTATGCTTTTCGATAAACTCATCCGGCCCCCGGCCGGACGTTGGGAGACGGTGGATTGATCAATTTCGGCAACATGATGAACCTGCAGCTGATCCTTTTTCTGTTGGTTTTCGTCGGCATTTATGCGCGCAAACGCGGATTTATTACGGAGGAATCGCGGAAAAAGCTGAGCGATCTGTTTATCAATGTGATTCTTCCCTGCAATATTGTTATTTCCTTCAATGTAAAACTCACGGGGGAGATTGTTTCCTCTGCCGCCGAGATTCTGCTGATCGCGTTCGGCGTGCAGTTCTTTTCCTGGTTTTTAAGCCTGTTTCTCTACCGCCGCGTGGAGCACGGCAAGCAGATGGTGCTTCGCTACGCGACGATTGTTTCGAATTCCGGCTTTATGGGCAACCCGGTCATTCAGGGCGTTTACGGCCTGCAGGGTCTGCTGTATGCCTCCATTTACCTGATTCCGGTGCGCATTTTCATGTGGTCCGCGGGTCTTTCGCTGTTCACGGTGACGGATAAAAAGAAGATCGTCAAAAATCTTCTGCTCCACCCGTGCATCATCGCCGTCTACGTCGGCATCGCGCTGATGCTGATTCAATTCCGCATCCCGGTTTTCCTCACGGATACGATCACCGACATCAGCAACTGCACCACCGCAATCGCCATGATTATCATCGGCTCGATCCTCGCGGACGTCAGCGTGAAAAAGGCGTTCAGCTCGCTGATGCTGTACTATTCGGCCATCCGCCTGATTCTCATCCCGCTCGCGGTGCTGGTCATCCTGAAGCTGATGCACGTGAACGGCTTGCTGACCGGCGTCGCGGTGCTGCTGGCGGGCATGCCCGCCGCGAGCACGACGGCGATTCTCGCCATGCAATACGGCTGCGACTCGGAATACGCCTCGCAGTGCGTGCTGTTCACCACGTTCCTGTCGCTCGCCACCCTCCCGCTGCTCGGCTGGCTGATTCAGGTAATCCATTTTTAATTTTGCACTGAAAATATGTTAGTAAAACCCCCTCCTGCGTCTCGGAACAAACAGACGCGGGAGGGGGTTTTACTCGCCTACGGCGGCTCCGACTAAGGCAACCAATCAATTCACGTCTTTCACTCGCTTTGGGGCACGCTCTCGATTGGATTAGTGAAGCAGGCTAAGTCTGCTATTCCTCCATGCTGTCCGACTGGCTTTCAACAGCAGGCGTGACCTGCTTGGCCCGCCGCCTGCCGTGAAGGCGGAACGCCGTGACGCATACGCCCAAAAGGCAGATGGAGCCAGACGCCAGGTACGCGGTGTGCATTCCGTAGAGGAACGCGGTCTCCTGACCGGGGATGTAGTCCGTTACCCGGCGCCCGAGAACCTGGCTCATGCCGACGTACAGCAGCGCCGTCGAGGCCGCGATGCCGAAGGTCTGGCCCACGGTTCGCACCAGCGCGTTCAGGCTGCCGCCCACCCCCAGACGCTCCGGCGGCAGGGTGGACATCACAAGGGCATTGTTCGGGGACTGGAACAGGCCGTTCCCAGACGCCATCAGGACGATATAAAACGCCATCAGCAGAAACGGAGTTCCCCGCGCCAGAGTTGACATCAGATAAAGACCGGAGCTGGTGAGCACCAACCCGGCGAGGGTCAGCCCCTCGGAGCCGATTCGGTCGGAGAGCGCGCCGCTCAGGGGGGCGGTCAGCGACAGCAGAATCGGGTACACCGTCATGGTGAGCCCCGCCTGCTCCGGGGTCATATGCCGCACGTCCTGAAGGTAGAACGGCATCACGATGCTGTAGCAGGAGATCGCGGTAAACGAGCAGAACGAGCAGAAAATACTGATGGAAAACCACTTGTTCCGGAAAATGCCGAGCTGGATGAGCGGCTGTTCCACACGCCGCTGGAGCCGGATGAAAAAGAAAAACGAGATCGCCGCGGCGCCGATGCACGCGAGAATCAGCGGATTTTCAAGCCCGAGGGTCGGTCCTTCCTCAATGCCGATGAACAGCGTTACCATCGTCACGGCAAACAGGAACGTGCCCGGGAGATCGAGCTTCCCTTCCTTTTTGACGGCTTTCGGGTAAAGGAAAAATCCGCCGATAAAAACCGCGATTCCGATCGGGATATTGATCCAGAACAGGTACTGCCAGCTTGCGGCGGAGATAATCAGCCCGCCGAGCGCCGGACCCGCCAGAACCCCGAGCGCGACAAACACGGCGTTGATGCCAAGGGCGCGCCCGAGCTCGTTTTTGGGGAAGGTCATGGAAATGATTCCCTGACTGGTCGCCATAAAGGCCGAGGCCCCCAGCGCCTGAATGACCCGCGCGGCAATGAGAAACTGAAAGGATGGCGACAGGCTGCACAGAAGGGAGCCCACCGTGAACCCGAGCATGCCGTACTGAAAGACCACGGTCTGGCCAACGAGGTCGCCGAGACGCCCGAAAAACAGGATGCTGGCCGTCAGCGCGATCAGATAGGCGCTCGCCACCCACGCGATCATGGAGGAGGTCACATGCAGATTCTGTGCCATGACCGGCAGGGCCACGTTAACAATGTTTGAATCGAGAGTTGCCATGAACGGGCTCATCGCCGTGAGGATGAGCACGCCCCATTTGTTCTTTTCCCAGTTTAGCTTCATACTACTATCCTTTCCCAACCTTCCGAGAAGACTCTTTCCCTATTATAAAGGCTTTTGACAAAAAAATCACGGCCCGGCGAAAAAAACGGTCCGAAAGCGCCGTCGTGCGCTTTCGGACCGTTCCGGAATCCGGGCATGTTTTTCTGGTTTACGCGGTCAGCATCCCGTCGCTCGGGAGGCGGTTGACCGGGGAGGTGAGTTCTTTTCCGCTCAGAACCTCGTCGATTCCCTTTGCGGAGAGAAGCGACATACGCGCGATGGTCTCGCGTGAGAACGCCGCCGCATGCGGCGTCACGATCACGTTCGGGAGCGAAAGCAGGGGATTATCCTTCGAGGGAATCTCCCCTTCAAACACGTCGATCGCCGCGCCGGAAAGCCTGCCCGAACGCAGGGCGTCGGCCAGCGCTTCGGTGTCGATGATATCGCCGCGGGCGGTGTTCACGAGGAACGCGCCGTGCTTCATCTGAGCGATTTCCCGCTCGCCGATCAGCTTTTTCGTCGAGGGGGTGGAGGGTACGTGCAGGCTGACAAAATCGGAGGCGCGCAGCACGCGGTCCAGATCGTCGGTGACCTCAATCCCCTCCGGAGGATGAGCGGGCACGTGGCGGCGATAGCCGATCACATGCATGCCGAGGCCCGCGCTGGCCTTTTCGGCGACCAGAGAGCCGATGCTGCCCATGCCGATCACCCCAAGGGTCTTGCCCTCCAGATTGCAGCCGAGCGTGCGGCGCACCTGCCAGTTTCCGCCGCGCAGCTCCCGGTCGTACAGGAAAACGTTGCGCGCAAGGTCGATCATCAGCCCGATGGTGAACTCCGCCACAGCGGTACGGTTGGATCCCGCGGCGTTCGTTACCTGAATCCCGAGCCGTGTCGCGGCGTCCACGTCGATGATGTCGACGCCGACCCCGTGCATGGAAATCGCCTTCAGCCTCGGTGCGGAACGCATGACCCGCTCCGTGATGTGCCCGTTGCGCGTCAGGACGGCGTCACAGTCGGCAAGGTCCCGGATAATATCCTCTTCCTGCAGGCCTGTGCCCATCTTTATCTCATAGCCCTGTTCCAGAAGAAAATCCCGGCCGGCCGGATCGATCTCTTCCGTCAAAAGAACTCTGTATGCCATAAAATACCCCTTCCTCTCTCCGCCGCAGACGCTTTTCCGGGCTGCCGACGGACTGACTTTGCATCTTTCAGCCTTCTCTTATTCAATTATAGGCTTTGGGCGAATTTGCGGCAAGGCGCGGCTTGTATGGGTTTTCAACCGGATTCTGGACATTATGTACATGCAATTTTCGGGGCGGAATTATCGCGCGGAACCGCCCCGGCGCGGTTTCGCTATTTTTCCCTCGGTGTTTACAAAACCGGACCGCGGCTTTATAATAATGAAAATGAAGCGCTCGCCGGGTCTTTCGCGGGAAGGAACGTGTTCCGGCGGCGTTTTCAGGATGGAAGGGGGGCGCCGTATGAGCCTGCTGGTAAGGAATATCGTGGAGCGGAATCTTCTGGACGGGGCCAAGCTGGCCGCGGGGGAAAAAGGAGCCGACAACCCGGTTCACTGGGTGAATTTCATGGAGATTCTGGACGCTCTGGACTCCCTGCAGAAGGGGGAGCTGCTGGTCACCACGGGGTACCGGCTCGATGACCGCGAGCAGAACCGAGATTTCATTCTGCACCTGAAAAGCCGGGGAGTCTGTGCCGTGGCGATTCAGACGGGGTATTATATCAGCAAGATTCCCCAGTATATTCTGGAAGACGCGGATCGGTACGGCTTCCCCGTGCTGGAGCTTCCGGCGGACCTGACCTTCTCGCACATCATGCACGTGCTGATGGACAACATCGACCAGAAGCGCGACGAACGGAACGACGCCGACCTTGTCAATCTGCGCGGCAGGGCGAAGCGGCTGATCGAGGCCTGCCCGGAGCAGACGGGCAAAAAGTACCTTGCGCTGCTTTCCGCGTCGGTTTCCAGCAACGCGTTCGTGCGTTCGGGGCTGGTGAGGGTTGCGGCGAAGCTGAAAACCTGCCTTTCCTCCCGCAGCGCGTGGACAGGCATGGAGATCTGCGGCAGCCGCGTGCTTTACTGCCTGTGCCTGCGGGGCCCTTTCACCGCGCAGGACGCGGAGCTGGACGTGATCTCCCAGATTCAGGAGATTTCCCGCGAAGACCGGGTCAACGTGTGGGTCGGCATCGGGGAGGCGGTGCGGCCGGAGGACCCGGACGCCGCGTTCGATCAGGCGCTGACGGCAAACCAGTCCCTGCGGAACCTCGGCACGAAAAAGGGCGTGTGCCGGTACGGGAACCTGCGCGTGCTGGAATGGTTCGAGTACTTCCACCGCAAAAACAACTCGCTTTCCTTCGCTTACGATACCCTGAAGCCGCTCATCTCCTACGATTATTTTCACAACAGCGACTACCTCCAGACGCTGCGGGTCTACCTTGCGAACGAGTGCAAAATCTCGGAGACCGCCGAAAAACTGTTCATCCACCGGCACACCCTTTCGAACCGGCTGGAAAAGATCAGCACCCTGTGCGGCTCGGATTTTGAGGAATATATGACGCGGCTGCACTTTTCTGTCGCGCTTTTCATCTACGATTACTTTTTATCCTGAGCGGGAATTTCCTTTGGGAAAAGACTGTCAAAATTCCTTCTGCAATCTATAATAGTGAATGTGGGGCCGCTCTGTGAGGGCAGCCCAAAATAACCAGGAATTTCATTGTGTCCCGGTGCGAAAAAATAAGCCGCCGGCTCGGAACCTTAAACGGACAGAGAAACGTTTCAGGGACCGGGCCGGCGGTTCTATTTTACTCGGAAAGGAAGAGAGCAATGGGGGAAGCGTGCAAAATCGAGGCCGTGGGAGTCAGCAAGACCTTCCGGCGCGGCGGAGTCGAGATTCCCGCCCTCGAAAAAACCAGCTTCCGCGTGGCGGAGGGGCGCTTTGCAAGCATCATCGGGCCGAGCGGGTGCGGCAAATCAACCCTGTTCAATATCATGGCGGGCCTGATGCCGCCCACCACGGGCGACGTGCTGGCCGACGGGCGCAGCATCACCTGCCGCGCGGGCACAGTCGGCTACATGCTGCAGAAGGATCTGCTCCTGCCGTGGCGCACAATTCTCGACAACATCATTCTGGGGCTGGAGATCCGCGGGGTGCCAAAGAAAGACGCCGCGGCGCGCGCGCTCCCGCTGATGAAAAAATACGGTCTCGGGGGGTTCGAGAGCCACTACCCGAGCGAGCTTTCCGGCGGGATGCGGCAGCGCGCGGCTCTGCTGCGCACGCTGCTTTATGACCGCGACATTCTTCTGCTCGACGAGCCGTTCGGCGCGCTGGACGCCCAGACCCGGCTTTCCATGCAGAACTGGCTGCTGGAGATCTGGCAGGATTTCGGTAAAACCGTGCTGTTCGTCACCCACGACATCGACGAGGCCATCTATCTTTCGGACGTGGTGTTTGTGTTTTCGCCCCGGCCGGGAAGGATCCGGGCGGAGATCCCGGTTGAGCTGAGCCGCCCGCGCCGCGCCGGGGACATGGCGACGCCAGGGTTCATGGAGCTCAAGCAGCGGCTGCTCGGCCTGCTGTTTTCCGAAGCGGAGCCCTGGGAGGAGACCGGAGAGGGGGAAAACTATGAAGCGGGAGACTGAACTTTCGGAGTCGTGCGGGATCCCTCCCGAGACGGCGGAGAAGCGCCGCCGCCGGTCGATCCTTTTCGGGCGGCTCGCCGTGGCGGTTTTCCTGTTCGTGGGGTGGGAAATCTTCACCCGCATCGGGTGGATGGACCCGTATTTCTGGAGCCGCCCGAGCTCGATTTTACAGACGGCGTGGGTGCAGGCAACCCAGGGGACCCTTCTGCGCGACATCGCCTATACATCCGCCTCCACCCTGATCGGGTTTGTGACCGGGACCTTCGCGGGCGCACTCATCGGGCTTTCGTTCTGGTGGTCGAAGACCTACGCGGGCATCAGCGAGCCGTTTCTCATTGTGTTCAACGCGCTGCCGAAGCTGGCCCTCGGCCCGGTGCTGGTGATTCTGTTCGGCATCGGCTTTTCTTCCAAGGCCGTTCTCGCGTTCCTGATGACGGTGGTCACCACCGCCCTTTCCGCCTACAGCGGCGTGAAGAGCGTAGACCCCGCAATGGAAACTCTGCTGTATTCGCTGGGCGCGAAGCGCAGGCAGGTGTTTATGAAGGTGGTCGTCCCGTGGTCGATGCCGTGGATGATCAGCAGCCTGCGCATCAACATTGCCCTCGCGCTCGCGGGCGCGATCGTGGGGGAATTCATTTCCTCGGAGGAGGGCGTCGGGCGCATGATCATCTACGCCGGCACCATCCTCGACATCAACCTTGTCTGGGTGGGCGTTTTCGTCCTGTCCATATTGTCCATCCTGATGTACTGGGGGGTCGTGCTGCTGGAAAAGTGGCTTTCCAAGCGTCTGGCGGCCGTCCCGTCGTAACCGAATTGCGGAGGGAGATTTTATGAGAAAAAGCATCCGTCATACCCTGAGGGCGGCAGCCGCCCTCACGCTCGGCGCGGCGATTCTGCTACTGACCGCCTGTTCCTCAAAGCCGGCTTCCAGTTCGGCCGCACCGGCCGCTGGACTGAAAAAGCTCGTCATCGCGGAGCCCGTGCACCTGAGCGGCTACCTGCCGCTTTACATGGCGCAGCGCGAGGGGTATTTCAAGGAGCAGGGCCTTGACGTCAAGGTCATTCAGGCCACCGGCGGCGCGCACGTCACGGCAGTCGTCAGCGGCGACGCCTGGGGCGTGATCGGCGGAGTGGACTCCATCGCGCTCGGCAACAAGAACAATTCCGACCCGATCACAGCGGTGGTCAACTGCGTGAACCGCGCGAACGTTTACCTGTTTGCCAAAAAGGGAGAAGCCCCGAAGAGCGGCAGCACGGCGGACCTGAAGGAGTTCCTGAAAGGGAAAAAGATTGTGGCCGGGCGGCACGGCGGCTCGCCGAATCTGCTGACGCGCTACCTGCTCCTGAACCTCGGCCTCAACCCGGATAAGGATGTGCAGCTGATTGAAAATGCGGACGCCGCCACGGTGGTTCCCATGCTGCAGAACGGCAACGGGGATATCGGCAACGGCGCGGAGCCGCAGATCTGCGAGGGCATTTCGAAGGGGATCTGGAGCGAGCCGTTCTACAAATTCACCGACCTCGGCGACTTTTCCTACTCGGTGTGCAGTGTGAAGAAATCCACCATCGACAAAGATCCGCAGACCGTGCAGAAATTTGTCAACGCGATGATGAAAGCGCTGAAAGTGGTGCAGGCGGACCGGAACCTCGCGAAGCAGGACCTGAAGCTTGAGTTCCCGACCCTGACGGACGCCGCGCTGAAGGCTTCCCTCGACCGCGCGTACGGGGATAATCTCTGGAGCCTTGACGGAACCATCTCCGAAAAAGCCGTTACGACCGATATGGATATGCTCGTCAAAACCGGTATCTACACAGGGACTTATTCCTACAAAACCCTTGTGGATATGGACTTTGTGAAGAACGCGGCCGTCAAATAAATGAAGCCTCCGCGGAAATATCCGCGGAGGCATTTTTAATAGAGTGATTCGGGCGGAAACTTTTCAGCCCAGAGTTCCGTCAGGGTGTCGAGGTCCTCCCGGAATTCCTTCGGCGTCTGGTCCTCTTTTTTTACCAGCTCCTCCAGCACCTCAAAGGAAAACGCGCCGGGGCCGAAGGACTTCCAGTCCTCCTCCAGCTTTTTGTGCATGCAGCCGCCGGTCGACTGTGAAAATTCAAAACGGTTTTTCATCCCATGCAGGTCGGGTGCGCAGAGCAGCAGCAGTTTTCCGCTATTTGCGTTCCGTACGGCGCAGACCCCGCCCGTCACCTTGCGGCTGAGGTAGGCGGCCTTCAGCTCCCTGCGGCTTGGTTCGTTCATTTACAGTACCCCATTTCTTTCAGCAGGCGGGCCAAAACGGCCAGCCGTTCGCCGATCAGTTCCCCGTCCGTGCCGAGCACACGGGAAAACAGCTCGATGTCTTCGTCGATCATCGGGTTTTCCGTGCAGACGGCGACCGACATGGCATCCCCCTGCAGGCCGATGCGGTCGATCTGCGGGTTCTCCGGGTCGTACAACTTTTTGCTGCGGTACGCCTCGTCCTCAAAATACTGTTTCGCGCGGCAGATCAGAATTGCAAGGTCAAGCGCGCGGTGCAGCGGCAGCTCCTCCGACTGGCGGGACCACTTTTCTCCCGTGTGCCGCCAGACCTTGGCCGAAATTTCCAGTTTGCCGCGGTCGTTCCACTGTGCCAGACCGAGCGAAAGGCCCTTTGCGTCCGACTGGTACGCACGGCGGCCGTCCACGTTTTCATAGTTTTCGGATACGATCACGGGCTTGTGCTTTAAAGTGGTTGGTATCTGCATGAGAAACACCTCAATTACTGAATTAGTAAATTACTAAATTAGTATATCCAAACCGGTGCGGTTTGTCAAGACCCACGGAAATTCCGCCAAAGCTTCGCTTTCGGGCGGATTTTTCCTGTGAAATACCGTGATGATTACCCGAAAAAGCGGTGCATTGGGAATGCGGAATACCGGATGCGGAACCCGGAAAACACGGCTGGAAACCGTTGGGAAAAACAATTGAAAAATTAATAAAGTATAGTTTCCTCAAAAAATTCGTTGAAATATTAACAAACAGGCTTGAAAAAGTTTAAAAAGTATGATATTATCGATTTTGTTGTTTCGGCAAAGACGCCGACAATTACCGCTTTTTTGGGGGTAATTGTCGGTCTTTTTTTGTTCTGCCGACCGGTGGGCGCCCCGGTCGGAACAGAGCAAAAGCCGCAAAAAAACGGGAGGTTTCACTCATGAACCATGGAGATGCGGCCTGGATGCTGTTCAGCTCAGCGCTGGTGTTCCTGATGACGCCGGGCCTTGCGCTGTTCTATTCGGGCATGACAAAGCGTAAAAATACGGTCAATACGATTATGACCTGCATCCTTACCCTGGGCCTTTCCGCCGTCCTGTGGGTGCTCGTCGGTTTTTCCCTTTCCTTCAGCGGGGATGTGGGCGGCGTGATCGGAAATCTGAAATGGGCCGGCATGAATTTTAACGAATTCAAGGACGCGACGTTTCCCCCGAATACGCTGATTTTTGCGATTTTTCAGATGATGTTCGCCGTAATTACCCCGTCGCTGATCGCCGGGGCGATTGTGGAGCGGATGCGTTTTTCTTCCTTTTTTGTGTTCGCGGCCGTGTGGTCGGTTCTGGTGTATTATCCGATGGCCCATATGGTGTGGGGCGGCGGATTCCTCGCGCAGATCGGCTCGATTGATTTCGCGGGCGGGAACGTAGTGCACATCACCTCGGGGATCAGCGCGCTGCTGCTTTCCATTCTGCTGGGCAAACGGAAAAACTACGGCCGAATTTCCTACCATCCGCACAATGTGCCCTCCGTTTTCCTGGGGGCGGCGCTTCTGTGGTTCGGCTGGTTCGGATTCAACGCAGGCAGCGCTGGGGCGGCAAACGAGCTTGCGGCGCACGCGTTCCTGACGACGAACACCTCCGCGGCGGCGGCCATGCTCTCCTGGATGCTGGTGGAACGCCTGACGAACGGGAGCACCACTCTGGTGGGGGCTTCCACCGGGCTTGTGGTCGGTCTGGTTGCCATTACGCCCGGCTCCGGCTTCGTGCCGATCTGGGCGGCTCTGGTCATCGGGGCGCTGGCTTCCCCCATTTCCTACGGCTTTATTTCCGTCGTCAAGTCGAAACTCGGCTATGACGATGCACTCGACGTGTTCGGCTGCCACGGCGTCGGCGGAATCTGGGGCGGCATCGCGACCGGGCTGTTTACGCAGAAGGCGATTAATCCTGCCGCGAAGTGGAACGGGCTCCTGTTCGGCAATTCGGAGCTCTTCCTTCGCCAGCTCGCGGCGATCGGTGTGGCCGCCGCAGTCGCGATCGTGGGCACGCTGATCGCGGCGGGTGTCGCGCGGCTCGTCACCGGGCGTCTGCGCGTCGGCGCAAAGGACGAGGAGCTCGGACTCGACATCACCGAGCACGGTGAACCGGCTTACCCCGCCTTCAACGGAATGGATTAAAAGGGGATGGTGCTGTATGAAAAAGATTGAAGCCTATATCCGCCCGGAGCAGATCGAGGACATGAAGGATGCGCTCAAGGCGCTGAACGTGAACGGCATCAGCGTCACCCAGATCATGGGCTCCGGTTCCCAGCGCGGCTACCGCGAGGTCATCCGCGGCATGGAGGTCGATTATAATTTCCTCCCGAAGATCAAGATTGAGCTGGTGGTGGAGGACTCGCGCCTGGACGAGATTGTGGACGCGATTATCGACACCGCGAAGACCGGAAACTTCGGCGACGGTAAAATTTTTATCTCCGAAATCCAGGAGGCCATCCGCATCCGCACCGGCGAACGCGGCGACAAAGCGCTTAACTGGACTGACAAAGTAGGCAAATAAACGAGCCCGCAGCGGACTGATGCTTCAGTTCTCCTGCGGGCTTTTCTGGTTGGGCTGACGGGCGGGTATTATTTCTGCTCCGCGAACGCGGCGGTGTGGGCGGCACAGTCGGTGGGGTGCTCCGCCTTCATGATGCTCCAGAACTCCTCCGGTGTCATCTTCCCGGTTTTCATTAAATAAGGGTAGTAATAGTAGATGATGCCGGGCACCGAGATGGTCAGCAGGGTCATAATATTCGGGCAGCCGTAAGGCCCCATGAAGATTTTCATCACGTTCCGGGAAAAGGAGGAATCCACCTTCAGGCCGATCAGCCCGGCGGCCTTCTCCTCCACCGGACGGCACTGCTCCATCGGGCAGCGCTCAAAATGAATCTTCGCCCCGGTCACGGTCATTTTTGGCATGTCGATCTCTACCGTGACGGTGATGTCGTGCGGATCGTCCGCCAGATGGGATTCGACCACCCAGGTGTTTTCCTCCCCGTCCTTTTCATAATAATGAACCTGAAAATTGCGCGCGGCGGTTTCTTTCATAAAAAATGCTCCTTTCAATTAGTCAGCACTGAGTATAAGGCGAAAAGAGAAGGGAGATCGGAAATCTCCCTGATTTTACGGCTTAGCTTCCGCCAGTTCGGAATACGCGTCTATCGCCTGCCGTGTCCACTCCAGCTCCGCCTGCAGATGGGCGAGGTGATGGCTGAAAATCAGCCCCGCGCCCCGCTGGCCCTCCGGAGGAACCAGCCGCATGGAAGCCGACCGGTGCGCTTCCAGCTCGGCCAGACGATGCTCCAGATCTTCCTTCCTGCGCTCCAGACCCGCCCGAATTTCCCCTTCCCCGATATGCTCCGAAAAATACAGCACGCCGTCATAGGGGAGCTCGGAGCAGTATTCTTCGCTGAGCAGCCGATGCAGAAGAATAAGAAAATACTTTCGCCCTTCGTCCGTGACGCGGTACACCGTTTTTTCCGGCCGGTTTCCGTCCCGCTCCTCAACAGCGGAAACGCAGCCCTTTTCCAGCAGCTTTTCGAGGTGGTAATAAATCGTCGGCAGCTTGATCCGGGCGAAATCGGCGATTTCCTCCTCCATGATCTGCCGGATACGGTAGCCGTGCTGCGGCCCATACCGCATCAGCAGGCCCAGAATGTAAAACGGAATTTTCATGAAACGCCCCATTTCAGCCCATATACTCAGTACTGACTAATTCGAGTATACGACGCTTTTCGCTCTCTGTCAAGCCCTATCCTGCGGAGACGGAAAAATTCCCTTGCAACGCCGCCGCCCGGATGATACACTGAAACAGAGCCGAAATTCCGGCCGAAAGGAGAGGGATCCGTGAAAATTACCGTGATCCACGGCAGCCCGCACAGAGGCAATACCTACAAGGCGGCGCAGATATTTCTGGACGGAGTGAAGGAGCGCGGGAATGTGACGGTGAAGGAGTTCTTCCTGCCGCAGGATATGCCGCATTTCTGCCGCGGATGCCTCAACTGTGTTATGAAGGGCGAGGAAAAGTGCCCGCATGCGGATGCGATGCGGCCGATTACGTCGGCGATGCTGGAATCCGACGGGCTCGTGTTCACCACGCCGGTGTACGTTATGTCCGCGAGCGGCGGCATGAAGGCGTTCCTTGACCATCTGGCCTATTGGTTCATGAACCACAGGCCCCGGCCGGAAATGTTCAAAAAGCAGGCGTTTGTCATCACCACGGCGGCGGGCGCGGGAACAAAAAAAGCGGCGGAGGCGATTGCCGTCCCGCTGAGGTACTGGGGAATCCGGCGCGTTCACCGGCTGGGCTTCCGCATCATGGCCCTCGGCTGGGATGGAATACCGGACAAGCGGCGTCAGAAATACGAGCAAAAGCTCCGGAGGGGCGGCGCGCGGTTCGCGGATTCCCTCCGGGGGAAGCTTCCGCATCCCACTCCCTTCACGCGCGTGTTCTTCGGAATCAGCCGCATGATGCAGAAGGGGAATACCTATAACGAGGTGGAACAGGAGTACTGGAAGAAAAGCGGATGGCTGGACGGGAAAAGCCCGTTTTAAACAGAGAAAGCAGAAAGGAAGTCCTAGTATGGAAAACCAGGCGGAAAAATTCAATTTTCGGGTCGTTCACATCGGCATCAACTGCGGAGATGTGGAAAAGACGAAGCAGACGGCGGACCTGTTCACCAAAATGTTCGGGTTCTCGCAGTCCGACACGCCGATTTCGATTTTCAGCAGCGACAGCATCGAACTGATGAAGAGTGTGGGGCGCGGCAAAAACGGGCACATTGCCGTCGGCACCTCGGATATTGTGGGCGCGAAAAAGTACCTGGAAGGGCTGGGTTTCGAATTTGACGAAAGTTCTGCCGCCCTCGACGCAAACGGCAGGCTGTACCTGATTTATCTCAAGGGCGACTACATGGGCTTTGCCGTGCACCTAATTAACAGATAAATTAAATATTGGAACAGGAATTTTACAATGAAAAATCAGAAACGGATTCGGGATTACGGGATCACAGTCGGCCGCATGGAGCCGGGGCCGCGCAACGCGATCACGGACGTCGCGGGAGTGCTGGTGGGGCATACGACACTCGCACAGGGCGACGTCCATACGGGCGTAACGGCGATTTTGCCGCACCCGGGCAGCCTTTATGAGGACAAGGTGTCCGCCGCGTGCCACGTGATCAACGGCTTCGGGAAGTCGGCAGGCTTCATTCAGATTGACGAGCTCGGCACGATTGAAACGCCGATCCTGCTGACGAACACGCTCAGCGTCGGAGAGGCAAGCACCGCGCTGGTGGAGTATATGCTGGAGCGCAACCCGGAGATCGGCCGGAAGCTGCCGACCGTCAACCCGGTGGTGTGCGAATGCAACGACGGCTACCTCAGCGATATCCGCGGCCTGCACGTCAAGCGGGAGCACGTGTTTTCCGCGCTCACTGCCGCCTCGGAGGAGTTCGAGGAGGGCGCGGTCGGCGCGGGGGCGGGCATGTCCTGCTTCCAGCTCAAGGGCGGCATCGGCACGGCATCGCGCCTTCTTCCGCTGGGGGAGGGCTATGTGCTCGGCGCGATGGCGCTCACCAACTTCGGATCGCTCCGGGACCTCACGGTCGCGGGAATCCCGGCGGGGAAGCTCATCGCTTCGGAGCGGGAAAAGGAAGTCCGCGAGATGGGCAGCGTGATCCTCATTCTTGCCACCGACCTGCCGCTTTCCGCGCGGCAGTTAAAGCGCGTTGCAAAGCGTGCTTCGGTCGGGCTGGCGCGCACCGGAGCCTATATGGGCAACGGCAGCGGCGAGCTTTCCATCGCCTTTACCACGGCGAACCGGATCCCGCAGACCTCGAAATCCGATCTGATCCCCATTTCCATTCTGCACGAGGACAAGATCGACATCGTGTTCCGCGCGGCGGCCGAATCGGTGGAGGAGGCCGTGCTCAACTCGATGGTCTGCGCCGCCCCAACGCTGGGACGCGACGGCCACACCCGCCGTTCCCTGCGGGAGTACATGGACCTGATTCTCCGGAACACCTAAAGAAACGGACGGGAAGCCTTTACGGTTCCCGTCCGTTTTGCTGAAATTTTTATTTCCCGCTCTTTTTTATCACCGGAATCCACACCCAGCATTTGTAGTCGGGCGAGGACATGTCGCCGTCAAGGTAAACCTCAAGCTCCGGCCCGTCGGCGTGCTCGTATTCATTCGTCGGGAACCACTCCGAAAAGATGCGGCGCCAGACGTCCTGAATTGCGCCCGGCATCGGGCCGACCGACTCGAACACCGCCCAGGTGAATTTCGGAATCTCCAGAGTTTCCATCCCCTCCGGTACTTTTCCGCCGGTGTAGGTTACCGCCATGTAATAGTCGAACAGGTCCTTGTTCTGCTCATACTCGGCACAGATTCCCATGATGCCCATATCGCCCGTAACCATGCCGGAAAGTGTCTGTGCCGTGCCGTCCTGCTGACAGCGGTTGCAGAACTCGGGAACCTCCCGATAGTTCTCCCCGCCCTTGCAGGAAATCACCGCTTTTTTGCCCACAACGGCAAACGCTTCTTTTTCCACCAGTTTGTAATTCAATGCCTTATCCCCTTTCAAAGTAACGTGGATGGAAAGCCGGCCGATGGATTTCAGCTCCGCCCCGGGTTCGCGCGCCGCCGACGGCGAGATGCCGTGGAACCGCACAAACGCACGGGTGAACGCTTCGTGCGTTTCGTACCCGTACTTGAAAGCGATGTCCACTACCTTCGCGCTGGAAAGCGAAAGCTCCCGGCCCGCGAGGGTGAGGCGCCGGTTGCGCACGTATTCCGCCACGGTGAAGCCCGTCAGTGCGTTGAACATCCGCATAAAGCGGAACGGCGAGGAGCCCGCTTCCCGCGCCGCGCCCTCGAGGTCGAGCGGCTCGAGCAGGTGATCCTCCAGATAACCGATGGCGTTCTGCACTCCTTCAATCCAATCCAAACGGTTTCCCTCCCACTGCACCAAGAATACCATCCGGTGGGAAAAAGTTCTTGCCTTTCCCTGCCGGATTCAGATAAGGCTTTGTTTTGATGCTACTGTTTTCCCCCGGAGTTGTCAAGCGGAGGTTTGAATTTCGACGATCCGGGGACTATAATGAAAACGAAAGATCTCGGTTCGAAATTGATAACAATGTGACGGGAGGCGCCTGCCATGCAGGGAAAACTGATTCAACGGCTGGACGGCTACAATGGAAAACAGGTGTGGGTGAAATTCGCAAACCCGGACGCGGGCAGCTGCGAGAACTGCGGCGGCTGCGGTCCTTCCGGCTGCGAGGAACGCCGTTACGAGAGCGGCGTCTACCGGGTGGATGGGAATTTTCTCATCTCGGAGGAGGAGCCGGACGTTCGCGTGCATGAGTGCATGCCGCGCATCCTCGCGATCTTTGAGTGGAAGGCTCCGTAAAGACGCTCCTGAAAAACAGATTGCATTTTGCCGGATTCGGGCGTATGATGGAAAAAACGGAGATGAGTGTATGGATGTTTCTTCCATTGCTTCGGCAAGCATCGATCTGAGCCTTTCCAAGGTTCAGGAAGCTGCCGGCACAATGGTCCTGCGCAGATCGATGGACCTTGCCCGGGAAGACAGCGCGACTCTGCTCCAGAGCGTCCAGTCCCCGCCGTCCTCCGGCCATCTGCTTGACCTTCTGGTCTGAAAACAGCCCGGCCCGAAGCCCCCGCCTCAGGTTTCTTCCTGCGGCGGGGGCTTTCCCCTTGTGCCGCTCCGCACAAGGGGAAAGCAGAATCCAAAAATGAATCCAATATATTGAGATAATATTGACATATGAACCCATATGTGGTATATTTGGAATACTTTAAAAAGGGAGCGGAGAGAAATGAACGAAGCTGTTACGGTAGACGGAGCCCTTGCGGAATCGGAAGTCCGGAATTATGTAAGCTATGTTGAGAAAACAAATCCGGGCAGGAAGCTGAAGTCCCTTCATATTGTGCCGGACGGGGACTATGTGAACCTGACCTACGAACTGGAGCCTGTCCCGTTTGAGCGGATCCGCCGCATTACGGGGTATCTGGTTGGCACCACGGACCGCTGGAACAACGCGAAACTGGCCGAGCTGAAGGACCGGGTCAAGCACGAGCTTTGATTCGATTTTCCTCATAAGGATTCCAGAAGGGCAAATTGACCGCCTCTCCACCGCCTGCATAATATAGGTCAGTCGGGCGAGGAGGTGGGAAAAATGAGCTGCTATAATAATGATCCGGACGATGTTCTGGGTACGTCCAATGTTATGGGCACAAGCGCAATGAATAATCCGAACAGCTGCGGGATGACGAGCGCGCAGGCACTCAGGCAGTGCCTGGCCCTTTTGGGTTATATGAATCTGCGGGATCTCTGCACGCTGCTGCGGGCCTGCCAGCGTGAGATTAACTGCCGGAGCTGCGGTGGAGGCTACTAAAGCCATTTCTTCCTTTGGTTGTTGCGGAGGTGTTCCGTTTCGGCGGAACGCCTCAGACCATCCGTCGGATGTAGAAACATTTTTTTAAAATGAGGTGTTCCGTGTTTGCGGAGCGCCTTTTAATTTTTGTGTATTCCGGAATAATCCCCGGAAAACAGGGACATAATTCTTTCTGCGAGGGGAGGGACCGTGGGTCCCGGAACCTTCCGGGGAGCGTACAATGGGGTGCGCTCCTTATTTTTTTAAGAAAAAGGGCCTCTCGGCGCCGGAATCCACCCGGGTATTCATTTCAATATGCATGTTTCGAGAAAAATTATGCAGAATTACCTTGAATTTTCCGAAGCAGCGCTTTCCCTTGAAAAAGCGGAGAGAAAAAGGAGCAGCTGCCCGGATGGTTAAAATAACATTGTAATTTGACTAAGGAGGCGCAAAAAATCCGGGAAAAATCAAACTTTTTGCAATGGAAAACAGAAAATAGTTTATTTATTACGGAAAGCAAAAAATATGCTGCTTTTTGGGATTGGTTTTGCCCGGGAATTCGGCAAAATCGCTATGCAGTAATCTATTGACATCCTGCAATTTGTGGCGTATCGTGTTTCTAATGTATGAATGAAAATACAGAATATAACATTGAAACAGCAGGGGGAAACGGTATGATCGAACAGCTGGTATCGGAATTTGTGCGTCAGGCGCCGCCCTATCAGATGGGCACGTCGGTTCAGGAGATCAAGGAAAAATACGGGTTCCGGGAGGTTTACAAGCTTTCCGCGAATGAAAATCCGCTGGGCGTTTCCCCCCTCGCGGTCGCCGCGATTCAGAAAGCGGTGCTGGAGGCCAATTTTTACCCCGACGCTTCCGGGAGCTGCCTGCCGCGCAAGCTGGCGGCAAAGCTGCATCTGAAGCCTTCGCAGATTATGATTACACAGGGGGCCACGGCCGGTCTGAACGTCATCGGCGAGGTGTTTGTGCAGCCGGGCGACGAGGTGATCTTTCCGACGCCGACTTACCCGGGCTATTACAACGTGGTCAAAAAGACCGGGGCCAAGCTGACGGAGCTTCCGATGGGCGGCGACCTCGAGATGGATTTCGATGAAATTCTGAATCATATTACGGCAAAAACCAAACTGGTGATGATCTGCAACCCGAACAATCCGACGGGAATCGCGGCGGACGCGGGGAAGCTGCTGGAATTTATCAAAAAGGTGCCGAAGCATGCGGTCGTGTTGGTGGACGAAGCGTACGTTCATTTTGTGGAGGGACAATACAACAGCATGGTCAATGAGATTTCGGATGATTTGAACCTTGTGGTGCTGCAGACCTTCTCCAAACTTTACGGAATGGCTGGCACGCGCATCGGTTACATTATGTCGAACGACGAGATCATGACCTACATAAACCGCAACAACGCGGGCTACACGACAAACTCCCTCGCCTACGCGGCGGCGGAGGCGGCGCTGGACGATGCCGATTTCGTGAGGCGCACGCTCGAGAACAACCGGGAGGGCCGGAGCTTCCTGACCGAAGAGCTTACGGCGATGGGCTGCCGCGTTTTTCCCTCCTCCACCAATTTTATCTATGCGGACTGCCACTGCGACGCGTTCCGGCTTTCGCAGGAGGTCGCGAAGCGCGGCGTGATGATCCGCGGCAATTTCCCGCTGACCCGCATTTCCATCGGAACGCCGGAGCAGAACGCGCGCGTCATCCGGGCGATCCGTGAAATCCTTTGCAAATAACCGAACAGACGGCTGAAATAGAAAAGGCCCGGGCACTTGGCCCGGGCCTTTTCAGGCCTCCGGGAAATCGCGCAGCCGTAAAATTGCATCCGCAATTTTGGGCGGCCTTTCGCGCTGTTCTTGATTTCGTAACAAATTCTTCCAAAAGTGTTCAAACTCGATTCATCGGTCGGTCACAACCGCATAGTATAGTAGAGACATTCCAAACGGAAAAGCAAAAACTGCGAAACGGCCTGCGGAGAGGTCGGAATACCGGACCGCAGGCTGGCAGACAAACAGCAAGAGCCTCGCAGGAGGTTTTATATAAATACTTTTTCATACTCTCTCCTTCTCAAAAAACAGGCACCCTTCTCGGGTGCCTGTTTTTTTGCCTATTCGTTTTTCAGCAGATTGTTTTTCGCGTTGCAGATGTGGTTGAAGGAGAGCTTTTCGGCAAGCTCCGAATCGTGGCGCTCCAGCGCCTCAAGAAGGGCGCGGTGCTCCTGCACGGAAGGGGCCGCGCGGCCCGGCTTCCGCAGGGAAAGCTCCCGGGCCTTCTGGATGAAATGATGGAAATTGGAGAGCGTGTTTTTCAGGATGGCGCTGTTGCACGAATCGTAAAGCGTCTGGTGGAAGCGCGTGTCAAGCTGCCAGATCTGCGCCCAGTCATTTCTCCCGAGGTAGAACTCCTGCAATTCGACGATGTCGCGGAGCTGCCTGAGCTGTTCGTCCGTGATGTTGACGGCGGCCCACTTCGCGGCAAGCCCCTCGATGTACATGCGGATGGTGTAGATATCCTGAATGTCCTTGTCCTTGATTCCAACGACGACGGCACCCTTGTTCGGGACGGTTTCCACCAGCCCCTCCTGCTCCAGACGGTTGATCGCCTCGCGCACGGGGGTGCGGCTGACGCCGAGCTCCTCGCAGAGGTGGCTTTCCGTCAGGGGCTCGCCGGGGTCAAACGAGCCGTTCAGAATCTCGTTCTGCAGCGTGCGGAACACCTGCTCCGTCAGGGAATGGCTGCTGTATTTGGAAGGATCAAGCTTTTTCATGCGTTCCTCCGGATCGGGAACCGGCCGGCGGTTCCTTTATTTTTGGCTGAAACGCGGGTCCAAAAGCGCCGCGTGCGCGGCAAGCTCCTCGTCGCTCAGGGCGGTGGAGCGGCCGTCCTCGTACTGGGCGTCCACCCATCCCTTGAGCAGGCGGACGATTTCATCGGTTTTGGAAACGGTTTCGTCTTCCTTTAAATGATAGTATTGATTTAACCAAAATGCAATCCCCGCGAGCCCCGAAACATTGCTGACGGAAATGGAGGCCGGGCGGTTCAGCAGCTTCGCAGTATCGAAAATGTTGTAAATTTCCTCGTCCTTCAGGAGGCCGTCGGCATGGATGCCCGCGCGGGTTACGTTGAAGCTGCGCCCGACGAACGGAGTCATCGGCGGAATGCGGTAGCCGATTTCCTTTTCGTAATACTCGGCGATTTCGGTAATGACGCCGAGGTCGGCGCCGCCGGTGTGTCCGCGCAGGGAGGCGTACTCCATCACCATGGCTTCGAGCGGGACGTTGCCCGTGCGCTCGCCGATGCCGAGGAGCGAACAGTTTACCCCGGAGGCGCCGTACAGCCAGGCCGTGGTGGCGTTGACCACCGCTTTGCCGAAGTCGTTGTGGCCGTGCCACTCCAGCATTCCGGCCGGAACGTCGGAATAGTGCCGCAGCCCGTAGATGATGCCCGGCACGCTGCGGGGCAGGGCCGCGCCGGTATAGGGGACGCCGAGGCCGAGCGTGTCACAGGCGCGGATGCGCACCGGAACGCCCGATTCCTTGGAAAGCGCCATCAGCTCGTTGACAAACGGAACCACGAAACCGTAGTAATCGGCGCGCGTGATGTCCTCCAGGTGGCAGCGGGGCCGCAGGCCCGCGTTGATCGCTTCCTTGACCACCGAAAGGTAATGTTCCATCGCCTGCGCGCGGGACATTTTCAGCTTCTTGAAGATGTGGTAATCCGAGCAGCTCACGAGGATGC
>JAEWRF010000192.1 GCA_023460155.1 Bacillota bacterium | reverse complement strand
GCGCAGGAGATGGTTGCACGGTATTTTGAACCATGCGACTCCGCATGGCGCGGGATGGGAACCGTATCAGGCTCCGGAATGATTCTGCGGGAACGGTACGCCTGTTTCGACGCGGGAAGCGCCGGCCTCATCGAGGACCGCGGAGGGAATCCGCTCTGCCGATGCGCCAAGGTGCTGACCGGAGCACTGTCCCCCATGGACTGCCCCTTGTTCGGAAAAGTCTGTACGCCGCAGACGCCTCAGGGTGCCTGCATGGTTTCACAGGAAGGCAGCTGTTACCACTATTTCATTAATAAGAGGAACCGATAATGAAGATTACAATGGCGCACGGCGGGGGAGGAAAAGCCACTTCCGAACTGATTGCCGATATTTTTGAAGCGAATTTCAAAAACCCTGTTCTTGACCGGATGGAGGATTCCGCCGTAGTGCCCGGCGCGGGACGGATTGCCATGACGACGGACAGTTTCGTCGTTACACCCGTCTTTTTTCCCGGCGGAGACATCGGGCGGCTTTCCGTGTGCGGAACGGTTAACGACCTTCTGATGAGCGGCTCTGTTCCGAAATATCTGACCTGCGGTTTTATCCTTGAGGAGGGAGCAGACTCAGAGGATCTCCGGAAGATTGCGGCTTCCATGGCGGAAACCACACGGGAGGCGGGCGTTTCCATCGTAGCGGGAGACACCAAGGTGATCGACGGCAATGGCGGAATCTACATCAATACGGCCGGCGTGGGCTTTGTTCCGGAGGGGAGGAATATCAGCGCTTCAGCCTGCCGGTCGGGGGATGCCGTGCTGCTTTCCGGGAATCTCGGCGACCATCACGCGGCGATTCTGAGCGGAAGGATGAATATTCAGAACACAATCCGGAGCGACTGCGCGCCGCTTGGTGAGATGGTATCCTCCATGCTGCAGAGCGGCGTAAGAGTTCACGCGATGCGCGATGTTACGCGCGGCGGTCTCGGCACCGTTCTGAACGAATTCGCCTCCGCTTCTTCCTGCTGCATCCGGCTGGAAGAAACCACACTTCCGGTTTCCGCTCAGGTCGCTGGATTCTGCGGGATTCTGGGTCTCGATCCGCTCTATATGGGGAACGAGGGAAAGATGGTCGCTGTTGTGGACGCCGCAGACGCCGAAAAGGCGCTTGCCTGCATGAAAAACAGCCGCTACGGCGAAAACGCAGCTGTAATCGGAGCCGTTTTGCCGGCGGAGGAAGCCTCCGTTGTGATGCGCACCAAGGTCGGGGGAACGAGAATCGTAGCTCCCCTGTATGGCGAGGGGCTTCCGAGAATCTGCTGATTGATTGCTCCCTGCGCGGCAGGGAGCTTTTTGCATCTGTTCATCTTAAATGATTTTTAATGGGAGGGAAAACGGATGCCGGAAATGATCGATATCTATGACGCGCACCGGAACCGGATCGGAAGAACCTGCGAACGGGGAACCCAAATGAAGGAGGGCGAGTACCGGCTTGTGGTTTACGCGTGGCTCCTGAACCAAAAGAATGAAGTGCTTCTGACCAGACGCCACCCTTCGAAAGTATGGGGAGATTACTGGGAGTGCACGGCGGGGCACGTTCAGGCGGGAGAAAACAGTCTGGAAGGCGCTTTGCGCGAGCTCCGCGAGGAGGTTGGCGTGGAGGCCGACGGACAGGACGGAATACTGATTCGGCAGGAAACGGACGGCAGCGTGTTTGTCGATATGTGGCTGTTTCATACGGAAACACCGGCGGAAAACCTGATCCTGCAGCCGTCGGAAGTGACGGATGCGAAATGGGCGGGCCGTCAGGAATACGAGACAATGTGCCGGAAAGGACTTCTGGTGCCTGCGTGCACGGAATTTACCAGCTGGCGGGAAGAAAAGAGGAAAACGGATGAATCAGGAAACAATCAAGCTGTTTTATGAGGCGCCTTACCAGAGAACATTTTTTGCCCGGGTGCTGTCCTGTGAACCGAAAGACGGATGTTATTCCGTCCTTTTGGACAGGACCGCGTTTTTCCCCGAAGGCGGCGGGCAGCCTTCCGATGTGGGCGTTCTGAATTTTGCCAATGTGACGGATGTTCGAGAAAAAGGCGGAGTGATTTATCACCGGACGGATCGTGAACTGCCGGTTGGTGCGCTCGTCGCCGGCGGCATCAACTGGCCGCTCCGCTTTGCCCGGATGCAGCAGCACACGGGTGAGCACATTGTCTCGGGAATCGCTCACCGCTATTTCGGCGTGGACAATGTCGGCTTTCATATGGGCGATACGTTTCTCACTGTGGACTGGAACGGGGAGCTTACGGCAGATCAGCTGTCGCTGATTGAAATGCTGGCAAATGAAGCGGTTTACCGGAATGTGCCCGTCGCAGCGGAATACCCGACGCCGGAGGTGCTTTCCGGGCTCGAATACCGCAGCAAGAAAGAATTGATCGGCGCGGTGCGGATCGTGACGGTTCCCGGGTACGACGTCTGTGCCTGCTGCGGAACACATGTGTCGCGGACCGGCGAAATCGGTGCGGTCAAGATCCTGACCTCCCAGCGCTACAAGGGCGGCACGCGGATTACCATGGCGTGCGGTTCACAGGCCATGGCCGACTACGGCGAAAGGCTGCGCCGTACGCAGGAGATTTCCACCCTCCTTTCTGCAAAGCCGGAGGAAATATCAGAATATGTGAAGCAAACGCTTAATGAAATGACGGCTTTAAAGCGCAAAGTTTCAGATCTCCAGGAAAAAATGCTGGAAATGCAGATCGGATCGGCACCGGAGAACTGCGGAAAAGTATGCCGCTTTTTTGATGACCTTTCACCGGAACTGCTTCGCAAGGCTGCGCTGAAGCTTGCGGAGCGCTGCGGAACGGCGGTGGCTTTTTCGGGCGAGGGAGATTCCTATCGGTATGCGGCGGCGGATCCGTCCGGTGACGTCAGGCCGATCGGGAAAGAGCTGAACCAGAAGCTGAACGGTCGGGGCGGAGGGCCGAAGGAGCTGGTGCAGGGGTCTCTCCGGGCAGACCGGGAAGAAATTCGGAAGGTGCTCGACGGCTGGACTATCCTGACCTGAAAGAAGTTTATGGAACAGCTTTTATCAGAAAAAAGTAATTTATCACGCTGTAATATGGCATGCTAAATGCAAGACTGAATCACACCGCAGTCCGGCAAAGAAAAATAATGAAAGTTTAATAACTTTTCGCGTCGTATTAGTTGCATATCCACAAATATTGTGATATATTTAACAT
>JAEWRF010000191.1 GCA_023460155.1 Bacillota bacterium | reverse complement strand
GAATATTGCCGGCCAGAACGAACTGTCCGTCCGCACGCTTCACACCGAGACGCTGAGCGTTGGAATCACGGCCGTTCTTTGTGGAACCCATTCCTTTTTTATGTGCAAACAGCTGAATGTTGATTTTTAACATAATGCTTACACCTCCGTATTGGAAATCTTGATGTTTTCGGGATACTGCTCCCGGAGACCGTTCAGATGCAGCCAAAGCCCCTGTAAGGTTGTCTGACATTCCGAAACGTCTTCCGGATGAATCTGTAAAACCATTTTTCCGTCTTCCGCTTCCGCAGTTGCGGAAACGTGCAGCACATCCGTAACGGTATTCGCCGTCAGATAAGCCGCCGAAGAAACCGCAGCGCAGACGATATCTGTTCCCGCCTCGGAAGCATCGGAATGACCTTCGATGCTAAAACCGGTCCATCGGCCTCCGCGGCTGAAAAACTCAACGGAAATCATGGTCAGGCATTGATGGAATCGATCTTTACCTTTGTGTAGGGCTGACGGTGGCCGATTTTGCGGCTCTCGTTTTTCTTGGCCTTGTACGTCAGAACCGTAATTTTGCCGGCTTTGCCGTTCTTCACGACTTTGCCCGTTACGGTTGCGCCTTCCACATAGGGAGCACCGGTTTTCATCCCGTCATCCGTGCAGAGTGCAAGCACTTTGAATTCAACGGTCTCGTCCTTTTCGACTGCAAGCTTCTCGATGAAGATTTCATCGTCCTTCTGCACCTTGTACTGCTTGCCGCCTGTTTCAATCACTGCAAACATGAAAATAAGGTCCTGCCTTTTTCATAATCTCGCTATCCCGGGCGGGTTTCCCACTTATAAACCCGTAATACGCGGCTTATAAATGGTATCACAATCCGTCAATTTTGTCAACGGAATTCAGCTTTTTCTTTCCGCCAACCGGAGCGCCAGACTGCTGAGATAGTTCGTATCTCCCTCAAACACGGAAAGTGCTGAGACGGCCGTGCGGGTAAGCTCCTCCACCGTCTGCTTCGCCTTCTCGATTCCCAGCTCGGAAACGTAGGTGTTTTTGTCCTTTTCGATGTCGCTGCCGGCCGGTTTCCCCAGAGTAGCGGTATCGCCCGTCACGTCCAGAATGTCGTCGACGATCTGGAACGCAAGGCCGATGGATTTCGCATAGAGATCCGCAGCCTCTTTCTGTTTTCTGTCCGCCACGCCAAGCACACAGCCCATTTCGCAGGCCGCGCAGATCAGTGCGCCGGTTTTGCATTCGTCCATTTTCCGCAGGACATCAAATGAAATCTCTTTCCCCTCGAATTCAAGATCGATAGCCTGCCCGCCCGCCATACCGTAGGCGCCGGAAGCCCTTGCGAGAACCCCTGCCGATTCCGCGGCCCGTTCCGCTCCGACCGCCTGTACGCTCTCCGGCGAAAGCATCGCTTCAAATGCCATAGTCAATAGAGAATCCCCGGCGAGAAGTGCCTGAGCCTCCCCGAAAACAACGTGGTTGGACGGCCTTCCCCGGCGCAGATCATCATCGTCCATACAGGGCAGATCGTCGTGAATCAGCGAATACGTGTGGATCATTTCCACCGCGCAGGCAAACGGCAGCGCGGCCCACTGATCCCCGCCGCAGAGCCCGCAGAATTCAAGCACAAGAACCGGCCGGATACGCTTCCCACCCGCAAGCAGGCTGTACCGCATGGAGCGGAATAGGGACGCCTGAATCAGTTTTTCCTCCGGCACATAAAGCTCAAGCCGATTCTGAATCAGCGATTCATATTCCTTCGGGTCAATTCGATTCATCCGTTTTTCCATCCTTTTCTTCCAGAGCCGATATTTGCCGGATTTTCTGTTCCGCGCCGTCCAGTTTTCGGTAGCAGAGCGATGCGAGCGCGGAACCTTCTTCGAACAGCTTCAGAGATTCCTCCAGCGGCTGTTCGCCGCTCTCCAGACTGTGCACGATCTCCTCCAGCCGGGCAATTGCTTTTTCAAACGGCATTTTCTGATTCATGGCTGTTCTCCTCCGGTTCTTTCAGAATTTGATCCACCGTGCAGCGAAGCTCTCCATCCCGCAGAAGCAGCCGCAGGGTTTCCCCCGCCGACGTGCACTTCACCGAAGGCACCGCTGTACCGCCTTCCTTCCGCGCAATCGCGTAGCCGCGCGCAAGAACGGCCAGCGGCGAAAGCGTGTCCAGTCTTCCGGAGAGTTCGGAAAGCCGGGCCTTCCGGAATTTCACACGGCTTTGCGCCCCGTTCAGCAGCTCGTCCAGAAGCCGGTCTGTCCGGATTCTCCGCGCTGCGATCCATTCGTGCGGCCCCAGCATGCCGCGGCTGTTCCTAAGAGAATCAAGCCGGTTCCTCCGGCTTTTTAAATCGGAGTTTACAGCAAGATTCAACCGGCTTTTCAGGGCTTCCACAGCCGCCAGCAGCTCATCCGAATCCGGAACGGCAAGTTCCGCGGCCGCGGAGGGCGTCGGCGCCCTCAGATCTGCCACAAAGTCGCAGATTGTAAAGTCGGTCTCATGGCCTACGGCAGAGATTACCGGAATTTCCGAAGCCGCCACGGCACGCGCGACGCGTTCCTCGTTGAACGCCCACAGATCCTCCAGCGAACCGCCGCCGCGCCCGACGATGATGACATCCGCACAGCGCAGACGGTTTAACCGGCCGATCGCTTCCGAAATCTGCCCCGCCGCCGTATCCCCCTGAACCTGCACCGGGCAGAAAACCACCTCCGCGAGAGGGTAACGGCGCGCCAGAATCGAGAAAATATCGTGTACCGCCGCGCCGGTCGGCGATGTTACAACCCCGATGGAATGCGGAAAACGAGGAATCGGCCTTTTCCGTTCCTGTGCAAACAGGCCTTCCTTTTCCAGTCGCGCCTTCAGCTGCTCATACGCGAGGTTCAGCGCTCCAAGACCGTCCGGCTGCATGTCGTCAACATAGACCTGATACTGCCCGGAAGCCTCGTAAACTCCGACCCTGCCGCGCACGATCACGCGCATTCCGTCTTCCGGCCGGAAGCGCAGACGTCCGGCGCTTTGGGCAAACATCACGGCCTTCACGATGCAGCGCTCATCTTTTAGTGAAAAATAAAGGTGGCCGGAACGGTAATGATCGGTAAAATTCGAAATCTCCCCGGAGACAAACACATGGGTAAGATGTTCGTCGCCGTCGAACAGCGAGCGGATATACGTGTTCAACTGCGTCACGCTGAGCACGAACGGAGAGCCCGTCATGAAAGCATTCCTCCTTTAACGGCGGCAAGCAGGGCGACCCCTGCGGCATTGTCCGAAGAGAATTCCGGGGCTGCGAAAAACGCCCCGTATTTTTCGGTCAGCACTTTCCGGATCATCCTGTTGGACATCACTCCGCCCGCAAAAACAAGCGGGAGCTTCCCGCAGGATTTCAGCAGAACCTCTGCCATGCCGTCCAGAGCAGCCAGAATCGACTGAAGACAGAAAGAAGCGACGTCTTCCGGTGCGCGGCCCTCCGAAAGCATTTTTGAACACTGATTTTCAATGCCGGAAAGCGAACAGTCTGCGCCTTTAAGACAAGGCCGAAGCGAAAACCGGGCATCCGACTTTTCCGCCAGCCGTTCCAGCGCGGGGCCGGACGGGAACGAAAGCCCCAGCATTCTTCCGACGCGGTCCACGGCCTGTCCCCCTTTTAAATCGAGGGACTGCGCGACGAGCTCCGTATGGAGGATCCGTTCGGGATCGGGCCTTACCAGCACGGCTTCCGTCGTTCCGCCGGAAACATGAAAGGCGAGGAACGGTTCCGCAAGCAGCGAAAGCCGGCCGGACGAATACAAAGCGGCCGCGATGTGCCCCTGCTGATGCGAAAAGGCGAAAAGAGGCGTATGGCAAGCGAGGGAAACGGCTTTCGCGGCCGAACAGCCCGCGAGGAAACACGGCATATAGGAACCTTCCTGATCTCTCGGGCGGCTGGAAACGCCGACGCACGCGATTTCCGCATCCGCAAAGGGCAGCGCGTCAAGGACCTCAGGAAGCTGCCGGACATGATGGAAAACTGCGTCGCTCTGCCTTAATCCAAGCTCGCCCTCCCGAACCGGAAGAAGCTTTTTTTGCTGGATGATTTCGCCGTTCCGCCAGATCGCGGCGGAGGTCGTGTAGTTGCTGGTATCGACGCCTAGGACGTCAGGCATCCGGGTCACCCGCGTTTTGTTTTGCGATTGTGCCGAGGACCCCGTTGACAAAGGGAGCGTCCTCCGCGCCGCCGTATTTCTTGGCCAGTTCCACCGCTTCGTTAATCGCTACGCTGACCGGAACATCCTTTTCAAAACGGAGCTCATAAATGGCAAGACGCAGAAGCGCAAGGGAAACCTTGGAGAGTCTGCTCATAGTCCAGCCACGGATATTCGCGGCAATCAGTTCGTCGATGGACGTTTCGTTCTGCTCTGCGCCAAGCGCCGTTTTCTCGGCGAAGTCGTCGATAAAGGTCTCCCCCGACCACTCGGCCGCGTCAATGATTTCATCGGTTGTTTCGTGGTTGATGCTGCGCTCAAAAATCAGCACAAAGGCCTGTTCCCGGGCTTCTCGTCTTGTCATTCGTTCCTCCGTCGTAAAATAAAAGTCAAAAATTATAAAAAATGAAAAACCCTCCACAAACGTGGAGGGTTCAGTGCCGACAGCTGACAGACCGCGGTTTTTCCGTCAGTCTGAATTTCCAGTTTTCAAACTTCCACAGGGTATATTATACCACAATTCCGCTCCAACTCAACTATTTCATTTCAACAATCTTGATTTTGTCATAGGACACGCCGGCCTGATCGGCGACGATATCTTTTATCTGAACGGCGTCTTCCTGGGGGGATGCCTTCGTTTTTACAACAACGTTGCAGCCTCCGTTTTCAAGGGAAACGACGCAGTCGGAATAGCCTTTCGCTTTGATCAGATTTTCGATGCTGGACTCCTTCAGCGTGTTCTGCGCAATGGCGCCAGCCTGGGTTACTGCTTCCTTTTTCGCCGTGTCGCTCTGCTTAGCGTCGTCCAGAACCTTTTCCAGCAGCTCGACCGCGGAATCCCGCGCCTTTTGACGGGACAGACGAGCTTCGCTGAAATAGTCCGTGGCTCCGGACGTCAGTCCGGTTTTCACGGCGGACGATCCCGACGCGCCGGAGACGGCGGAACTGCCCGAGGCGTTAACAAGAAGCGTTTGCCCAAGTTCTCTTCCGCTTCCGGATGTGAGCGCCTGCGTAGCGGGAAGCTGGGTATTGCCCGACAGCGCCCAGTTCAAATATACGGCCGCTCCAAGTGCGACAACCAGTGCCGCGAGGACAAGCTGCCGCTTACCCATTGTCATGACGTGATTCCCCCTGTTTTCTTTATTTTGCTTTTATGACGCACACCCGCACGGAAGTAATGTGGAGCGCCGTAGTCACGGCATCCGTGATGTTCTGCTGAACCTGCGGGCTGTCGCCGCCTTCGCAGACAACGACGACCCCTTTTACGATCGGCTGAATCTCAGTCACCGCAAGCGCTTTCTCGGAGCCGTCCGCGTTCTTTACCAGGATATAACTCGTTTCGGTATCGCTGTTTATTTCGTTCCGGGTCGTGGTTCCACCTGATTTGTCCTCGGTTGTCTGTCCGCTTTGCTTCTGCTCGGTTGCGTAGACATTCTGAGCCGTCTGTTCCAGAGTAACGTACACCTTTGCGTTACCAACCCCCTGAATGCCCGTCACCAGCTCCGTCATCTGTTGTTCCAACCTGGTTTCGTAGTCTGAGGCGCTGAAATCCGGCTGGGAGGAAGCGGAAGGCTGCTGGGTCTGCTGCGAGCCCCCGCCCGTCAGAAAGCCGGAAAGAAAGATCAGCGCAATGCCGATCAGCCCAACTGCAATTGCCAGCTTCCGCCAGTTTCCGTTTCCCGCAATCTTTTGCAGAAGTCCGCCTTTTTTTGCTTCATCCTCCATTGCAGACAACCTCCACATTCAGGCCAAGATCCTTTTCAAGCAACGTTTTTACCCTTTGACAGTCCGCAGAATTTTTCCGATCCAGGTTGACAACCACTTTAGTAATTGATATGCTGCCGTTTGAATTTGTATCCATATTCACCTGAACATTTTTGCAATTTATATTCATCGGCTTCAGCTCCGCCGCGACCAGATTCGTGATGCTTTGTCGTGCCGCGTCCTCATACTGCCTCCCGACGGTCGTTTCAAGTCTGGAATCGGAAGGTGAGGCTGATTTTGCGGCAGAGGCTCCGAAGCTCTGCTTCCATTGCGGGACGACTTTGGAAAGCGGCAGAATCAGAATGCACAGGACAAAAGCGCCGATCACGAACTTTGCCATCCGCTCCATCGCTCCGCTCGGCACGAGCCCCTGCACCAGAGCGGCGACAAGCGCGGCAAGGCAGATTACGGAGGTCCATTCCCGGACGGCGCTCATGCGACGCCACCGATGATCAGCATCAGAACCGTCGATATAATCAGCACCGCCATGCTGCAGAGCAGAATTGCAAGCATGGTGGAGACGACATCGGACGACGCTTTCAGCAGTGAGGTGGCCTCTTTCAGATCGAAGATCTGTGCAATTCCGGAACAGACCGAGAGTGTGAGAACCCAGAGGATACACTCCACGATCACCGGAAGGAACAGAAAAATCCCCGCGAGAAGGCCGAACGCTCCCACCCCGGATTTCAGCGTTTTTACGCACCCGTTCACCGTATGCAGAGCTTCGCCGAGAGCATTGCCCACAACGGGTACAAAGCTGCTGACAATGAATTTCGCCGCCTTTGAGCTGGTGCTGTCAAGCGAGGTTGAAACGAAGGAGTGCATGGTGATCAGGCCGGTGAAAAGCGTCATGCCAAGGCCCATCACCCACTTGACCGTTTTGTTCAGCGCGGCGCACAGGCCATTCAGGCTGATGTTCGGGGAAACCGACGAGACCACGGAGAGTGCCAGAAAAATATTCATAAGCGGAACGAGAAACCCGGCAGCGAAAATTGAAACCGCATTCCCCGCCGCCAGCATCAGCAGATTGTAGGAGCCTGCGGTAACCGGTTGGCCCGCCGCAATCATGATTCCGGTAAGGACCGGTACGCACGCCAGCAGAAAGCCCGCTCCGGCTTTCAGAACATCGTCGGCGTCCTGAATACAGGAAACAATTGGCGCGATAACAAGCGTGCAGATGCAGAGCGTTCCCACAATGCCGACCACGCCGCCCAGAGGCTTTTCCCCAAAGGACAGTTTTAAACCGTTTAAAAGGGAGCAGAGCAGGATGACGGCAACTACACAGGCCGCTACGCACAGCGGATTTTTGAGCTGTCCGCTGAAAACGGAGAGAATTTTCTGAAAATAGTTCTGCGGAGTGATGCTGGTAATGGATTTCCAATCCGCTCCGTCGATTCCAAGCCCCTCCAGGGCTTTGCGCGTGTCTTCCGGCAGCTGATCCGGAAGGCTCCCGGCTCCGCTTTTCGCAAACTGCTCTTCATAATACTGCTGCGACCCGTCCGAACCGGAGGAAACCTGCGCCGCGAAGGCGGGTGTAAAAAGCAGGAATGCCGCAAGCACTGCGGCGACAAAACAGAATACTTTTTTCATTCTTCACCCACCGATCAGCCCCACCGCCGTTTTGGCAATCTGCTCAAAAAGCGGCAGGGAGAGAATCAAAATGGATATTTTTCCGGCAAGCTCCATTTTGGAGGCAAGCGCGCTTTCTCCCGCATCCCGACAGGCATCGGCGGCAAACTGAGCGAGAAAGCAGATCCCGAGAGTTTTCAGCAGGATCACCTCATACTGCGAGGAGATTCCGGCGGAATTTAAAAGCCGGCTGATCTGCTGCACGGCCGGCGCAATGCTGGTCAGTATCTCGATCAGGATGACAATGCCGGCCGCGATGCCGACCAGAACAGCGTATTCCTGGTGGTAGCGCCTCAGCATCGCCGCCACGACGGCGGCACAGATGGCGATTCCGGCGATTCCGAGGATGTTCATGGTTACAGACCAAAGATGGACTTAATCGATTTAAACAGGATATTAATTTGCTGAACCACCATCATCAGCACGACAATCAGCCCTGCCAGGGTGGTCATCATGGCCTGCTCCTCGCGCCCGGAGCGAATCAGGAGCTGGTTGAGAACTGCAACGATGATTCCGATCGCCGCGATTTTGAAGATTAAATCCACGTTCATTCTGTATCCTCCATTTTCAGCACAGCAGCAGGGATGCGGCAAGCCCGCCGAAAATCCCGAGCGTCAGGTACAGTCTTGATTTTTTGTTTTTTTCTTCCTTTGCGGTTTTCAGGTTTCCCTGGAACAGCGTGAGGTACAGGCTGCAAAGGGAAAGCTGCCCTTCCGTATCGGAGCCCCCGAATTCCCCGCCGAAAGCAAGAAGAAGCTTTCGGTCTGACGGGGAAAAGCCCTCCGCTTTCGCTTCCCTTTCCACGCTCCGGCGCCAGGCGTCGGAAAATTTTACGCCGACGGCGCAATCCCTGAGACAAGCTGTCAGAAAGGTAAGCTCTTCGCCGTGCAGGCGGATAATCTGCCGGATCGGAGTCCCGGAATACCGGATTTCCGTCTGAGCGGCGGAAATGAAACGCAGGAAGGCCTCCAGACGGTCCACGCGACGTGTCAGCTTATGCGATTCCGTATATCCCATGAGAGTTCCCGCCAGAATAAGAAACACCGCTCCCGCCAGCTTCAGCAATCAAATCACCCGTCTTATAAATTCCTGCAATTTTTCCGGGCTTTCTGTGTCCTTCCAATACGGCGACATAGCCGAAAGCCCCGGTTTTCAGAAGCATGACCGCCTGTTTCCTTTTTAAAAGTTCCCGGATGCTGCCCGCGTGGATGCTTGCTACGATTCCAACCCCTGCGTTAAGTCCCTGCTCCACGGCGGCAGCCTCCTGGTCCGTGCCCAGCTCGTCACAGACGATCAGATCGGGCGAAAGCGCCCGCACAGCCTGAAGAATCCCTTCTGCCTTCGGGAATCCGTCCAGAACGTCGCAGCTGGAGCCGAGGTCGTTCTGCGGAACCCCAAGGCTTGTTCCGGCAAGTTCGCCGCGCTCATCCACGACAGTCACCTTCCGGATGGAGCCCCTTGCTCCGTCGGATACTTGCCGGGCAAGGTCGCGGAGTATCGTTGTTTTTCCGCTCGCGGGTGGACCCGCCAGCAAAAGCCCGCCGTATACATTTTCTTTCAGTTCATTTAAGAGCGCATCCGCCGAACCGGCGATCTCCCGCGCGATGCGGATGTTGATGGAAGAAATATCCCTCATTCCCACAATGCAGCCCTTCTGAAGTACGGCGGTGCCTCCGATCCCTACCCGGTGACCGCCGCCGAGCGTGATATACCCGTTGCGGATCTCGTTTTCATGGCTGTATACCGAAAAGCCGCAAAGGTAGCGAAAGCTCTCTTCCAGATCTTCCTTTCCGGCAATCAGGTTATTTCGGTCCGGGCGGCAGGACGGGGTTCCGTCCCGGTTCACAAAATAGATTCCGCCGGCGCAGCTGACGGAAACGGCCCGGTTCATTCTCAGACGGACCTCCTGCGTCTGCCGCTTCACTTCCTGCGGCAGCATCTGCAAACACTCTTCGATCCGCCCGCAAAGCCCTTTTATGGCCGAGTCGAACCGTTCGTCGTTTTCCTGATCCATTTGTCTTGTCCCTCCTTTCATCACATAAATATGGACAAAGGGGGCCGGTTAGAACTGATTTTTCAAACCGGTTTCGGCTCCTTCGGGACAAAAAAATACCGCCCGGTTTCCCGGGCGGCAGTCATAATCCGCTATTCAATCATTTTTTCAAAGTCCTGCTCCGAAAGGACGGGGATTCCCAACTGATTCGCTTTGACCAGCTTGCTGCCGGCGTCCTCGCCGGCCAAAACGTAGGTCGTCTTTTTAGAAACGCTCCCGCTCACTTTTCCCCCGCGCTTTTCAATAAGCTCCGTCGCCTCCGAACGCGTCAGATTTGGCAGAGTCCCGGTCAGGACAAAGGTCATTCCGGAAAAGCGCCCGTCGGTGGAGACCACGGCGGAACGGAGATTAAGACCGGCGTCTCGCAGCTTTCCGATCAAATGGGCGGTATTGGAAAGATCAAAAAAGCGGCGGGCGCTTTTTGCCATGATGTCCCCAAACCCGTCGATGGAGGCAATTTCCTCCTCCGGCGCGCAGAACAGCTCGTCAATGCCCCCAAAACGGGCGGCGAGCAGTTTTGCCGCTTTCAGTCCAATGTGCGGAATACCAAGGGCGAAGACGAGACGGTACAGGTCGTTCCCTTTGGAATTGGTGATCGACTGAATCAAATTATCGGCGGACTTCTTTCCCATGCGCTCCAGATTCTCCAACTGCTCTGCCGTCAGCGCATAGAGGTCGGCCGGAGATGCTACCAGCCCTGCCTTTACAAGCTGTTCGATTACGGCGGGCCCCATTCCGTCGATGTCCATCGCGTCGCGGCTGCAGAAGTGAATCATATGCCGCAGAAGCTGAGCCGGGCATTCCGGATTGGTGCAGCGGGTCGCGGCTTCGTCCTCCTCGCGGGAGACCGGCGCGCCGCAGGAGGGACAGGTCTGCGGCATTTCAAACGGCACGGAATTTTCCCCGTGCGAAACGACCGCAACAACCTCCGGGATGATCTCCCCCGCTTTCCGCAGGGTGACCAGATCGCCTACGCGGATGTCTTTTTCCGCGATAAAATCCTGATTGTGCAGCGTCGCCCTGCTGACCGTCGTACCGGCGAGCTGGACCGGTTCAAAATTGCCGATCGGAGTGAGCTTACCCGTGCGTCCCACGTTGACCTCGATGCTGAGAAGCCGTGTCTGCTTTTCTTCCGGCGGGAATTTAAACGCTTCCGCCCATTTGGGGAATTTTGCAGTGCTTCCGAGCATGCGGCGCTGTGCAAAGGAGTTTACCTTTACAACTGCTCCGTCGATTGAATAGTCGAGTTCACCGCGCAAATCTCCGATTCGGTGCACCTCCGCGATCACCTGCTCGATGGTTTGGCAGGGTGTAAAGAAGGGGGGCACTGGAAAACCGAGCCGCTCCAGAAACCGAAGGGAACCGTCATGGCAGGTCAGCTCTTCTCCGCTCACCTGCTGCACATTGAAGACGAAAATATCCAGATTCCGCGACGCCGTCACGGCGGAATCCTTCTGTCGGAGGGAGCCTGCGGCGGCATTCCGCGGATTTTTAAAGGCTTTTTCGCCGTTCAGCTCCTGACGCGCCGAAAGCTCAAAAAAGCTTTTGTGGGACATATAAACTTCCCCTCGGACCTCAAGAAAAGGAACCGGCTCCGCAAGCCGGTGCGGCAGGGAACGGATTGTTTTCAGGTTTTCGGTGATATCCTCGCCGACGAGGCCGTCCCCGCGGGTCGACCCGCGGAACAGTACGCCATCGCGGTATTCAGCGGAAACAGACAGACCGTCGAATTTCGGTTCGACGATATAAACCGGGTCTTCCGCCAAAGCGCGAACACGGCGGTCAAAATCAATCAGCTCCTGATCGGAAAAGGAATCGTGCAGGCTTTCCATGGGGACTTCATGCGCGACCGGAGCGAATTTTTTCAGCGCCGCGCCGCCGATCTGCCGCGTCGGGGAATCCGGAAGAATCAGTTCCGGAAATTTGGCTTCCAAGTCCTCCAGGCGCCGATAGAGGGCATCGTACTCGAAATCATCGATTTCCGGAGAGTCCTCCACGTAGTACTTCCGATTATGGTAGCGAATTTGTTCCGAAAGTTCGGCGATCAGCTTTTTTGCCTCTTCGGATTCCATTTTTTTGAACCTCCGGTTTCTATCGATCTATTTTACACTGGTACTTCCGGTTACAAACTGCGGAACCTGCCCCACGATAATTGTTTCTGCAACCAGAATATTGGTATTGACGTCTGTCGTGGCGGCAAATCCGGGAAGGAAGGAGTAGACACTGGTATGTATGGTAAGATAAATCTGGTGCCTTGTCTGGTTTACGCCTGCGGACTCGAAGGAGCTATTAAAGTCGGCCGTTACATTGCCGGAAAGCGATACTTTTACGGGAACCCGCGGCCCCATTGCGTGAAAAATGTCGGTGCCCGCCAGAGTGCCGAGCGGAATGCCGACCGTATCATCGTCGCTGGCCTCGAAGCCCTTCTGCACAGAATCCAGCAGTTTGACTTTCAGCGCATTCATTTTAATCACATTGGTTGTGATGGAAAGAACATTTTCGCCGCTTCCGCGCTGAATGGAAATCAGGTCTCCGTATGTGACGGAGTCCTTCGCAAGCTCGTTCATGACGGCGCTGTTGATCAGACTGGTGGACCGGATTTTCGCTTCGTTTGCCGTGACGGATTCAATGACCGGACGCAGCTGATGGTCCACAAATATTGTGGCCACAATGAGCAGAATCATAAGCAGAAAAATCTTGCCGCGCAGCGGCATCCCGTAATTTCTTCTTCGCATAGCCGCGCCTCCCAAAGGATATTACTGCATAATATACCTTTGAGAATAATAATGTGAAAGAAAAAGGCACAAAGAACAAGTCTTTGTGCCCGTATTCCAGCGAAAAATTATTCCGGCTGCGTTTCCTCAGCGGCGGGTTCTTCCTCCGCCTGATCTTCGAGCAGAGCACGGATCGAAAGGCTGACGCGGTGCTTTTCATAATCGACGTCCGTCAGTTTAACCTTGACCTCGTCTCCGACTTTCAGAACGTCCTGCGGCTTCTCAATCCGATGATCCGCAATCTGAGAAATATGAATCAGGCCGTCGATGCCCGGAATAACCTGAGCAAAGGCGCCGAATGTCGTCATACCGACAATCTTGACGTCCAGTACGCTGCCGATGGGATAGCTGTTCTTCAGAATCTCCCACGGATTATCCTCAGGCTTCTTATAGCCGAGGGAAATCTTGCCCTTTTCCTGATCCAGTCCCTTAATATAAACGGTGACCGTATCGCCGACGCTCACAACTTCGGAAGGATGCTTGATCCGCTTCCAGGAAAGCTCGGAAATATGGATCATCCCGTCGATTCCGCCCAGATCGACAAATGCGCCGTAGGAAGTCAGGGATTTGACGACACCGGTATATTCCTTACCGACCTCGGCAGTTTCCCAGAACTTATCGGCGAGAACCTTCCGCGCGTCCTTCAGCACGGAACGAATGGAGCCCACCGCGCGCTTGCGGCTGCGGTTGACCTCGATAATGCGGAACTTAACTTCTTTCTTCAGCAGGTCTTCAAGAGGATCATTGCGGGAGGCCGTAGCCTGTGAAGCAGGAATAAATACACGAACGCCGTTCGTAACGGCAATCACGCCGCCTTTGATCACTTCCGTGACAACGCCGTCCAGAACGGACTGATCTTCTTCCGCCGCGGCAACCTTTTCCCAACCCTTTGTGGCATCCAGACGCTTTTTGGAAAGCATGATGGTGCCTTCCTGGTCATTGGTCCGCATGATGAGAAGATCCATCTCATCACCGATTTTTACAACATCCTCGGGCTTCACATTCGGGTCGGCTGAAAGCTCGGAAGCAGGAACATATCCGGCCTGTTTTCTGCCGACATCCACCAGTACCTCATTCGGTGTAACACCGACGACGACGCCACGCACCTTTTCATCTGTATTTAAGCTCTTAAGGGATTCCTCAAGCATTTCCTCAAAGTTTCCCTCAGCATAGTTCGCTTTGGAATTCAAGCCCTCATCCTGGTTGATTTCTGACATGGTATCAAGTACCTCCTTTATTATGCTTGCCGGCGTTGACGCCCCGGCAGTGATGCCGATACGACCGGCCCTTTTCAGGCCCGGCAGAGGAAGCTCGTCCGCAGATTCAATCAAATATGCGTCACCAAATTTTTTGCACACTTCAAAAAGCTTGGCCGTGTTGGAGCTTTGTCTCCCGCCGATAACGACCATCGCGTCGCATTGCTGCGACAACTCCGCCGCTTCGGACTGGCGTATAGCAGTTGCATTACATATTGTATCAAATATTAGCGCGTTTGTATATACCCTTTTTATGATTTCCAAACAAATTTCCCATTCTATAATGCTGAAGGTTGTCTGAGATACAACACAGACCGGCGCGCTGAAATCCTGCCGCTCCGTGGAAAAAAGGCGGTTCAGTTCCTCCGCGTTTTTAAACACGTGACAAGGTCCTTCACAGTGCCCGCGAATCCCAGCAACCTCGGGATGGCCTGCATCCCCGGCAATCAGCACGACTCTCCCTTCCCGGGAGGCCTTGGAAACGATCGCGTGGATTTTTGCGACAAACGGGCAGGTTGCGTCGCAGAGCTCCAGCCTGCGGGCAGCTAGCCGGTCAAACACGTCCTTCCCCACCCCGTGGGAGCGGATCACCAGCGTCACGCCGTCCGGGACCTCCTCCGGGGATTCGGCGACACGGACCCCGCGGCTTTCCAGAAGCCCGAGGGTCTGCGGATTGTGGATAATCGGCCCGAGCGTATACACCTGCTTTCCTTCGTCCAGCAGAGAAAGAACCAGATTGACGGCCCTGTTGACTCCAAAGCAGAAGCCTGCGGATTTTGCCACGGACAGTTTCACGCCTTTTCCTCCATCAGCTCGTTAATCCGGCGGACCAGAAGCCGGTTCAGTTTTTGAACATCCACCGAATTATTTTGTTCCGGGAATTCGCTTCGTTCGATCACTTCGCCGAAGCGGAGTTCAACCCGGCGCCTCGGACCGAAACGGCCCGTCCACCGGATTGCTGCAGGCAGAATCGGGGCACCGGAATGCGCGGCGATCCGGACGGCGCCGGACTTTGACGCGAACGGCAGTCCTGCCTGTACGCAGCCGCCCTGCGGAAAGATGCCCACAATCTCACCGGCTTTTAAAAGCTCAAGCGAATGCCGAACGGCTCCAAGGTCTGCCTGATTCCGCTTCACGGGGAACGCACCCAGCGCACGCAAAAGCTTTTCAAAGAGGATTCCATGCTGTAAAAACAGCTCTGACTTCGCCATATAATGAATTTGCCTGCCGCAGGGCGCGGCAAGCAGAATGGGATCCCGAAGGGATTGATGGTTGCAGCAAAGGACCAGCTCCCCGAAAGCGGGAATTTGCTCCTTGCCCTCACACCGAACGGAAAAAAGCAGCCTTACGACCGCTCTCATGACATTCCGGCCGAAAAAATAGAAACGGTTCCGCTTCATTGGGTGTTTTCTCCGGCTCCGAGAAGCCGGAGGTCATTTTCCCGAAGCTCCCGGATCCGATCCATGACCATACGGGAGGCATTGCGGTATTCCAGTGGGCTTCCCTCCCCAACATTCAGCTCTTCCGGAGAAATCGGTCTGCCGAAAGAAATACGGCAAGTGCGAAACAGCCTGGGGAGCTTTCCTTTTTCCGGAGTGATGCAACACGGAACAATAGGAGCGCCGCAGCTTGCCGCGACGCGCACCGCTCCTGATTTCGGGCGCAGCAAGGCACCGTCCTTTGAACGTGTTCCCTCGATGAAGATCCCGAGGATACCGTCTTTCTCCAGAATTTCCTGCGCCGTACCGATCGCCCCCTGATCGCCTTTTCCGCGCGAGACCGGAAATGCGCCGAGAGCGGTAATCACCGAAGAAACAAAAGAGTTTTCAAACAGTTCTTCCTTTGCCATGAAAAAAATCTGCCGCCGTGTTGTAAAGGCAAGACGGACGGGATCGGTCATACTGGCGTGGTTACAGCAGAGAACCACCTTTCCGCTTGCCGGGATGTACTGCGCGTTTTCAATGCGGACGGGCATCAGGATGCGAAAAAACCAGGGAAGCAGTCTCCGCGCAAATGTGTATAATGGGGTGCCCTTCATACTATCACC
>JAEWRF010000190.1 GCA_023460155.1 Bacillota bacterium | reverse complement strand
GGATGTCATCGACCAGGGAATCGGCATGGTGCCCGAGGACCGGGGAAGACAGGGGCTTGTTTTGGACATGACTGCGGCGAATAATTTTATCGCTGCGTCGCTGGAGCGGATATCACATGCGGGCCTGCGGAATTTTAAAAAGGAAAACAGTCTGGTCCGTCAGCTTTCCGATGATATGACCCTGCGGCCGAATAATGCCGGGCTTCCGGCAAAATCGTATTCGGGCGGCAATCAGCAGAAAGTCGTAATCGGCAAATGGCTGGCGACCGAGCCCAGACTGCTTATATTGGACGAGCCTACCTGCGGCGTGGATGTAGGGGCCCGGTACGACGTCTATAAGATTATGGAAGAACTTGTGAACAAGGGAATGGCAATCCTTATCATATCGTCTGATTTCCCCGAAATAGAACATATAGCCGATCGAATCTATGTGATGCGGAAAGGGGAAATCACGAAGGAACTGCCGCACGGGAGCAATCAGGAGCTTATCCTGAAGGAAGCTGTCGGCTAAGGGAGGTGAAAAGATGTATAAAGAGAAAAAAAGTATACTTAGCCTGCTTTCATTTTTCGCGATCATCCTGCTGCTGCTGGTCTTTGAAGCACCGGACTTTTTCTCACTGAAAAATTTCTCCGATATCATGCTGGGATCCGCAACGACGATCATAGGCGCTCTGGGGATGATGATGGTTATCCTGATGGGGCAGATCGATGTTTCCGTCGGGTCAATTTTCGCCATTTGCTGTGCCGTAACGGGAGCGCTTGCAAAAAGCGGAATGCCAGTCCCTCTTGTAGTGCTGACGGCTGTCTGCGTCGGCGCCATGCTGGGTACGGTTAACGGTACGCTTTTCGCCGTGGTGGGGATTGACGCGATTGTTGTAACGCTTGGCACGAACAGCATTTACAGGGGCCTGCTGATCCTTTGTACGCAGGGAGCGTGGATTACCGGCCTGCCGCCCCAGATCCTGCAGATCGGGCAGGGCAAACTGCTGGGCGCGCCGGTGCCCGTATGGATTTCGCTTCTTATCTTCGTGCTGCTTATGCTGGTTCAGCGGTATACGTCATGGGGAAGAAATCTTTATGCGATCGGTTCCAACATGCGGGCCGCACATTTGAGCGGAATAAAGGTAAAGCTTACGCAGGTCAGCGCGTTTGCGGCGAACGGAGCGCTGGTTGCCGTTTCAGCCATTATCTACACGACGCGTTTCGGCGGCGTAGCATCTAACACCGGTCAGGGGTTTGAGATGGTGTTTATCTCGGCCGCTGTGGTAGGCGGCGTAAGCATTCTGGGCGGTTCGGGCTCGACCTTCGGCACTTTGCTCGGAGCGATCCTGATCGGCACGATCAGTACGGTTCTGATCTTTTTCAAGATCAACTCCTATTGGGAGCAGGCTGTGGAGGGCATTATCATTCTGTCCGCCGTATCTCTCTACCAGCTCCGCGGCGACCGACTGAAGGCGCTTTTTGCAAGGAAGGGAGTGAACGCTGTTGAAAAGCTTCATACAAAAGTATAGCAATCTTCTTGGACTCGCAGGCGTGCTGCTGGTTGTAGTCGTCATTATGTCGTCCCTTTCCCCATACTTTCTTACAGTTCCCTATATGGTAAATGCAATGCGGTTTGTGTCCGAAATCGGACTGATCGCGCTCGGCATGACGGTGGTTATGCTGACCGGAGGCATTGATATTTCTGTGGGCGCCGTGCTGGCGCTGGCCGCCGTTTGCCTCGGCCTGTTTAATAAAATCGGCATTCCTCCCGCCGTATCGGTGATTCTTGTACTGCTGATCGGGCTGGCCGCGGGCTTTTTCAACGGCCTTGTTATTACAAAAGTGGGAATCCCCGCCATGATTGTAACCCTCGCCACGATGTACCTGTACAGGGGAATTGCGCTTGGAATTTCATCGGGAAACTCTTTCCCCATAAACGAGAACATTTATTTCCTTGGGGCGGGTACGGTTTTCGGCATACCGGTGCAGTTTGTTATCCTTACGGCGGCATACCTCGTGATCGGTCTTTTGTTCCGGCGCTTCAACCTTGGCCTTAAGCTGACCGTCATCGGTTTCAATGAAGAAGCCGCCAGGTTTTCAGGACTTCACATCACCGGGGAAAAAATCAAAGTGTATGCTCTTTCCGGGCTGTTCAGCGCTATGGCGGGCATCATCTTCGCGTGCAGGGTAACAAGTGCAAAATCCGATTACGGAACGGGGTATGAGCTGGATGCCATTACAATGGCCGTGCTCGGCGGCGCATCTATGGCAGGCGGCCGGGTAAGCGTACTGGGAACCTTGCTTGGCACCGTTATTATAGAGCTGCTGCGTCTTGGCATGACAACCGCTAATGTCCAGAGCGAGGTGCAGTCCATTATCATCGGCGCAATTCTCATCGCGGCGGTGGCGCTTAACGTTATTCGCAGCAAACGGCCTTCCTTCGGATTGCGGATCAAAAAAACACAGGCGCAATAACCGAAGCTTCAGCAGGTGTTTGATGCAGTTAGACAGAGGGTACATATTATTCTTACATGTAATAATTTAACAGATTTGGAATTATTATACTTCAAACAAGAGACCGGCATCATGGCTTTTGCCGCACAGGGAGGATTCTTTCTGCGCTTTAGCGGCTGGTTTGCATTTTTGACGCCGAGGCATGGAAAGTTCTGATACATTCTGCAGTACAGCGATCAGTCCTCAGATCCATCGCAGCAGAAACCGAAGATTTAGAATCAGACGTCATGAAGGAGGAGTTTCCAATGAAAAATGTAAAAAAAGTACTCTCGGCGATCCTGACTATCTCGCTGCTTTCCGGTTTCGTCAGCCTGGTGGGGTGTTCGAATGCTTCATCCGGCGCGAGTTCTGCTCCCTCCGCTGCGGGTTCCGCCGCGGCTTCTTCCGATGCCGGATCCGCCGGCACCGCGTCTTCCGGCAATTCCAAGAACTATCGTATTGTAATTATGCCGAAGGTGGTGGGCATCGATTACTACAACGCAGTCAAGACCGGGGTGGATAAAGCCTCGAGTGAGCTGAAAGGCAAAGTTACGGTGGAGTGGACAGGCCCGACCGACGCGCAGGTGGACAAACAGATCCAGATGCTCCAGACCATTATCCCGACCAAACCCGACCTGATTGCCGTTGCCGCGGACGATACGGAAGCTATTGTTCCGGTTCTGAAACAGGCAAGCGCCGCGGGGATCAAGGTGGTAACCTGGGACGGTGACGCATCCTTCCGTGATTTCTTTGTAAATCTGGTGGATTACACCGAGTTCGGCAACGCACTGATGGACGATATGGCGCAGCAGATCGGCGAAAAGGGCGACATTGCCATTATCACCACATCTTTCACCGCGCCGAATCAGGCGGCCTGGATTAAGGCGATCAAGGATAGACTTGCCGAAAAATATCCGAATATTAAAATTCTTGATTCGCGCGCCGTCGGCGAAGATACCCAAAAGGCGAACCAGTGCGCGCAGGATATGATCAAAGCGATGCCGACACTCAAAGGAATTATCGCACTTGGATGCCCGGATGTGCCGGGTGCCGTCGATGCCGTGAAGCAGGCCGACAAAGTCGGCAAGGTTGCTGTCGTGGGCAACGGTACGCCGAATGCGATGAAGAGCTATCTGAAAGAGGGTTCCATCAAGGATTCCCTGCTGTGGGACGCTCCGGCTCATGGCTATCTGACAGTATATTCCGCCTATCAGCTGCTTAGCGCGGGCATAAAGGAAGGGACTCCGTTCCAGGCCGGTTCGTTAGGGACCTTTACGCCGAAAAAAGACGGTTCGAGCCTTGCCGTTGGTCTGCCCCTGCTTACATTGACCAAAGATAACGTGGATAAATACAATTTCTGATTCCGGCGATTTACAGCAGCCTCAGTTTGCGTTCCTTTCCGGCATACGCCGTGCCCGCGGGCCGGCGTATGCCGGGGAACGCCTGATTTGAAGAATTTGAAAGCAAGCCTTTTCAGACCCGGAAAGGATGGTCATAGAGATGAACAATGTGAAACTTTACGTACTCGATTTTGGCAAAATGATGATGGATAAAAACCTGATGGTTGGGAATTCCGTCCTTGCAACGAGGGAAACCCCAAACCGTCCGGCAGAATATATTACGTTTCCCGTGCCCGGTTTCCTGATCGAAACACCGGAAGGGTATATCCTCTGCGATACCGGCTGCAATCCCAATGCGATGGGACCGAACGGCAGGTGGCCCCAGGAATTCCAGGTGCGGTCGCCTTTTTTGGGCGGCGAAGACTGTTCGGCGGTAACAAGGCTGAAGGAACTTGGTATAGCGCCGGACGATGTTAAAACGATTGTGCTTACCCACATGCACAACGACCACGCGGGCGGAGTAGAATTCTTCCCAAATGCTCACTTTTTGGTAAGTGAAAAAGAATTCGACGCATGCATCCGCTGCTATGCGACGCACGATTATATGAGCTCGTATATCTGGGCCGACACCGATGCGTGGATCCGCCGCCGGATGAATTGGGACTTTGTTTCGGAAAAAGACGGCGATATTAAACTGGCGCCGGGTGTGACGCTGCTTCACTTTGGTTCCGGTCACGCGCGCGGCATGCTCGGCCTTTCCCTGGAGCTGGAGAAAACCGGCGGCATTATCATCACCTCCGACGCCGTGTACTGCAGGGAAAATTTCGGCCCTCCCATGAAGGAGCCGGGCGTCGTATTCGACACCGTAGGCTGGAGGGAGACGACCAGACGCATCCGGCTGCTATCCGAGCAGACGGGCTCTCAGGTGTGGTTCGGCCACGATATGGAGCAGTTTCAATCATTGAAAAAGGCGCCGCAAGATTACTATGATTGACCCCCAGGCATGGCTCCTGGCAGGCTCGGCGTCGCGAGGAACAGGCGGAATTGTCACAGGCCTTGCCCGTTTCTAAAAAACAAAAAACAGGAAGGTGATTGTTATGGCGATTATCGGCGTAATCGCGGATGATTTGACCGGCGCGATGACTGCCGGGTCGCTGCTCACGAAATCGGGCGTTGACACCGCGGTTCTGCTTAAGGCGGATTATCTAAAAAAAGGAGAGCCGGTATGCGGACGTCAGGCGATTGTCTTGAATTTGGACAGCAGATCTGCTTCTCCCGAAAATGCATATCAGCGCATGTACGAGGCCACTCTGAAGCTTTGTGAAATCGGTATCCGGCAGTTTTCAAAGCGAACGGACACAACGCTGCGGGGCGATATCGGGG
>JAEWRF010000189.1 GCA_023460155.1 Bacillota bacterium | reverse complement strand
ATGTTACGGCTGTTACCAACACAACGGAATCCGCCGGAGGGACAGACGCGGAAAGCGACGACAGTTACCGGGAGCGGATCCGCGAACACTGGGAGGCCCTTTCTACGGCCGGAACTGATGGAGCATATGAGTACTGGGCAAAGACGGCAGACGCCGGGATCGCGGATGCGAAGGCAGTTAAAACGGCGGATGGAGTTGCAACGCTCTATGTTTTAATGAAGGATGCTGCCACACCGTCTCAGGCGGTTTTGGATAAAGTAACAGCATTAGCTGGTGACAAAAAACACAGACCTTTAACGGATTGTCTTGTTGTTTCCGCTGCACAGGTAAAAACCTACGATATAACCTTGACCTATTTTATCAGTGCGGACCGGGCTACGGAAGTCGCCACAATCCAAGCCGCCGCCAACCAAGCTGTTTCCGATTTTATCTCGACGCGGAAGCAGAAACTCGGCGGCAACCTGAACCCCGACGATCTGCGCGGCGTACTGTATGCGGCCGGTGCCTATCGAGTTGACCTGACAGCGCCAGCATTTACTGCGCTTCAGCCGCAGGAAGTTGCCGTCGCAAACGCTCCAGCAATTACCTGTGGAGGGCTCTTGTGATGGTTGATCTGAAAAATGTTGATCTTCTGGCGTTGCAAAGCGGGTATATGCAGCAGGACCGAACAACGCAGGCACTGTGCGCGGCCTTGACCCCACTGCTGAGAAATCTCGGAGTTTCAACCCAGTTAATCGTTTTGTACTCTCGTATCGACGACCTTTCTGGGCCGGTTTTGGATGAACTGGCGTGGGGGATGCACGTAGACGCTTATAATGCGCTTGCGGCCGACACGGAAAAGCGCAGCATGATAAAAAATTCGATCGAAGTTCATTATTTCAAGGGGATGCCTTTTTCCATCGAAAAAATAGTGGAAAGCGTTTTTGGTGATGCGGGAAAGATCGAAGAATGGTTTCAGTATTCTGGGAAGCCGTATCATTTCAGAATGGATATCTATTGCAAGGACCGTGGAGTAACGGCAGCGGAGCAACTCCGGGCTGTCCAACTGGTAACGGCCGGAAAGCGATTAACTTCGGAACTGGACGGAATTCAATTAATTTTGGTTCAGGGGGTTACTGCTAAAATTGCTTCCGTTGCGACGTGGGGTGCGGTTCTTGAGATTTATCCGGTCGGTGAATATGATACGCATTCTGCAAAACTTGCCGCGGCTTCGGCCCAGACGGCGACGATCAATGTGTACGACTTGGAGGAATAGATATGGAATATTACACGATCACGACAAACGCCGGGGATCAGGCAATTGCGCAGGCAATCCAGTCAGGAACGACGAAAACCTTTAAATCGATCGCCGTCGGGGACGGATCTGGGACCTATTACGATCCTGCAAAGACCCAGACGGCCTTACGACATGAGGTCTGGCGCGGAGACGCTGTTACGGCGATTGATCCGAACAACACGTCAAGGGTTATCTCTGCCGTGACAATTCCCGCAAGCGTAGGAGGCTTTACGATCCGGGAGGCGGGAATCTTTGACACTTCCGGAACTTTGATGGTAATCGCAAAGCTCCCGTTATCTGAAAAAGTATCCCCGGATTCCGGCGCAAGCAGTGATTTGATCCTGCGATTGTATGTTGAGGTTGGTGACGCAGATGCGATCACGCTGACAATCGACCCATCGGCCATTGTGGCAACAAAGCTGGATGTCCAGACTGCGGGGGCTCAGGCGGAAAATAATCTACAGGTTCACGCTCGAAATCAAGCCTTGCATTCTACTGCTCTCTCTTGCTCCAAAACTGGCACGACTTACGCCCTCACCGGCTTGACTGCAACATCCGGCGCTGTGCCCGTGGTGTTCAAGGTGCCTGCATCCTATGCGGTAGGTGATACCGTCACGATAGACAAGGACGGTACGACCAGTACGGCATACTTGCTAAAGCCGTTTGATGGAACGACGTTAACCGCTGGAGCTTGGGTTACCGGAGCGTACATCCGCGCGATGGCAGACGTAGACAACAAAATCTTGTGGGTATGGCCGAGTGCACCGAGTGGCTCGGTACAGGGCAACACAAAAGCGTGGATAGCGACCGCCGTCGTATGGGACCCAACAAATCTGCTTTACACATTGACTATACCAGGATTTGTATATTCAGATGGCTGCACAATCACTTTTAAAGCACCTGCAGCGCCTCCGGGCAGCAGCGTAAGCCTGCATGAGTGGTGCAGCATTGTAATTAACAGCACCTATTATTTCCTGCGCACGATCGCAGGCAAATCATTGTCTGGAGCCGAGTGGATCGCAAACGCCGAAATTACAGTAACGTTGTCACCTATAAGCCTTCCGCTTTCTACCAGCAGCAACCGAGGAACGGCTTTTGTAGGCATTAGCAACTATGCTGAGTTTGCGTCGGGCACTCAGCCGCTTACAACGGCGGCGCTCAGAAATGCAATGGTTTCTCAGTCACGCGCATCGTCTTTCCTCGGGGTAGGAGTCGTGAATCTGGTGGTGGAGTAAATGAGCAAATCAGAGGTAGGATTTACCGACAGCACAAACCATTTGATTAAGCCCGGCACCGAGGCAGGCATGACAGACGGTACCATGCACAAAGGAAAGCTCATCGAGGTCGGAGGCGCAGACGGCGCAAACCATATCGTGTGGCGCAGCGATATTCCTGCAACTATCCAGAAAATGAATGGCAATTGGCCAGACCAACGTTATTCTTACGGCGACGGCGATGGGTGGTCAACTACAATTGATTCAGCCGGAATGCATTTCTCGTTTAGCAAAACAAACCCGCTATCTACCGGATATATTTTCAGAACGTTTTTAACCATTTCTGGAATGCCGACGCAGCAAGGCACTTCTACAAATTTAGCAAGTTGTGCCGCGAACATTCCGGTGACTATTTCAAAGAATAAAACCGGTTTTGTATATGTGCAAATGGTAACGTCACCAACCAGCGGGTCTGCATTATTTACGGCGGGGGCAAGTGGCACACAGTCAGTAAGCGCAACATTAGCCGGAACAAACCCCACTACTATTCCGTCAAGTGAAACTTCGGTAGGAGATATATCCTATGATTTTGCAATTGAGGCAAGAGCGGATTTAGACGGAATCGAAACATTGTCCGCCAGTTTTACAATCCCTTGGTCAGCATTTACGTGGTTGCCCACTGGACAGCCGTTAATTTATCAATCTTAAGGAGGTTTGTCTTATGGCACAAACTCTTAAAAAAGCAGACGGAACCGAAATTACCGGGTTACTTCTCGCATGGCCGGGTGATCCATATACCTTTCAGTTCGCCGCAGCGGATCACTCTTGTGAAGACCTACGCACGGCGATGGCCGGAGCTGTCGACCCGCTCGTTATCGTCAACGACGGAACCGCAATGGAGCCGATTACGGGGCGCGGCGTGTTCGATTCGGCAATGCTTATGCCCGTGGCAAAGACCGGACAGCCGGAAGACCGCATTTATGTCATGATGCGGTCGCCCACACCGAAAGAGCGACTGAAAGCGTCCGTGGCTGACGGCACGATCACCGCAGAGCAATACAAGGTCATTACCGGCGAGGACTACACTGCGCCGTCAATTACATAAGGAGGTCTTATCATTGGCAAAAGACAATCTCGGTTTAGTTAATTTTGCCGGACAGGCTCTTGCTGCGGGCACCGGGTATGTTTACGGCACGTTCGGTCAGTCGTGTACCTCGTCGCTGCTTGACCAGAAGGCCCGGCAGTATCCGGCGGATAATCTGGCCGGAGGATCGATGCGCACAACTGGCAATCGGTGGCTCGGCCGGCGCGTGGTGGACTGCATCGGCCTGATTAAGTATTACCTCATGGCGGACAAGTTCGGCGATAACCCGACCTACCTGCAGCAATACGACACGCTCAATGCGGACGATCTTCTCCGAGTGGCAAAGGAGAGCGGACCGATTTCCACGCTGCCGGAGCTTCCCGGCCTTCTCCTGCACATGCCCGGACATGTCGGCATTTACGTCGGCGACGGTTATGCGATCGAGGCGGCCGGTACCGAGATCGGGGTGGTTAAGACCCGCGTGCAAGGGCGCGGGTGGGATCACTGGTACAAGTGCATCTGGCTCGATTACGTCCAGCCGGAAGCGAAATCCGATACCACAGGCACGTTCACGGTCCAGCATGGCAAGACCTATCAGTTCAAGATCACGTCGATCGTGAGGCCCACGTTGGCCTGCGGCGGACCGGAGTTTCAGCCCGTGCAGCAGTCCCGGTCCGGGAACGACTATCTTTTCAAATTCAAGGCCATTGGCAAGATCGGAAGCGGCGCGGGGTTCTACCTGAACGGCTCTAAGACGCCGGTCGCCGTCGCAAACATAAGGTGAGGTGATGAGCATGGACACGGCAGAGATTGCGCAGACGGCAGCGCAGGCACTTGACAGTGCAAAATCGGCCCATCATCGGATCGATGAACTTACAGACGAGATTAAGGATATCAGGGGGCTTACGGCAGCTATGGCGGCCGTTAACCAGAAGGTTGATAACCTTAAGTCCGATATGGCCGAAGTTAAAACAGATATCAAATCCATTTCTGCCCGACCCGGCCAATGGTGGGACAAGCTGGTGGCGGCTGCAATCGGTGCCGTGTCCGCTGGACTTGTAGCGGCAATTCTGAAAGCTATTTTAAAATAGCCGGCTAACCCGGCGGAAAGATGAGGTACATATTTATGTGGCAGACAGCATTGAACACGATCGGAACGGCGGCGGTGGCCGCACTGGTGACGGTCGCCTGCGTAGCGATCAAGTCCATCGGGGGAGCTCTTGCAACCCTGATCGGCAAAAAGGCGGCGGTGTGGGAGGTAAAGATCGGCACGGATGCCTACAACCATAACATGACGGTTGCCCGCGAGATGTGGGGCGCCGTCGACGAGGATGTCCGCACGAATCCTGAGCTGCAAAAGCTGGTCAGCAAAATTGAAGTGAAGCAGCAGCTCTTCATGCAGAAGATTCAGAAGGCAATTCCCGGCCTTACGGATGACGAGATTGTGCAGCTCCGGCAGGCCGTGGCCGGGGAGGTAAACGCTGGCAAGAAAGCTGTTGAAGGCGCTGTAGCAGATGCTGACGGCGACGTACCGACCGGCAGCGCTTCGGGGAACGGGGCGGTCGCGCCGTCCATCAACGGCGCGGCGTAGTAGATACCGATGTAAAGTCTTTTGCAGGTAAACCGTAGATATGTCAAGAAAAGCCCTCTTTCTGATTTTTTTCAGTGGGAGGGCTTTTCTTTTTTTCGGGAATGGATAAAATATATCTCAGAAGGATTCCAACGGGGGTTTAATCTTGTATACTCTTATGAACTGCATGAATCATACACGCGTGCTGCATCTATGCAAACCGCTTCTTTGATAGTCCCTCCGCATTGGCTTGCGGCATTTTCTGTGCTGTTTTTATCCATAAAATCATCCTCCTACACGTTTCATGATGCCTTGTTCTCTATATCAGTTTATGGCGTGGGTTTAATTGTGTTACAGGATTCCTTTTTGGATAAAACGTTTCATAATTCAGCCTAAAAAACCCGTGCTTCCCTGCTCCAAACCGTTTACGGCGGCGGAGATGCGGCCCTGCGCTTCCTCCCCGGTGCGGGAGGCTTCCACGAAGCGTATGACCTCTTTCTGATGCGCGTCATCCAGCAGGCCGAACTGACGCATGGCCTCCTGGTGCATCGCCAGCGACATCATCAGCCCGATCGGCATATCCTGCGCGTCGGATTCCTTTTTGCCCAATCGTATCACCTCCCATCGCCCTTAGTTTGCTTTTTTCCTGTCGCTTCATTCCCGATACTTGGCTTTTCTGTACCGGAGCGGAGGGCTTGCAAGAAATTCCCCGTTTTGGTATAATAATTGAAACAAATTTAAGTTGAAGGTAGAATCGGAATGGCGAAAATCGAAGGATCCGACCGTTCCCCGGAGCAGGAAAACAGGGCGGCAGCCCGGAAATCGGGGAACGCGGAATGAACGGAAGACTGATTACCCTTGAGGGGATGGACGGGAGCGGCAAGGCAACGCAGACGGAGCTTCTGTGCGGTGAGCTTTCCCGCCGGGGCGTGCGTCCGCTGCATGTTTCGTTTCCCGACTACGAGTCGGAGTCCTCGGCACCCGTGCGGATGTATCTGAGAGGAGAATTCGGGAAGAATCCGGGGGATGTCAACGCCTATGCCGCCTCCTCTTTTTTTGCCGTGGACCGCTACGCAAGCTTTGCCCGCCGCTGGCGCGGCGATTACCGGAACGGAGCGCTCATCGTCGCCGACCGGTACACGACCTCCAACCTGATTTACCAGCTGCCAAAGCTGCCGCGCGGGGAATGGGATACTTTTTCCGACTGGCTGCTGGATTTTGAATACGGAAAGCTCGGTCTGCCCACCCCCGACCTGACGGTTTACCTGAAGATGGATCCGGAGGTTTCGCAGATGCTTCTGGACCGGCGTTATCACGGAGACAGGGAAAAGCGCGATATCCACGAGAGAAACACCGCGTTTCTGGAGACGTGCCGGGCAAGCGCTGCTTATGCCGCTGACCGGCTGGGCTGGCGTACGGTGGAATGTGTCCGCGACGGCGCACCGCGGCCCGCAGGGGAAATATGCGGCGATATTTTAAAAATAGTAATGGGAGAACTTCATCTTTATGCTTCAGTTTGAATATCCGGTTTTGGCAGACAGGGAATGGCTCCGTCCGATTTTGTCCTCAGCGGGCAAAATGGGGAGTGAATTCGCCTTTGGCACGCTGTTTATCTGGAAGGATACCTACCGCTCGGAGGTATGCCGGAAGGGGAACGACACGTATTTCTGCTTCGGAGGGCCGTCTCACACGTATAAGTCACCGATTCCGGACGACGGGGATTATCTCCGGGCGGTGGAAAACATCATCGCCGACGCAAAGGAAAAGGGCTTTCCGTTTCGGCTGTGGGGCGCCGACGCCGAAGAAAAGGAATTCCTTGAGCGGGAGCAGCCGGGCCGGTTCCGATTTGAGCTGGACCGGGACAGCTCTGACTATATCTACAGCACCTCCGACCTGATTGATCTGGCCGGGAGGAAATATCACGGGAAGCGGAATCATATCGCGCAGTTCGAGCGGACCTACGACTGGAGCTACGAGGATCTTTCCCCGGAAAATCTGGGCGCCTGCCGAGAGGTTGCCGAAGCGTGGTGCAAGGTGCACGGCTGCAAAGATTCGCACGGATTCCCGAGCGAGCCCTGTGCCTTAAAGAAGGCGTTCGACCATTTTGATGAGCTTCAGCTGGCGGGCGGGCTGATCCGCATCGAAGGCAAGCCGGCCGCGTTCACCATCGGGGAAGAGATTAATTCCAAGGTTTACCTGCTTCATTTTGAAAAGGCGCTCGATGATTACGAGGGCCTTTACCCGGCGATCAACCACGAATTTGCCGCGCGTCATCTCGGCGGCTACGAACTGGTCAACCGGGAGGAGGACATGGGAATCGAGGGCCTGCGGAAGGCGAAGCTTTCCTATCATCCCGCGATTCTGCTGGAAAAATATGTTGTTACCCTTGCGGAAGAAAGCGGAGATGCGGCGCAATGATAGACTTTGCCCGATGGGAAATGCGCGGGGAACTGATCCGCCTCTGGCAGGTTTGTTTCAATGAGCCGGTACGCTTTCCCCGGTATTTCATGAACAATATTTTTTCGCCGGAGAATTGCCTCGTCTATCAGACGGGGGGGACAATTGCCGCCGCCGTTCATCTTGTGCCGGCACAGATTGCTGCCGCCGGCGGAGCGGAGCGTGCTCATTATATTTTCGCGGCTGCGACTCTGCCGCAGTACCGCTCGCGAGGCTACATGGCGTCTCTGCTTGCTTACGCGGCCATTGCGGGCGCCCGGCGCGGCGACCGCTTTTCCGCGGTTCTGCCTGCAGAAGAAGGTCTTATCCGCTATTATGCCGCGCAGGGCTATCAGCCTTTTTTCCGCGTACGCACGCTGGAGGTTTCGCGGGAACGGCTGGAACGTGAAGCCGAGGGAGCGAACGCGCGCCGGCTTCTCCCGGATTGCCGGCAGCTCAACGCGCTCAGGAGCGGGATCCTTTCAAAAAGCAGGGGTTCGCTTCTGTGGAGCGCGGAGCAGTTTCGTACGGCTGCCGGCATGCACGGGGTCTACGGGGATCGGCTGGTCTGCTCCGTCTCGGCAGGCGGCGCCGGCTATGCGCTCTGCCGTTCTGCGGGGGAGCGGTGCGAGGTTCTGGAGACGATGTGCGCTCCGGAAGCGTTCGGCGGTCTTGCCGCGGAACTTCTTCGCGGCACGCAGGCGCAGGTTTACCGGTTCCGCCTGCCGACGGCGGTGGGCCCGTTTGACGGCGAAGGGGAAATTTCGGAATTCGGAATGATCCGGCCGCTCGGAGGAGCGCTGCCGGAGGAGATTGCTTCGGAGACGCCCTATCTTGGATTCGCCATGGATTAGGCGGTTCTTTTCTGCGGCTTCGGAACATTACATACTATGCGGTCGGAGGGATTTTTGATGGTCTATGTTTTTCTTGCGGAAGGTTTTGAGGAAGTTGAGGCGCTGGCACCGGTGGATCTTCTTCGGCGCGCGGGCGCCGAGGTCCGCACGGTCGGCGTGGGCGGTAAGCAGGTTACCGGTTCCCACGGGATCCCCGTAACGGCTGATCTGGAGGAGAAGGAATTCGACCCGGAGCAGGCGGAGATGCTGGTCCTTCCCGGAGGCGCCGGAACGAAAAATCTGGATCATTCCCCGTTTGTCCGCTCCGCCGCTGCGTCCGCTGCCGAGCGTGGGAAGTACCTTGCCGCCATCTGCGCGGCGCCGTCCGTCCTCGGGCACATGGGCCTGCTCAAGGGGCATCAGGCGGTCTGCTTCCCCGGCTACGAAGAGGAGCTCGGCGCGGCTTCCATCCCGGATCTTCCCGTCTGCGTAAGCGGGAAGATCATCACGGCACGCGGCGCGGGGGTGGCTCTGGAATTCGGCCTCACGCTGGTACAAGTGCTTTTCGGCTCGGAAAAATCTCAGGAGATCAGGAAGAAAATTCAATGTATGTAAAAAACATCCGGGAGATCAAAAAGGGGCTTCGGGCCAAAAGCCGGCAGTTCCGGGAACGGCTGGATCCGCAGCGCAAGGCGGATATGGACGCGGCAATCCGAAGCCGTTTTTTTTCCCTGCGGGAGTTCGGAGCGGCCGATGTCGTTCTGACCTATGTGAGCAAGGAAATTGAAGTCGATACCCTCGAGCTGATCCGCACGGTGCTGGCGCAGGGAAAGCGGGTCGCGGTGCCGCGCTGCGTTCCCGATACCTTCCAAATGGAGTTCTTTGAGATCGACACGCTGCAGGAGCTGGAAAAAGGGATGTTTGGCGTTTTGGAGCCCGTGCCGTCGCGGAGCCGGCCTTTGACCGGAGGGGAAAAATGCCTCTGCGTCGTGCCGGGGCTCAGCTTCGATTCCCAGGGATTCCGGCTCGGCTACGGAAAAGGCTATTACGACCGCTTCCTGACGAATTTTCAGGGGACTACCGTGGGACTCTGCTATGCCGGCTGCGTGCGCTGGAATTTGCCCCACGGCTTTTACGACCGGCCGGTCGATGTGCTGATTACGGAAAAATATATCCGACGGATTTCAGGCAGGCCGCTCTGACGGGCGAGCCGGGAGGACAGTATGAACGACGAACAGAATGACAGGGAACACAGAAAACGCGCTGAAAATTTTCAGGTCCGCATCCGGGATGACGAACCCATGACGGACCTGTATTCGAGCGCTGATTCCGCGCACGGCAGGCAGGATGGAAACGTCATCCACAGCTACAGCGATCCCCGGAAGGCGCAACAGAGCAGGAACACTGCGCAGATTCCGGTTTCCGCCGACCGCTCCTGGGCGGCGTTCCGGGAGCGGAACCGGGAAAAGCGAAAGAAGAACCGGCGCTTTTTCCGCCTTGTCTGGCTTGTGATGATCCTGCTGGTCAGCCTGCTGGTAGGGCAGTACTGTGTTTCCGGCATCGACGATATGCTCGCGCGCGGCCGCGGCAGCGTGAATGTGACCGTGGAGATCCCGAAGGATGCCACAATCAGTCAGGTAACGTCCGCCCTGAATAAAGCGGGCGTCGTGCAGAACATAAGCTTTTTCAAGCTGTTTGCGAAGCTGACCAAGACCCCCAAAAGCTTCGACGGCGGCAGCTATCAGCTGAAAACCGATATGGACTACGAGGAACTGCTGGACACGATCCAGTCCTCAAAAGGCCGTGTCGATACCGTCAAGATCACCTTCCGAGAGGGAGTCAATGCCCCCGAGATTGCGGCTGCGCTGGAAAAGAACGGAGTCTGTTCCGCCAAAGAAGCCCTTGCGGTTATTAACGGGAATCAGCTGGACGCAAGTTTCGATATGCTGCAGCAGATCAATAACGCTTCGAAGCGCTATTACAAGCTGGAGGGGTATCTTTTCCCGGATACCTATGAATTCTACAAGAATGAGGATCCGGATCAGGCGGTGAAAAAGCTGGTCAGCAACTGCAACACGAAGCTGACGAAGCAGATCCGCCAGAAGGCGTCGGACGAGAACCTGACCGTCGATCAGATGCTGACGCTCGCCTCCATGATTCAGGCCGAGGCGGCCGACGCGTCGGATATGTACAATGTTTCTTCCGTTTTCCACAACCGTCTCACAAGCGGAAAAACGGATCTCCGCCACCTGAACTCCGACCCGACAACCTATTACCCTTACCGCCAGCTTTCGGCGGTGCCAGCGGCCATCCGCTCCACCTATAAGAGCAGGTACGACACTTATACGGTCGAGGGCCTGCCGCCCGGACCGATCTGCAGCCCCGGCATGGATGCGATCAACGCGGCGCTGAATCCGGCTTCCACCGACTACTATTACTTCTGCCACGACAAAAACGGGAAGGCCTATTATGCGGAGACAAACGCGCAGCATCAGGCCAATCTGAAGAAAGCAGGTCTGCTGAAATGAAAACCGATTTCCCGGGCTGCCCGGAGGTGCTCGCCCCCGCAGGCGACCGGGAACGGCTGGAAGCGGCCGTCCGGTTCGGGGCGGACGCGGTGTATCTGGCCGGACGGGAGTTCGGCATGAGGACCTCCTCCCCAAATTTCGGCCCGGAGGAGCTCGCGGAGGCTGTCGCTTTCGCCCACGCCGCCGGTGTTCGCGTTTACCTTACCTGCAACACGGTCCCGCGCAATTCGGAACTCGGGCGCCTGCCGGATTTTTTCCGGGAGGCAGCGGCGGCGGGCGTAGACGCCCTGATCCTTACGGATTTCGGCACGCTGCGTATGGCACAGACCTATGCGCCGGGGGTGGAAATTCATATTTCCACGCAGGCAGGGGTGACGAACTATGCGGCGGCAAATGCCTTTTATGAGCTTGGCGCCAGGAGGGTCGTCCTCGCGCGGGAACTGACGCTCGAAGAAATCGCCGGGATCCGGGCGAAGACCCCGGCGGATCTCGAGCTGGAAGTGTTCGTGCATGGTTCCATGTGCGTTTCCTTTTCCGGTCGGTGCCTGCTTTCCCAGTATTTCACGGGGCGCGATGCAAACCGGGGCGACTGCGCCCAGCCGTGCCGCTGGAAATATGCGCTGATGGAAGAGACCCGGCCGGGGCGTTATATGCCCATTGAGCAGGACGGAACGGGAACCTATATTATGAATTCCCGGGACCTCTGCATGGCGGAGCATATTCCCGAACTGGTAAAGGCGGGAGCGTCTTCCCTTAAAATCGAGGGAAGGGCAAAGTCCTCCTACTACGCCGCGGCCGTGACGAATGCCTACCGCCATGCGGTCGACGCGTTCCTCACGGATCCCGCTTCACCGCTGCCGCATTGGATCCGTGAGGAGCTTGATAAAATCAGCCACCGGGAATACTGCACCGGGTTTTACTTTGGGGATCAGCCCGGCCAGGTGTACGCAAACGGCGGCTATGTGCGCGACTATGAAGTAATCGCCGTCTGCACGGGCTATTCGGAGGGCACGGCCGTGCTGGAGCAGCGGAACCGTTTCTTCCGCGGGGATACGGCGGATGTGCTGGAGCCGGGGGAAACCCCGTACCTTTTGTCGCTGGAGGAGTTGTTTGACGCGGAGGGGAATCCGCTGGAAAACGCGAACCACGCGCAGATGAAGGTACTTTTCCGCACGGAGCATCCGGTTGCAGAGGGCGCAATTTTCCGGAAGCGGATTACGGCTTCTTCCACAGATTAGGAACAGAAATGGAAATAAATTTCCGGTTTTATCTTTCGCTTTTTGCGTGTTTCCACCGGAATGCAATGTTTAAAAGTATCCCCCGCAGGCAACAATAGGCCTGACGGGGGGCTTTTTTATGCGGGGAATGGCAAGGCGCGCGGTGGTATGCTACGGTCTCGTGATGACCGGCCTTTTTTTTGCGATCCTGATTCTCTGCGGGGTTTCGGGAGGGGAAGAACTGGCGAAAACGGCTGCGATGCAGAGCAGCTATAAGCTGACGGTGGCCTCCACCCGCGGCACAATCTACGACTGCAATCTCAACGCCATGACAGGCCTTGAAAAAGAATATACCGCCGCCGTTGTGCCCGGGGTGCAGAGCACGGCTGCGCTGAGCCGGATTCTCCCCCCTTCTCAGATGGAACAGGTTTACGAAACCCTTTCGCAGGGCCAGCCGTTTGCGATGCGGCTTCCGCAGAAAATCGAGGCGAAGGGTGTGGACCTTTTCGTTGTGGACAGGCGCTATTCCGAGCATCAGGAGGCCGCGCACATTCTCGGGTATCTCAACGGTTCAGGAGAAGGAGCCGCCGGGGTGGAAAAGGCGTTCAACGATGTCCTCAGCAAGGGACAGGGACGCATTACGGTTTCCTACCGGGTGGACGCTCTGAACCGCGTGCTGGCCGGGGAGCAGGAGGAAATTTCCGACACGACCTCGCTTGAGCGGTCGGGCGTTGTCCTCACGCTGGACCAGACACTTCAGGCGATTGCGGAGCGGGCCGCCGACAGCACGAAGCTGACCAAAGCGGGAATCCTCATTCTGGAGGTCCCGAGCGGGAAAATCCGTGCCATGGTGAGCAGACCGAATTTTTCCCCCGATAACGTTGCCGCGGTGCTGAAAAGTCCGGATTCTCCGCTCCTGAACCGCTGCATGTCCGCTTACAGCGTCGGCTCCGTGTTCAAGCTTGTGTCTGCGGCGGCGGCGCTGGAATACGGCGTTTCGCCGGATTACTCCTACACCTGCAACGGAGCGATCAATGTGGACGGCGCGCTGTTTCACTGCTTTAACGGGGAAAGCCACGGAAAAGAGAACATGAAGCAGGCCATCGCGAATTCCTGCAACGCCTATTTCGTCAACCTGATGCAGCAGGTGCCGCCCCAGCAATTCCTGCTGATGGCCCAGTCGCTCGGATTTGGGCGCTCCTCCTTGGTCGCTCCCGGCATCGCCTCCGATCCCGGGATTCTTCCGAGCCTGAAAAGTCTCGCCGTGCCGCGCGCCCTCGCAAATTTTTCGTTCGGTCAGGGCGACCTCACGGCTACACCGCTCCAGATTGCAGCGCTGGTCAATACGGTTGCGTCGGGCGGCGTTTATTCGCAGCCGACCCTGTATGAAGGCACCGTGGATCAGAACCTGAAATTCACCGACCGTGCCGCTCAGGCGCAGGGGGCCCGGGTCATGACGGAGAGCACGGCACGGATGCTGCAAACCTTTATGCAGGCTTCCATCGAGACCGGTACCAGCAATAAGGGAAAGCCGGATTTCGGCGGCGCGGGCGCCAAGACCGCTACGGCGCAGACGGGGCATTTCACCAACGGGGTGGAGGATGTGGAATCCTGGTTCGCAGGATTCTATCCGTACGATCACCCGAAGTACGTCGTCTGCGTTTTCGCGGAGGGCGGAAGCGGGGGCGGCACGACCTGCGGCCCCGCGTTCCGCCAGATTGCAGACAACCTCTATGCGCTGATGAATCAGAAGACTCTTGCGGCCACGCCGCTCGGCGTTCAGGGGAATTGACAACCCTCCAAAAACGGATTATAATCAATAATAATTGCATATCTTCGGAAAGGCGTTGAAGGGCAACAGCGCGGGCGGCTCCGCATCAGAGAGGGAATCCACGGCTGAAAGATTCCTGCGGCAGGCTGCACGGCGGGCCGGCTCCGAGCCCTGCGGCGAAAAGCCGCGGCGTTTCCTGCGTTAAGGGAGAAAAGCGGCGCTCTTTGGGGCGCAATTTGGGTGGTACCACGGGTTTTTCCGTCCCATAGGGACGGGGGAGCTCTATTTTTTTGCAGGGCAGGCTGAGCCTGCGTGCAATGACCCGCCGTATAGCGCGGCGAAGGTTCCGGGCTTGGTTGGGCGGGATGGTTTATCGACTCTCCCGCCGCCATAAGCTGCGTTTCGGAGCTCATGATTTGCGCAGAATAAATTTTGTAAGATTTTTGCCGATAGGCAGAATGGGAGTAATTGTATGGAGTGGACGGGTCTGAACGAACTGCGGGAAAAATATCTTGCGTTCTTCGAATCGAAGGGACATCTTCGCCTGCCGAGCTTTTCCCTGATCCCGAAGGATGACAACAGCCTTTTGCTGATCAATTCGGGCATGGCGCCGATGAAGAAGTATTTTACGGGCGAGGTGACTCCGCCGCGCAAGCGCGTCACAACCTGCCAGAAGTGCATCCGCACCGGCGACATTGAAAACGTCGGCATTACGGCGCGGCACGGCACTTTCTTTGAAATGCTGGGCAATTTCTCGTTCGGTGATTACTTCAAGCACGAGGCAATTCCGTGGGCGTGGGAATTCTGTACGAAAGTAATGGAACTGCCGGTCGACAAGCTCTGGGTGACGATCTACCTTGACGACGACGAGGCGTTTGATATCTGGACGAAGGAAGTCGGTGTCGACCCGGCCCGCGTTGTGCGGCTCGGCAAGGAAGATAACTTCTGGGAGCACGGTTCCGGCCCCTGCGGCCCCTGCTCTGAGATCTATTTCGACCGCGGCGAGCAGTACAGCTGCGGCAAGCCGACCTGCGGCGTCGGCTGCGACTGCGACCGCTATGTGGAATTCTGGAACGTCGTCTTTTCTCAGTTCGACAGCGACGGCAAGGGGAACTATCCGCCGATGGAGCACCCGAACATCGACACCGGCATGGGCCTTGAACGCCTTGCCTGCATCATGCAGGGAGTGGACAACCTCTTTCTGGTCGACACCATCCAGAATATCATGAAGCACGTTTCTCGCCTGACCGGCGTGAATTACGGCGAGAATCCCAAATCGGACATTTCCCTGCGCGTCATTACCGACCACATCCGCAGCACCACGTTCATGATCGCCGACGGCGTCATGCCTTCCAACGAGGGCCGCGGCTATGTTCTGCGCCGCCTGCTGCGCCGCGCGGCGCGCCACGGGCGTTTACTCGGCAAGCAGGGCAACTTCCTGTATGAAATCGCCGATACCGTGATCCATGAAAGCGGCGAAGCATATCCGGAGCTTCGCGAAAAGCGCGATATGATCGTCAAGCTGATCCGCGTGGAGGAGGAGAGCTTCTCCAAGACCATCGATCAGGGCCTGCAGCTTCTCAACAGCTATGTGGAGGAGATCAAGCAGAAGGGCAAAACCGTATTCCCGGGCGCGGATGCGTTCCGCCTGAGCGACACCTATGGTTTCCCGATCGATCTGACGAAGGAAATTGCCGCCGAATGCGGTCTGACCGTGGATGAATCCGGATTCAAAACCCTGATGAGCGAGCAGAAGGAGCGCGCCCGCGCGGCGCGCAAAAATGCCGGAGCCGATGCCTGGGCGGGTGAGAGCGGCGCACTTGACGGTGTGCCGGAGACCGAATTCCTCGGTTATGGAGCTCTGGAGACGGAGGCAAAGGTGTTGGCCGTTCTGAAGGACGGCGAGCGCGCGGAGGAAGCCACGGCGGGCGACGAGGCCGTTCTGGTGCTTGACCGCACCGCATTTTACGCGGAAAGCGGCGGTCAGGTGGGCGACACCGGTACACTGGAGTCCGATGGCGCCGTTGTCAAAGTGACCAATACCACGAAAAACCACGCGAAGAATGTTCTGCACCACGTCACCGTCTCCGCCGGTACCGTGCGTGCAGGAGATACGGTAAAAGCGTCGGTCGACGCGGATCGCCGTCATGCGATCATGCGCAACCACACCTCGGCGCATCTGCTTCAGGCAGCGCTCCGCAAGGTGCTCGGCACACACGTGGAGCAGGCCGGTCAGCTGGTGACCGAGCAGCGCGTCCGTTTTGACTTTACCCATTTTGCCGCGATGACGGAAGAAGAACTTGCAAACGTTGAGCATATGGTCAATGAAGTTATCCTGAACGGAATTCCCGTTACCTGCACCGAAATGCCGATCGAAGAAGCGAAAAAGCTCGGCGCTATGGCGCTGTTCGGCGAAAAATACGGCAAGGTTGTCCGTGTGGTTACGGCAGGGGACTTTTCAAAGGAGTTCTGCGGAGGCACCCATGTGGACAGCACCGCGAAGATCGGCCTGTTCAAAATCGTTTCGGAAAGCTCGGTGGCGGCGGGCGTACGCCGCATTGAAGCCGCGACGGGCGAGAACGTGATCGGCTATCTTGGAGGAATTCTGCGGGAGGCAAACGGCGCAGCCGCCGCCCTCAAGGTAAACGGCCTTTCGGAGCTGGCCCGCCGCGCGGAGCAGGTTTCGGAGGAACTGAAGGAAAAGGACCGCGAGATCGAATCGCTGAATTCTAAGCTGGCCTCCCTGCGGATGGAGAGCCTGTTCTCCCAGGCGAAGGACGTCGGAGGGGTTAAGCTGATTGCGGCGAAATTCGCAGGGGTCGACCCGAACTCCCTGCGCGTCATGTGCGACCGCGTAAAAGAGCATGACCCGGATCTTGTCGCAGTTCTTATCGGTATTCAGGAGTCCAAAGCCAATATTGCGGTCTGCGCCGGGAAGAACGCCCTCGCAAAGGGCGCGCACGCAGGGAAGATTGCCAAAGAAGTCGCAGCTCTTGCGGGCGGCAGCGGCGGCGGCAGACCGGACAGCGCCATGGCCGGCGCAAAGGATCTTTCCGCACTGGATCACGCACTTTCTCAGGCGGAAAAAATTGTTGCTAACATGGTAAAATGATATTATAATGAAGCTGTTTGAAAACCTGAAAAGGAGGAATCGAGTTTGGACTGCGTATTCTGCAAAATTGCAAACGGAGAAATTCCCAGCAAAAAGGCGTATGAAGACGACAAGGTCCTTGCTTTTTACGATCTGGAGCCGCAGGCGCCGGTGCATGTATTGATCATTCCGAAGGTTCATATTGAATCCGCCGCAATGATTGCGCCGGAAAACAGTGCGATTGTCGCGCATATCTATGTAGTGGCGGCGAAACTCGCCAAGGAGCTGAAGCTGGACGGCGGCTTCCGCATCGTCTGCAACACGGGCAAAGACGGCGGGCAGACGGTGCCGCATCTGCATTTCCATCTTTTGGGCGGGCGCTCTATGAAGTGGCCTCCGGGCTGAGCTGAACATCAACAATCCAAGAAAGGTCTGACGAAAGTCAATGAGTGAAAAAACCTACGAAATGACCATCGCGGGCTGCAAGCGCAGCCTGCCGATCTGCCCGATCGACGAGCACCTGGACATTGCCGCCTTTATTATGCTGGGCGATGTGGAAATTACGGAAAAATCGGCGGCAGAGCTTCTGAAAATATGCCCGGAGCACGACGTTGTGGTGACGGCCGAGACGAAGGGCATTCCGCTGTGCTATGAAATGGCACGGCAGGGCTGCGGAAATTACGTTGTTGCCCGCAAGAGCGTTAAAACCTACATGCGGAATCCGATTTCCATTGATGTCAAATCCATAACCACCAGCCATATGCAGAAGCTTTTTCTCTCCGAGGATGATTACAAACTGATCCACGGCAAGCGTGTCCTGATTGTGGACGATGTCATCAGCACCGGCGAATCGCTTGCGGCGATAGAAAACTTGGTTGAGCAGTACGGAGGGAATATCGTCGGCCGCGCCTGTGTCCTCGCGGAAGGCGATGCCAAGGACCGCAAGGATATTACTTATCTCGAACCCCTTCCGCTGTTTTTTAAATAAGAAGCGTTTCGGAGGAAATTCAAATGAGACGGCCGCTTGTGTTGGTGGGTTTTACCGCTCTGCTGACTCTGGCGGCCGCCGTTTATTTTGGGGAGCGCCTGTCTTTCCTTCTCGTGTGGGTTTGCCTTGCCGGTTTTGCCGCCGCCTTTTTCTATTGGAAGACCCGCAGGACCGCCGTTTTTCCGGTAGCTTTCCTGACGGCCGCCGTTGCGCTCGGCAGCTTCTGCATCTACACGCATTTTGCGGTCGATCCGCCGCGCACGCTGGACGGAAAGGACGCCGTGGCGGAGGCGACCGTCTGCGAGCTTCCGGTTCAGCAGTACGGCCGCTGGTATTATGTGGCGAGGGTGGACCGGCTCTCTGTTCCCGGTGCGCCGACAGGATTTAAGATCCGGATTTCTTCGCAGAATGCCCTTTCCGCCGGTCCGTATTCACGGATTGACGCGAAGGTTCATCTGTTTCTGCCGCAGGGCGGGGACGGTTTTTCCTCCCGGACCTATTATGCTTCGCACGGGATTATGCTGTTTGCCTACCTCTATGAATACGACGGGGTGAAGGTTCTTCCTCCCGTGGGAAAGCCGCCTTACTACTATGCCCTTCGCGTTCGTCAGAAGGTGCTGGATGCCATTGATTCGCTGCTGAACTCGGAGGAGGCCGCCTTGGTCAAGGGCGTGTTCCTCGGCGGCGATACGTCCCTTTCCGCGCAGACGCAGGCGGATTTCCGCACGGACGGGGTTTCGCACATCCTTTCCGTCTCCGGCCTTCATATGGCAACGGTGGCGGAGCTTCTGGCCATGCTGTTTCTGTTTCTCCGTTTCCCGAAAAAGCTTTCTTCCGCCGCGACCGGAGCGGGGGTCCTCTGCTTCATGGCGGTGACGGGCTTTGTTCCCTCTGTTTCGCGGAGCGGTATGATGTGCGTTTTGTATCTTGCCGGGCCGGTACTCTCACGGCGCGCCGATCCGCTCAACTCCCTCTGTACGGCTACGTTGATCTTATGCTTAATGAATCCGCTGGCCGCGGCGGATGTCGGCCTTCTGCTGTCGTTTTCCGCAACG
>JAEWRF010000188.1 GCA_023460155.1 Bacillota bacterium | reverse complement strand
CAGCAGCACGGCGGCCGCCGCGACCCCGGTGAAGGTCTGCCCCATATAGTTTACGTGATGGTAGATTCTCGCGCCGATTTCCGGGTCGACCGCGTTCAACGTCACCGTTACATGTGTTACGCCAAGGTCGAGCAGCTGCTGCGCGTATAGCGGGAGCATCAGGCCGTTGGTCGACAGGCAAAAGGTCACTTCCGGGTCGAATGCGCGGATCCGGCGCAGCGTTTCTGCCAGTTGGTCGAAATTGGCCAGCGCCTCTCCCGGGCCGGCGATGCCGACTACGGTCAGGTTCGGCATCGCAGCTTTTACAGCTCGATATTTCCGAGCGGCTTCCTCCGGAGAGAGTACGGCGGTCGTGACCCCCGGGCGGCTCTCATTGGGGCAGTCGAAATCACGCATACAGTAATTGCACTGGATGTTGCAGGCCGGCGCAACAGGCAGATGGATGCGCGCGTTCCCGGAGGCCCCGCAGTGAAAGCAGGGGTGAGCGAGAGTCCGCTCCTCCATTGTGCGGTATTTTAGCTCTGATTCCGGGACTTTTTCCCGCTCTGGGTCTGCTTCCGCAACCGAAGGCGCAGAAGTTGTTGCTTCGAGCCCCGCCTCAACGTAATATTTTTTGTAAACGTCGCCGCGGAACGTGCCTTCCTTGTGCGCTAGCAGGCTGTTCGTAATCCGGTCCAGCAGGTTCAGCGAACCTTCAAACCCCAAGGTACGCACGCGCTGCCCGCCCACGCGGTCGTGGATGGGAAATGCACAGCGGATGAGGTCAAGCCCCAGGTGTTCGGCTACACGGCGACCATCCCCGCTTCCGACCATCAGATTCGCGCCGTGTTCCGCGGCATGCCGTTCGAGTGTTTTGAAATCGCAGTCGTCCAGAACGGCAGGCGGCTCCACGAAGCAAATCCTTGCACAACCGTCCAACTCCTCGCGCAGCATCGGCCCCAGCTCGCGGCAAACCGAACCGGTCGCTACCACGACGGGCACCGCTCCGTTCTCGCAGCAGAGCCGCGCGGTAGAATAGACGAAATCCGGCTCGCCGAACAGGACGATGCGGCCCTCGGCGTTGTACTTATGTGAATCGATCATGGCATCGACATACCGCGCGCGCGCTTCCTTCAACTTCTCCGTGTAACGCCCTCCGCAGGAGACCAGCGTTTCCAGCAGCGCGTCGGTATCCCGAAGGCCCGCCGGGAGAGGCAAGCGCACCATGGGCGTACCGTACGTTTCGTTCAGGTATTGCGCCGGCGAATCCGACTCTGAGACAAACTGTGAAAGCTCGATCGTGAGCTGCGCTCCCGCCATGCGCGAAACGTCTTCTAGCGACGTGCCGCCCTGTTTCAGCCGGGAATAGCCGGGGTCGTGCCCACCGTCCAGCGTCTCGGACAGGTCGGGCAACAGGATACACTCCAGCCCCATCTCTCGCATCAACCCCTTCAGAAAGCGCGTGTCGGCGGGCGAAATCATCGGGGTCACGAGATTGACGCAGGCGTTTTTCCCTGAGCGCATCTCTGTCTGCTCCACCACCGCGCGCAGCGAGCGGAAAAAACCTTCGTATTGCGTTCCGGAATACCCCGCGGAGGCGACATGGATCAGCTTGACGCCGGACTCCGGGTGACGCTCGCGGAACTGCTCCAGAATGGCGGGAACATCCTCTCCGATGGTTTCCGCAAGGCAGGTGGTTGTAACTCCGATGATCTCCGGGTCGTAAAGAGCAATCAGGTTTTCAATCCCGCTGATAAGGTTCTCCGCGCCGCCGAATACCGTGCCCTGCTCTGTCAGCGAGGAGGAAGCAACGTCCACCGGTTCGTTATAGTGGGTCGCCATGTGGCGGCGAATGTAAGTCGCGCAGCCCTGTGAGCCGTGCAGGATGATTGCACAGCTCCGAATGCCGCACAGCGCGGAGACCGCGCCCATCGGCATACACATTTTGCAGGGATTTACGTTCAGATTTACCAAGTTGGTTTGTGTCAGTGTCTTCATACAGCCGCGCGCCCTCCTTTCAGCTTCTCTTCCGGTTTTGCCGACCGTGGCCCGCCATACTGCCACACGGGGCTGTTAATCGAAAGATTCACCTCTTCCGCGAAATTTAACACGCCCTCGTAGCCGGCCAGTGCGTGCTTGCGCTCGTGGTTGTGGTCGCAGAAAGCGACCCCCAGCTTGTAGGCAAGCGGGCGTTCCTTGACGCCGCCCACGAGAATATCCGCATGTTTTTCCAGAATGAACTGTTCCAGTTCCGCCGGGCTGGCATCGTCGAGAATCACGGTATCTGGCCCGACTAAGGTCTCAATAACTTCGTATTCGTCTTTCTTGCCAGTCTGCGTTCCCACAACGACGGTTTCGATGCCCATTTCGCGGAACTGGCGGATGAGGGAGATAGCCTTGAACCCACCTCCCACATAGATGGCCGCCTTTTTTCCAGCGAAGCACGGCCTAAATTTCTGAACGGCCTCGCGTGCCTCCCGGCTTTTTTCCCGGGTGAATTCCTCTGCGCGTCGGAGAATTTCCTCTTCCCCAAACCAACGCGCCTCACGCAGGAGGGATTCGGTGGTGTCTTCCACGCCGAAAAAGCTCACCTTCATCTTCGGAATTCCCAGTTCCTCCTCCATTTGCTCAGCAAGGTACATGGAGGAGCCGGCACACTGCACCAGATTCAACTCTGCGGCGGAGGCATGAATCAAAGATTCATAGGTGGCGTCGCCCGTGATGGTGGAGACCACCGAAATTCCGATCCGCTCCAGGTAGCTGCGGATGATCCATATTTCTCCGGCGAGGTTGAAATCCCCGAGAATGTTGACGCTGTGCGGCAGCTTCGGCATGTCTTTGTGCGGCCGGATGAGCTGCATGATAGCGTTGCAGGCCATTTTGTACCCGAGGGATTTCGTTCCGGAGAAACCGGGAGCCTTGACGGGAATAACGCGGATGCCGTATTTCTGCTCCGCGCGGCGGCAGACGGCATCCACGTCGTCTCCGATGACACCGACAATACAGGTGGCATAAACGAAGATCAAGCGCGGCGCGCACTGCTCCATCAACTCGTCGATAGCGGCGCTCAGCTTCTTTTCCCCGCCGAAAATCACGTCTGTTTCCCGCAGGTCCGTGGAAAAACTGTTGCGGTAGAGTTCGGACCCGCTCGAGAGGCTCCCCCGAATATCCCAAGTATAGCTTGAGCAGCCGATGGGCCCGTGCACGATATGGTATGCGTCCGTGATCGGATTCAGAACGACGCGCGCCCCGCAGTAGACACATGCGCGCTGGCTGACCGCCCCGGCAACGCTGGCCTTTTCACATTCGATACCGCATCCTTTCGCGCCGCCGCACAGAGCCGATTTGTCAAGAATCGACGGCTGGCGCTCTTTTAAAATGCGGAGATTACTATCTGCCATAACAAACCGCTCCTTTTCTCAGATGGGCCGCCTGCCTTGCCGTCTTGAGGTCGGCTACGGCTCGCTTCAAAGCCCATAAAACAAAAAAGTGCATTGTAACGGAAGAATTGCCCCGTTGCAATGCGCTCAAATGATATGAATTTTGCTGTGCTTTTCCTGCTGGATGCTGCTACATCACGACATCCAGATCTTCGTCCCTGCAATCGCGGTCGGTCCGGTCCATTAGCGCGTTGGTGATTTTCTCCACAAAACGCATCGCGCCCGTGTAACCCACCATCGGAAAGTAGGAATGGACGTAGCGATCCAGGATCGGGAACCCGGCCCGCACCATGGGGATATCCTCCGCTTTGGCGATCTGCTTGCCATAGCTGGTGCCAAGCAGCAGGTCCACCGGGTCATTCTTGATCCACTGGTGCAGCTCGAACAGGTCCGCGTTGGCTTTGACCGTATAACCTTCCACCCCGTACTGCTCACACAGCGCTTTTACCGAAACCTCGAGATCTTCCTTGGGAGTTCCGGTAATCATATACTTCGGGTGCATTCCCATCTCCAGGCAGAGCGCCGTCAGGCCCTGCACAGTATCCGGGTCGCCGAAGATGGCGACAGTTTTACCCGCTGAATACTGGTGGCTGTCCAGCAGGATGTCGACCAATTGGCCGCGCTGCTCCTCCAGCTCCGGCGGCACCTCCCGGCCGGAAATACGTGAAAGCTCCATCAGGTACCGATCGGTCGCCTCCACGCCGATAGGCAGCGGCAAAACGGTGTACGGAATATCAAACTTTTTCTCCATGTCCTCTGCGGCCGGCGTACTGGTGATCTGCCCTAGGGCAATCACTTGCTCGCAGTCACCCAGATGGATGATCTCCTGCACGGGGGTTCCCCCCGCGGGGTACATCTCATAGCGTCCGGTCATGGGGGCGTCCATTACGCCGCTGGTGTCAGGAAACATGGTATAGGGCACCTGCATCAGCCCGGCGAGGCGTTTCATCTCCCGCATGTCACCGGGGTTGACAAAACCGGGGAAAATTGCCGTTTTTCCGTTTTTGACGCCGCTTTTTTCGGAAATGCAGTCGATGAAGCCCGTCATCATGTTGGAAAATCCCGTAATATGGGAGCCTACATAGCTCGGCGTATGCGTGTAAACAATGTATTTTCCCTCCGGCACCTCAATGTCCACCACATAGGAATGGATGTCGTCGCCGATGGTTTCGGAAAGACAGGTGGTGTGGATGGCCATGACCTCCGGGTCGTAGATCTCAAACACGTTTTTGACAGCCGTTTTCAGATTGCTGCCGCCCCCGAACACCGATGCGCCCTCCGTAAAGGAGCTGGTAGTCGCAGGCGCAGGGTCTTTGAAA
>JAEWRF010000187.1 GCA_023460155.1 Bacillota bacterium | reverse complement strand
AGCGTTTCCTGTGGCCGCCGGCTGCGTGTGCCGCAAAAGCACTTCTGTGGCGGGAAGGCACAGACCGCTGAGCTTTTTCTGGCTGAGTACCTGGGTATGGTTGTCAAAAAGCTGAGAAAAAGGCTCCGAAGGGTAATAGGGCCCGATTGCAACCGAGCCGACCGTCTCACCTGCGGACAAAAAATCCCACGTAACGGGATCCGACTTCTTCATTTTCCAATCGGGCGGGATGGTCAGGTAAAAATCCTCGGCATATACCGTCTGCGTCAGGGCTTTGTTTCCAGAAACGGTGGTACTGCTTTTTGAGGAAGGGGCACTGCTTTGAGAACTTGTTGGTGAAGAGCTGCTTTGGGGAATCAAAGTCTGCGCCGATTCCGCTTTACTTTCACCGGACTCCTGAGAGACAGCCGCAGGTAAGCTGGCCCCTCCGGTATCCGCCGCAAAGGAGCTTTCCGGAACGGAAGAACTCAGCGCCGCTTGTTTAGCTGGCTGGTTCATCCAAACCTGAGCCGCCATAAAGGAGGCGGAAAATATGGCGATGGCCAGGACCGCCGCACAAAAAATAAAAACAGGCCGGGATTTTCCATGCTTCATATCGTTTCTCTTCCTTCTGTAAATTCCAAAAAACATAATAACCATATTGGGTATATCTGTCAAGTCACAGAAATAAAACATTCGCATAAAAAAAGACGCCGATCGATCGATCGGCGTCCAGAAAAAAATTCTTATTTTACGACGATGTTAACCAGCTTTGAGGGAACGTAAATCTCCTTGAGGATTTTCTTCCCTGAAAGCTCAGCCTCAATTTTGTCGATTCCCTTGGCGGCGGCAAAAGCGTCGTCTTTACCGATATCGGCTGGAACGGAAAGGTGAGCGCGAACTTTTCCGTTTACCTGCACAACGATCTCAACGGTCTGATCGGTGCATTTTGCCTCATCATAGACCGGCCAAGGCTGCTGGCAGGTGAACCCGCCGAACTTCATGGCTTCCCAGACCTCTTCGCAGATGTGCGGCGCAAACACATTCAGAAGAACCGTAAAGATTCTCAGTTCTCCGCGCGTAACGGAGCCGACCGCTGCGATATCATTGATGAGAGACATCAGCGCCGCGATGGCGGTGTTGAACTTCAGATTTTCGACATCTTCGCCGACCTTTTTAATTGCTTTATGGAATGGACCCTCCAGCACGGGCCGGATTTCGTCACCGTCGCACACGGTATCCTGGAGGTTCCAGAAGCGTTCCAGAAAGCGCCGGCAGCCCTTGATTCCGTTGGTGTTCCACGGAGCGGCTTTCTCAAAATCTCCGATGAACATTTCATAGAGGCGCATGGTATCCGCACCGTAATCGCGGACGATGTCATCCGGATTCACTACGTTTCCGCGGGATTTGCTCATCTTTTCCCCATTTTCGCCGAGAATCATGCCGTGGCTGGTGCGTTTGGCGTAAGGCTCCGGCGTGGGGACCTCGCCGATGTCGTAAAGAAATTTGTGCCAGAACCGGCTGTAAAGCAGATGCAGGGTGGTATGTTCCATGCCGCCGTTGTACCAGTCAACCGGCGTCCAGTATTTAAGAGCATCTTTTCCCGAGAAAGTCTCGCTGTTATGAGGGTCGGTGTAGCGCAGAAAATACCAGGAGGAACCGGCCCACTGAGGCATGGTGTCGGTTTCACGCTTTGCCGGACCGCCGCAGTGCGGGCAGGTTGTATTAACCCATTCCGTCATGTGGGCGAGCGGAGACTCTCCATTATCCGTCGGCTCATAGGATTTTACCTCCGGCAGACGGAGCGGAAGCTCGCTTTCCGGTACGGCAACATATCCGCATTTCGGGCAGCTGACGATCGGGATCGGTTCGCCCCAGTAGCGCTGGCGGGAAAAGACCCAATCACGCAGTTTAAAATTCACCTTCGGGCGGCCAATGCCTTTCTCTGCGATGTATTCTATGATCTTCTTTTTTGCTTCATCAACGGAGAGACCGGTCAGAAGGTCGGAATTCACCAGAATTCCCTTTTCACAGTCTGTAAAGGCCTCAGCCTGTACATCTCCGCCCTGTACAACTTCAATAATCGGAAGCCCGAATTTTTTGGCAAAATCCCAGTCGCGGGTATCATGGGCAGGGACGGCCATAATGGCGCCCGTGCCGTAAGAGGTCAGAACATAGTCGGAAATGAAGATCGGAATCTCAATACCGTTGACAGGGTTGATGGCATTGATCCCTTTCAGGCGAACCCCCGTTTTCTCCTTGGCGATTTCAGTTCGTTCAAAATCGGATTTCTTGGAGGCTTCTTCCTGATAGGCAAGAACTTCTTCGGGATTTTCCAGCTTGTCCTTCCATTTTTCAACAAGCGGATGCTCCGGAGAAAGGACCATGTAAGTTACGCCGAACAGGGTGTCCGGACGGGTGGTGTAAACCGTGAAGGAGTCGCCCGCCGTCGTTCCGAAATCGATCTCCGCTCCGGTGGAACGGCCGATCCAGTTGATCTGCTGCGCTTTGACTCGCTCCGGATAATCCACCAGGGCAAGGTCGTCGATCAGGCGCTGCGCGTAGTCGGTGATCTTCAGCATCCACTGGGATTTGACCTTGCGGACGACTTCGCTGCCGCAGCGCTCACAGACACCGTTGACCACTTCTTCGTTGGCCAGCACGCATTTGCAGGAGGTGCACCAGTTAACGGCCATTTCCTTCTTATAGGCCAGACCGTGTTTGAAAAGCTGCAGGAATATCCACTGGGTCCATTTGTAATATTCCGGGTCTGTCGTGTTGATTTCCCGCGTCCAGTCGAAGGAAAGGCCGAGCGACTGGAGCTGCTGCTTGAACCGCGCGATGTTTTGCTTTGTCACAACTGCCGGGTGCACGTGGTTCTTAATGGCGTAATTCTCGCTCGGCAGGCCGAACGCGTCCCACCCGATCGGGTACAGCACATTGTAACCCTGCATCCGGCGCTTGCGCGCGATGATGTCCATCGCCGTATAGGAACGGGGGTGGCCGACATGCAGACCCTGCCCCGACGGATACGGAAATTCAATCAGCGCATAGTATTTCGGCTTGTCCGAATCGTTGGAAGCATGGAATACGCCGGCTTCTTCCCAGCGGTCCTGCCACTTTTTTTCTACATTCTTATGATCGTACTTCATTCGTTCTTTCGCCCCTACGTTCTTTCTATAATGATGCGTGACGGTTCATTTCCGCCGTTTGCAAAAATCATTCGATGATCTGAGAAATATCCAGGATTTCCCCATCCTGCCAGAGACGGTCGAGGTCGTAAAAACGGCGGGATTCCTCCGTAAAAACGTGAACCAAGACGCTGCCGTAATCGATCAGAATCCAGGAGTTGGAACGGTATCCTTCCGTATGCCGCGGTTCCACTCCCTGCTCGCGAAGCTGAAACTCCACCTCGTCCGCCAGCGCTTTCACGTGCGTGCTGCTGGTGCCCGTGGCAAGAACAAAATAGTCGGCGAGTACGGAAAGATCCTTTATTCCGATGATTTTCAATTCCTTAGCTTTTTTTGAATCAAGTATTTTAACGGCCTGTTTTGCCGTTTCCAATGGCGTCATTCCTGAAAATCCCTTCTTTCAATTTTTTTATGGCTTACCGGCCAGAACTGTCTGATTGTAAGCCGCGACCGTATCGGGGTGAATCGGCTTGCAGCCGGACGCGAGATCCTGAATTGTAAACGTGATGCCCGCAATCATTGCTTGCTCCAGACTGACCTCGGCCGCCTTGCGCAGATTCTCCACGCCTTCGTAATCACGGTCCGCAGAAATAAAGTCCGCGATAAAAATGATTTTATCCAAAAGCGTCATATTTTCCCGGCCCGTGGTATGGTACCGGACAGCGTCCAGAATTTCCGCGTCGTCCAGATGCAGCTCATTTTTGATGTAAGCGGCGCCGAGCACGGCATGCCAGAGCTTCGGGGCGGCGCGTTCCACGTTCGTCAGTATTATACCAAATTGCTCCATCATTTTCAATTGTTCGCCCTGCGGCAGGTCTTTCATAATATCGTGCAGAATGCCGGCTGTTTCCGCCTTGCGGCTGTCTCCCCCATATTTTTTCGCGAGGGTTACCGCCGCCTCTGCGACGCAGAGAGAATGATGATAGCGTTTATCGGTCAGAAAAGGACGGATAATTTCCTGGTATTCCTTCGGCTCTTTCAGTTCCATGAACTCTCACTCCATATAAAGATGGTGGGAACGAATATATTCGGCAATTTTAGGCGGCACAAACTCCCCGATCGGCATACCGCTTTTTACGGCGATACGCACCGCCGTGGAAGAGATCGGCAGATAATCGATGTCGGCCAGCAGAACCTTTCCTCCGTGCTTCCGCATCCGCTCGGCGCATGCTTCCAGCGCACCGCAGCCCTCCCAGCTTCGGGGAGCCGCGCAGACGGTCGCAAGGGAAAGAATCACTTCCGGCTCATGCCACTGTTCCAGAGTGAGAAACATGTCCTCACCCGTGATAAAATAGAGCTCTGAATCCGGGTACGTTTTTTTCAGACTGCGCAGCGTGTCCGATGTATAGCTCAGCCCGCCGCGGCGAATCTCAAGATCGCTGACCTCGAAGCGGCCTTCGCAGGCGAGGCGGCACATGGCCAGACGGTCTTCCGCAGACGCGAGCTCATGGGAATTCTTATGCGGCGGCGAAGCGGTCGGGATGAACAGAACCAGGCTGGCGCCGATCAGCTTCGCGAACTGTTCCGCCATATGCAGATGGCCGTTATGGACCGGATTGAACGTTCCGCCCATTACCGCAATCTTTGTCATGTTTCCACCCGATTATGCTTATTTTTTATCATAGCTCTTTTTCCCGGCTTTGGGAAGGATTATTTTCGGCTGCTTCGGATTTCTGCGGTACAGCACGAACCGGGAGCCGATCACCTGAACCACTTCGGAACGTGTGGCTACGGCGAGCTGATCGGCCGCCTCGCGGGAGGTAACGGGAGAACTCTCGAGAACGGAGCCCTTAATGAGCTCCCGGGCAGTCAGGGCGTCGTCCGCCTGCTTGGTGATTTCGTCACCGAGGCCGGATTTTCCGACGATCAGGATCGTGTCCATGGGGTTTGCGAGCGAGCGAAGATAAGCCCGTTGTTTACCGGTCAGCATGATGTTGCTCCTTATATTCTTTTAATTTTTTAGTAAAAAGGCGAAGCGCTTTTCCGCGGTGGCTGACGGCGTCTTTTTCTTCCGGAGCCAGCTGTGCGAAGGATTTTTCTCCGACCAGAAAGACAGGATCGTACCCGAAGCCGTCGCTGCCCAGAGGCGCGCAGGCAATGGAGCCCTCGCAGGCCCCTTCCGCGGTAATCTTGTCCCCGTTCGGGAACACGCAGCAGATAGAGCACAAAAAACGCGCGGTGCGTTCGGGAGAGGGAACACCGTTCAGATTAACCAGCAGTTTCCGGATGCGGTCCGCGTCGGTTGCATGTTCCCCCGCGTACCGTGCGGAATAGACGCCCGGCGCACCTCCGAGCGCATCCACCGCAAGGCCGGAATCATCTGCCACACATGGCACCCCGGTATGGCGGCACGCCGCCTCTGCTTTCAGAAGGGCGTTTTCCGCGAAGGTGACGCCCGTTTCTTCTACGTCCGGGAAATCGGCGGCGCCGATTTCAACGGCAAGAGGTGAAAGAATCCGCTCAAATTCGCGTATTTTTCCAGCATTGTGGGTAGCAATCAGTATTTTCATGGGTTACTCCTGCTTATCAAAGAGTGCGGCCGCAAACTGATCGGCATCGAACGGCTGCAGATCGTCCACCTGTTCCCCAACCCCGATGAATTTTACCGGGAGCTGGAGGTCTTCCCGTACGGAGAGAATGACCCCGCCCTTGGGAGTTCCGTCGAGCTTTGTCAGCACGATCCCCGTAATATCGGTTACGTTCTTAAATTCCCGCGCCTGACTGATCGCGTTCTGACCGGTCGCCGCGTCCAGAACCAGAAGGGTTTCCTTGTCGCTGTCAGGGGCTTCCCGCTGAATGACGCGGTTGATTTTTGCCAGCTCCGCCATCAGATCCTTTTTATTGTGCAGTCTGCCGGCTGTGTCGCAGATGACGACGTCGGCGCCCCGAGCCTTGGCGGCCGCGATGGAATCGAAAACGACGGAAGCCGGGTCGCTGCCCTCCGCCTGCTTGACGATTTCCGCGCCGGAGCGTTCCGCCCAGATTTCAAGCTGTTCCACGGCAGCCGCGCGGAAGGTATCCGCCGCGCCGAGAATCACGTGTTTCCCCTGCTTTGTCAGCAGAGAAGCGATTTTCCCGATGGTGGTGGTTTTGCCTACACCGTTTACGCCGACCACAAGAATTACGGAAGGCTTGGTGCCGATGCGCAGTGCTTCCCCGCCCCGGAGCGATTCGGCGACCAAATCGCGCAGCATGTCGTATATTTTTCCAGGCTCCGTAACACCCTGCGTCTTTACCTCTTCGCGAAGCTGATTGCAGAGCCGTTCGGCAGTCTGTACGCCGACATCCCCCATAACCAGCTGTTCCTCCAGCTCTTCAAAGAGAGAGTCATCGATTTTTGTAAAGGAAGAAAGCACCGCCGCGACGGAGGCGCTCATTCCATCCCTCGTCTTTTTCAGACCGTCGCGAATTTTCGAAAACAGACCCATATTTTTCCCCTTTCAGCGGACAGAGATGCCGATTTTCGTTTCCATTTCGGCGACCGGCATTTCCAAAAGCTTGGAAACGCCCTCATCCTGCATGGTCACTCCGTAAAGAACGTCGGCCTCTTCCATGCTGCCGCGCCGGTGCGTGATCATAATGTACTGCGTATTCTGTGTCATTCTGCGCAGATAAGCGGCAAAACGGTCGACGTTGACGTCGTCAAGCGCGGCTTCAATTTCATCCAGCACGCAGAACGGAGGCGGATTGACTTTCATGATGGCAAAATACAGGGCGATTGCCACCAGTGCTTTTTCGCCGCCTGAAAGGGCTTCCAGATGCGCCACGATTTTTCCGGGAGGCTGGACGGAAATTTCGATTCCGGAGTTCAGAACGTCCTCCGGCTCACTGAGGGTCAGATCGGCCGTGCCCCCTCCGAAGAGTTCCCGGAAGGTCTGAACAAAATTCTGCCGGATGAGGTTGAAACGTTCCGTAAAAAGCTCACGCATCTGGCGAGTGAGATTCCCGATCAACTTTTTCAGCTCGTCACGGGAATTTTCCACGTCGGAAATCTGAGCTTTCAGGAACTCGTATCGCTCCGCAACCTCGCGGTATTCGTCCACTGCTGAGACATTGACCGAACCGAGCGCCTTGATGCGGCTTTTCAGTTCGCCAAGTCTGCGCTGTGCAGCGGCCGGATCGGTGATTTTGATTTCCACCTGTTCCTCGGCTTCCCGCCGCGTCAGTTCGTATTCTTCCCACAATCGGGCAATAATCTCATCGTAGTCCTTCTGGATTCCCGCTTTCCGCTCTTCCAGGCGGGCAAGCTCGTGACCGGTCTTTTCCTTTTCCTCCGACTTTTCGCGTTCTTTAGCGCGGAACTCTGCCGACTGCTTTTCCAGCTCCATGCGCCGCAGGTTCATCTCTTCAATCTTTTTCCCGGAGTTCTCGGCTTCCCGACGCATCGTCTGCGCTTCTTCTTTCAGCCGGGCAATCTCGCCGCGGAGATGCTCTGTGGAAGCCTGTACCTGTGCAATCTGCGTTTTCAGGGCTTCCGCTTTTTCCCGATGCCCCGCTTTGCGGAGCTCGATGTCCGCCGCGGAGGCGCGCAGAGATTCGATATCTTTCTGCGACGCCAAACGATCAAGCTCAAGCTGGCGCAGCTTTTCGGAAAGATCGTCGCACTGCCGGTTCAGTTCGTTTTTGTTTCCGCTGATCCCGGCCAGTTCCTCCTGGAGCCGATTTGCCTGACTTTCGATTTCTTCCGCTTCCCGGCGGGCTTCCGTCCGGCGGGCTTCCAGATCCTTCAGGCGGTTTTCAGCTTCGCTTTTTTCCTTCTCAAGGGTTTCCAGATCGTGCAGGAAGCTTTCCAGCTCCGAAGTGATCCGGCGCCGCTCCGCCTCCGCATGGATTTTTTCTTCCCGCGCCGAGGCAAGCTCTCCGTTTGCGCCGGCGAGTGCGGCTTCCGCGGCGGAAACCTCTTCCGCTGCGGTTTTCAGCGCGGTCTCTGCCTGTTCGGCTTTCTGCTGGACCCCAGCGGCTTCCTGCTTTAGCTTTTCAATTTCGGAAGCACGGCTCAGCAGGCCGGAGTTGCGTGCGAGCGAACCGCCCGTCATGGAGCCGCCCGCGTTGACCACCTGACCGTCGAGTGTCACGATGCGAAACCGGTAGCTGTAACGGCGCGCAATGGCAACGGCGGAATCCAGGTCTTCGCTTATTACGATGCGGCCCAGAAGCGAATTCAGAATATCGTTGTACGCGGGGTCGCAGGAACAGAGTCTTGCCGCAATCCCGACAAACCCGGGGCACTGCTCCAGCCCTTTTTCCTCCAGAAGTCTTCCCCTGATGGTAGTGAGAGGAAGGAAGGTGGCGCGGCCGGAATTTCTCTGCTTCAAGAGCCCAATCGCGCTTTTGGCGTCCTCTTCGCTTCCGACTACAATATTCTGCATGGCGCTGCCGAGGGCAGTCTCCATGGCCACCGCGTAGGGCTCCGGTACTTTGATCAGACGGGACACTGGGCCGTGAACGCCCTTTAGAGTTCCGTGCGAAGATTCCTGCATGACCGCCTTGACACTCTGGGAAAAGCCCTCAAGGTTCCGCTCGAGATCCTCGAGCAGGCGTGCGCGTCGGAACAGACCTTCCGCGTCCAGCCGAAGTTTATCGCGAAGCTGGCGGGCTGACTCCTTTTTGCCGCCGCGGCTCTGCAGGCGAAGCTCGTAGCCCTTGACCGTGTTTTGCAGCGCTTCCAGCCGTTCGTCCAGTTCCCGGAGCTTGTCGGATATTTCTTTCGCAGACCGGTTCAGCGTTTCCTTTCGGGATTCCTTCTCTGCGGAGCTTTCCAGAACGGCTTTCCGGCGGAGTTTGATTTCCGCAATGGAGGACAGCGCCGAGGTTTCGGAAACTTTGGCCTCCGTCGCCCGTGCGCTCAGCCCTGCGAGGTCGCGGGTCAGACGGTCGATTTTGGCCGAAGCCTCGTCCATACCGCTCCTCAGGGCTTCCAGTTCACCGGAAATATCGGCGTGTTCGGCATCCGATGCTTTTATGTATTCCTGTTTTTTGAGAATGTTCTGGTTGGCCTCTGCAATCTGCCGATCCATTTCCTCCCCGGAAACGGCGCTCTCCGCAATTTCCCGTTCCATCCGGGCGACGTCTTCCTCATTGTGGCGGATGTCGTTTTCGAGAACGGAGGCTTCCCCATCCTTTTTTGCGGCGTTTTCCTCAAGCAGAGAACTCTGCCGCCGTTCCTCGTCGATCCGTGCGGAGCAGGAGTTGGACTGGCCGAACACCTCTTCGATTTTCTGATCGATCCCGTTGATTTCCTGTTCGGCGGCATCGTACTGGGCGCGGACGGTTAGAATTCGGTCCTCCTGCTCCCGCAGCAGCCGTCCGGAACGGTTCAGGGTTTCCAGCCAGAGACCGATTTCAAGCTCACGTTTTTCCTTTGCGAGAGCCAGATATTCCTTGGCTTTTTCCGCCTGTTCTTTCAGCGGCCCAACACGGCTTTCCAGCTCGGATAGAATGTCGTGCAGACGGAGCAGGTTTTCCTCCGCCTGAGAAAGCCTGCGCTCTGATTCCTCCTTGCGGTACCGGAACCGGGAAATGCCCGCGGCTTCCTCGAAAATCACGCGGCGGTCCTCGCTGCGGGCGGCGACAATGCTGTCGATTTTGCCCTGACCGATCATGGAATAACCGTCGCGGCCGAGACCGGTATCCATGAACAGCTCGTTTACATCCTTCAGGCGCACCGATGCCTTGTTGATCTGGTATTCGCTTTCGCCTGAACGGTAGTAACGGCGCGTTACGGAAACCTCGTCCGAATCAAACGGAAGAGTCCGGTCCGTGTTATCGAACAGAAGTGAGACTTCCGCGAAGCCGAGGGGCTTGCGTTTCGGAGTGCCGTTGAAGATGACGTCCTCCATTTTGGTGCAGCGAAGGATACGGGCCGACTGTTCGCCCAGTACCCACCGCATCGCGTCGCTGATGTTGCTTTTGCCGCTGCCGTTCGGGCCGACTACGGCGGTAATGCCGTTGTTGAAGGTTAGCACCGTTTTGTCGGGAAAAGTCTTAAATCCCTGCAGTTCCAGCGATTTCAGCAGCAAGTTACCACCTCCGGTTCATTCGATTTGAAAACTGCGGCGCTGTGCGCCGGGGTCCGGCAGAATCTTTGCCGGGTAGCCGAGCGCTTCCAGCGCGCGCAGATTGCATTTTTTCTGGCCTGTCGCGGCGGAAACATCAAAAGGAGAAACCCGGACCGTGATTTCTCCTTTTTTCCGGTTTGTGCGGGAAAGAAAATCTGTGAATTTCAGGAGCATCCGCCGGCTTTCGCAAAGCTCCCGGAAAGCCGGATGCCATGGGCCCGCGAGGCGGTCACGCTCCAGTTCCGGCGAAGCGTGCAGCCCGAGCCGGATCACCGGAATACCACGATTTTCAAACAAATCCAAAAGGCGTGCGCAGAGAGCGACCGTTTCCTCCAGCGACGGAGGCCGGTATTCCCCCCGGAGGAAAAGATCTCCAAGCTGTGTGCCGCAGAGTACGATCGTCGGGTAGATTCGGACACACTGCGGGTGAAGCTCCGCGAGGCGCTGCGCCGTTTTCCATGCGCCGGAGTCGGAATCGCCGGGAAGCCCCGTCATCATCTGCAGACCGAGCGCAAATCCCCGTGCACGGATTCTTTCGGCCGCATTCACGACCTGTTCCGCCGTATGCCCTCGCCCGTTCAAGGACAGGACTTCGTCATCCATGCTCTGAGCGCCGAGCTCAATGGTTGTAACGCCGTATTCTTTCAGCAGGCTGAGAATTTCTTCCCCCACCGCGTCCGGACGGGTGGAAATACGAATACCGGAAACGGTTCCGTCGCGAACATAGGGGACGGCGGCTTCCAGAAGCGAAAGCATATAAGTACGCTCCACTGCGGTGAAACTTCCTCCGAAAAAGGCGATTTCCGCCTCATTATTCCGCAGTGCGCCGCTTTTCAGAGCGATACCGACCGCCTTTACCACGTCATCGGGAACGGGCTGAACCGCTTTTCCCGTAATCGTACGCTGGTTGCAGAAGCTGCAGGCGTGCGGGCACCCGTTGTTGGGAACGAACAGGGCGACGTTCGCGTGCTTCATCAGTACCCCATCAGCTCCAGTGCTTCCCGTGCAGCCTGCTGTTCGGCTTCCTTTTTGCTGCGCCCGCCGCCTTTTCCGATGGCGTTGTTGTCAAGACGGACCTCAACCGTGAAGTGCTTGTCGTGGTCCGGTCCGCTTTCACCGGTGAGGACGTATTCCAAGGTTTCTTCCGGGTTTTTCTGCACGATTTCCTGCAGCGAGGTTTTATAATCCTTGAAGGTCTTCGGCTTTGAAGCCTGAAGGAGCGGGAGAATAAAGCGCAGAATGAATTTCCGGGCCTCCTCCATTCCGCCGTCGAGATAGATGGCCGCAAGAATGGATTCGAACGCATCCGCAAGAATTGACGGACGGGTCCGGCCGCCGGAATTCTGTTCCCCATGGCTTAAAAGAAGATATTTTCCCACGCCGAGCTGCTGTGAAAAACCGCAGCAGGCCTTTTCGCATACTAACGCCGCGCGCTTTTTTGTCAGATCGCCCTCCGGAAGATCCGGAAAATTCCGGAACAGATAATCCGCGACTACGACCCCAAGAATGGAATCCCCGAGAAATTCCAGCCGCTCGTTGCTTCCCCCCGCGATTTTGCTTTCGTTTGCAAAAGAGGAATGGGTCAGAGCGGTTTTCAGGTACTCCGGTTTTTTAAAATGATATTCAAGCTTATCTTCCAATTCTTTCATGAGTAAGTGCTCCTGTCCGTAAAATCAGGATGGATCCGGTGCGGTTTCATCCGTGCTGAACCGGGCGACGGACTCGGCTATTTCATCAACAACGTTTCCCTCCACATAGGCCTTGGTCAGGCGGAGCGCGTTATAGACGGTTTTTGCCTTTGCGCTCCCGTGTGTTTTGAAAACGGGCTTTGCGCAGCCCATTAGAGGAGCTCCGCCGTATTCGTTGTAGTCGAAATTTTTCTTGAGCGAGCTGATGTCTTTCAGAACGATCGCCGCCGCGAGCTTATTCAGGGCGCTCTTCGTGAAAATTTCCTTTAGTTTGCCCATCAGCATCAGCGCGACGCCCTCGTAAAGCTTCAGAATCACGTTTCCGGTAAAGCCGTCCGCTACAATAACGTCCCCCGCATCGTCGGGAATATCCCGCGCTTCGATGTTGCCGATAAAATTCACACCGGATTGCTTCAAAAGAGCAAAAGCGGCATGCTGCAGTTCCCCGCCCTTGTGGTCCTCTGTCCCGATGTTGGCAAGGGCAACGCGCGGGCTTTTGATCTTCATGACCTTTTCCATGTAGATGGAGCCCATGATGCCGAACTGCAGCAGCATTTCCGGCTTGCAGTCCACATTGGCGCCGCTGTCGATCAGCATAAAGCAGCCTTTGTTCTTCGGCATAACCGGGGCGAACGAAACGCGTTTGATGCCCCGGATGCGTTTGACCATCAGGGTGGATCCGACCACCAGCGCACCGCTGTTGCCGCCGGAGACAAATGCGTCCCCGGCGCCTGCGGCGAGGCGGCGAAGCCCCTCCGCCATGGAGGAATTCGCTTTGGACTTCATAATTTCTCCTGCGCTGTCATCCATCGTGATCACGTCAGGCGCGTCGGCGATTTCCATATGATCGAGAGAAATTTGATTTTCCTTTGCAACGCTTCGGATTTTCTCCGCGTTTCCTGCAAGCAGGATATCGACACCGAGTCCTTTTACGGCTTCCGCGCATCCTTTCATGATCTCCAAAGGAGCGTTGTCTCCGCCGAAAGCATCAACAATGATTTTCATTTTCTGCATCTCGCTTCCCGACCGAAAAATTTTTTATATACAAGTCAAGAGACTGGAGCGCTCTTTCGGAAAATGCTGCATAGCGTTCCCGCTTGTCGCGAATCGCTGCCGCAAGAGGAGGAAGAATGCCAAAATTGGCCCCCATCGGCTGAAAGGGACCGATTCCGCCGTGCGCGACGTAGGAACTTAAAGCGCCCACCATCGTGTCTTCCGGCAGGATGGCGGAGGGAAGGCCCGAGTGCCTGCGGACCGCGTTGATGCCGGCGACGATGCCGGAAAAAGCCGATTCCATATACCCCTCCACCCCGGTGATCTGACCGGCAAAAAAGAGGTCGGGGCAAGTGCGGACACTGAAGTCAGCATTCAAAAGCTCCGGCGAATTCAGAAAGGTGTTCCGGTGCATGACGCCATACCGCATATAGTCAGCATTCTCCAGCCCCGGAATCAGCCCGAACACCCGCTTTTGCTCGCCGAACGTCAGATTTGTCTGAAAACCGACCAGATTGTAAAGCGTACCATCGGCGTTTTCCTGCCGGAGCTGTAAAACAGCCCATGGGCGGTGGCCGGTTTGTGGGTCCCGCAGACCGACCGGCTTCATCGGACCGAATCGCAGAGTGTTTTCACCGCGCTGAGCCATGATCTCCACCGGCATGCAGCCCTCGTAAACCTTGGGGTCGGACGTATCAAAATCGTGAAGGGGTGCGCGCTGTGCGCTCACGAGTTCCGAAGCAAAATGCTCATACTCTTCTTTGTTCATCGGGCAATTTAAGTAAGCGTCGTCCTCGCCGCGCCCATAGCGGGAAGCAGCGAAAATACGATCCCGATTCAGGCTTTCTGCCGTGACGATCGGGGCGGCAGCGTCGAAAAAGCTGAGGCAGCCGCCAAAGCGTTCGGCAATTCTCGCTGCAAGAGTGTCCGCCGTCAAAGGTCCGGTCGCTACGACCGTGATGCCCTCGGCGGGCAGCTCCGTGATTTCCTCGGTATGAACGCGAATCAGCGGATGCGAGCGAATCTGCCGGGTCACAAGAGAAGCAAAGGCGTCCCGGTCCACGGCGAGCGCCCCGCCCGCCGGAACGCGGCATTGCGCCGCACAGGCCGTGAGGAGCGATCCGAGACGGCGCATTTCCTCTTTTAGAAGCCCGGCGGCGCTTTCCAGGCGCTCTGCCTTAAGTGAATTGGAGCAGACCAATTCGCAGAAATCTTCACTGTGATGGGCCGGTGAAAACCGGACCGGCTTCATTTCGTACAGATCAACGGGGATTCCGGCCTCTGCCGCCTGCCAGGCCGCTTCGCATCCTGCAAGGCCCGCGCCAATCACACGGATGCTCATTCTTCCTCCGTCTTTTCATAGCCGCAGTCCGGCGTGATACAATAATATTTCGGATGTTTGCCCTTCTTTTTGAGAAGGGTTTTTCCGCATTTCGGGCATTTTTCTTTGGATGGCTCGTCCCAGGAGACAAAATCGCAGTTGGGGTAGTTGGAGCAGCCGTAGAAAACGCGTCCCTTTTTTGTGTGCTTAACAATGACCTTGCCGTCACATTTTGGGCAGTCGGCTCCGTTTTCCTCCACATACTTTTTTACATTTTTGCAATCCGGATAGCCCGGGCAGGCGAGAAATTTCCCAAAGCGCCCGGTTTTGATCACCATATTGCGTCCGCATTTTTCACAGATGACGTCGGTAACGTCTTCCTGAAGCTGAATTTTGACGCCCTGCATCTCTTCCTTGGCGGTTTTCAGGGTCTGGTCGAAATCACCGTAAAAATGGTCGAGCGTTTCCACCCAGTCTGTTTTTCCGCTCTGGACCGCGTCGAGGTCGCTTTCCACCTGAGCGGTAAATTTCACATTGACGATCTTCGGGAAATGCTCCTTCATCAGCTTTGTGGAGGCTTCCCCCAGCTCGGTCGGCTTAAGAGCCTTGCCGTCGCGGACGACGTATTCCCTTCCGGTAATCGTCGAAATTGTTGTGGCATAGGTGGAAGGACGTCCGATGCCGTTTTCTTCCAGTGCCTTGATCAGCGAGGCCTCCGTGTACCGCGGGGGCGGCTGGGTAAAATGCTGGTTGCCGTTGATTTCCCGCAGCTTCAGGGGCATATCTTTGGTCAGCTCCGGAAGCATCCCCTCCGGAGATTCCGTATCATCCTTCTGATCCCTGCTCTCTTCATACAGCACGGTGAAGCCATCGAACGTCACGGTGTAGCCGGAGGCTTTAAAGAGATAGCCGTTCGCCTCTATATCGGCCTGTGTGGTGCTTTGCTGACAGTTGGCCATCTGGCTTGCAAGAAAGCGTTCCCATACAAGACGGTAGAGTTTATATTGGTCGGAGGAAAGACTTTCCTTCACCTTTTCCGGCGGCAAGCCGGGCATGGTCGGACGAATCGCCTCGTGGCCGTCCTGTGCATTGGCCTTCGATTTGAAATGCCGCGGAGCTTCGGGAAGATACTTGTCGCCCCAACGTTCCTTAATATAATCCGAGGCATCGTGAATTGCATCCTCGGAAATGCGCAGAGAGTCCGTTCTCATATAGGTAATCAGACCGACCGCTCCCATGCCGGGAATTTCCACACCTTCGTACAGTTCCTGTGCCGCCTTCATGGTGCGGCGCGCCTGGAACCCAAGGCGGCGGGAAGCCTCCTGCTGCATGGTGGAGGTAGTGAACGGAGGCGCCGGGGACTTTTTCCGGCTGCCTTTTTTCACATTTGAGACAGAATAATCGGCATCTTTGAGATCGTCGAGGATCTTGTCCGTTTGTTCCTTGCTGCTGATTTTCAGCTTTCCGTTCGCATCGCCGTAGAGAGTTGCGGAAAACGCCTTCCG
>JAEWRF010000186.1 GCA_023460155.1 Bacillota bacterium | reverse complement strand
GTGCTTAGCTATATAGGTTAGGCATATATATTTTTATGATTGAGGTATTTTAATGTACACAGACAAAACTTTAGTTTGCAAAGACTGCGGAGCCGAATTTGTATTCACTGCCAGCGAGCAGGAATTTTTTGCTGAGAAAGGCTTTACAAATGAGCCTCAGCGCTGTAAGCCCTGCCGGGATGCCCGCAAGAACGCCAGAGGGGAATCCACCGGCAAACGTGAGATGTTCGATGCGGTTTGTGCCTCTTGCGGCAGACCGTGCAAAGTTCCTTTCCAGCCCAGGGAAGATCGCCCGGTATACTGCAGCGATTGCTTTGCAAACAACAGAAGATAAATTAAAAATCCAGAGATTTCAGTGCGCCCTTCGGGGCGCACTTTTTTATTGCAGAATGTCCCCACGCCCGGGCCTGCTTACGAGCACGGAAGCGCAATTTCGAATATTGCTCCCGTTTCCCCGTTGAACGCTTTGATTTCTCCTCCGGCCGACTGCACGGCTGATTTCGCAATTGCAAGACCGAGGCCGAAATTTCCGCCTTTCCCCTTGTAAAAGCGCTCGAACAGGTGCGGCAGATCTTCTTTCGAAATGCCGGGACCGTCGTCCTGAACACGGATCACAGCGTGCTCTTCCCGAAGAAAGAGCGAGACTTCGATCTTTGTCTTAGCGTAACGCAGGCAGTTGGAGACGATATTCATCACCGCACAGCTCAGCAATTCTTCATCGGCCGTTACGGCGACCTGCTCCTGCGGCAGAGAAAGCGCAATATTTTTCTTTTGGGTTACTTCAATTCCGCCCAAGCGCTGTACAAATTCCGGAAGCAGTTCGCACAGATTCAGCGGAACCGGTTTCCGCTCCGCAGTCCGGCTTTCAATCCGGGAAAGCATCAGCAGTTCTTTCACCAAGGCGTTTAATCTCAGACTCTCGCTGTTGATGATTTCTGCGGCTTTTTTTACATCCGGAACAATCCCGTTCCGGATTCCCTCGGCATATCCCTGAATCGACATCAGCGGAGTGCGGAGCTCATGGGAAGCGTTCTGCAGAAAATCGCGCTGCGAGCGTTCCGAAGCCTGCAGGCGTTCCGACATACGGAGAATACTCTGGGAAAGCTGGTGGAACTCGGCGATATCGGTTTCTTCCCATTCGGGGGATGAAAAATCCCCCTGACCGATGTGTTCCGTCGCTGCGCAGGCCTGCCCGACATGCTTCGACACCCGCGCCGAGATTCTGCCCGTTACCAAAACGCCGATGCCGATGCCGACCAACATGATCGAGAGGAGAATCAAATTCATCATTCGGAACAGGGGCTCGGTGGCTCCCTGCTGGCTCACCAATACGATGACAAGCTGATTCCCCCCATTCCCGGTCAGGACATACGATGTCATCAGATAGGTTTGCTTTTCCCCTTTGATCTGCTCCACACGGCCCTCCTGATTGGTAAATGTCAGGCGGGCCGCGATTTTTTTAGCGACGCCGGACGTTACAAACCCATCCGGCAGCGTTTTCGGATACGCAAGTTTGTCACGTCCGTTATAGATCAGAAGCCGTCCTCCCGTTAACTTTGAGGACTGCACCGCTTCGGTCAGCTTTGCCGCGGCGTTTTCCAGACGGCTTTCCGTCAGCGTGGCAGTGCTGTCGGAGAGTTCCTGCCGGGCAAGCGTTTCGATCGGAAGCATGGCCTCTTTCAGTTCGTCGCGGGCCGTCTTCTGTACATAGATCCGCAGGCCGACGTTGAAGAAAATCAAAGTCACCACTGGCACGAGCACGATCAGCAGGATCATGGGCGTTAATATCTTGCTTTTAAGAGTCTTCATGCCCCGCCTCCTGCGCTAAGCGGAATCCAAACCCCCATACGGATTCAATTCTGATATCTGCCCCTGAAGTCTCCAGTTTGCGGCGCAGGCGCTTGATCACGTCATCCGTCGCCCTTGTATCGGCGTCGAAATCAAATTTCCAGATATTTTTCAGCAGTTCCTCCCGGGACACAGCGCGGTCGCTGTTTTTCAGAAAATAGACCATCAATTCGTACTCCGTCGGAGTCAGCACCAAAGTCCGGCCGCCAACCCTGACGATCCGGTTTAAACAGTCCAACTGAAAATTTCCGAGGGATAACTGCTCCGGACTCTCGGAGCGGCTCAGCTCCGCACGGCGGAACAGGGCGTTTGCGCGGGCTACCAGTTCCATTGGGGAGAACGGCTTAGTCAGATAATCATCGGAGCCGAGCGTAATCCCCGCAATACGGTCAAGCTCGCTGTCCCGTGCGGAGACAATAATAATAAAAGTGTTGCTGCTCTGCCGGATTCGGGTGCACAGAGACAGTCCGTCCGTTCCCGGCATCATGATGTCCAGGATCACAAGATCGGACGGCTTTTCCAGAAACGCCTTGAGCAGGTCGTCGCCGTTCGAAAAGGTGCTTACCTCATAGCCGCCGTTTGTCAGAAAGAGCTGCATGAGGTTGCGAATGTTTTCTTCATCGTCTGCAAGGTACACCGTCCGTTTCATTTTATCACCCGATATTATTGTAGCCCATTTCCGCTTCTCTGAAAAGCGATGCCACAATTTTGCCACAGTTTCTCCGTTGTTTTGCAGCAGAGGAAAAAGCTACGATAGAGGCGAAAGAGGTGACTGAAAATAAATCGAAAAATCTTGCCGGTTCTTCTCCTTCTCTTTTTGCTCGGGGCGCTAACGGCCTGTACGAACAGATCATTCGGGCGGCAGACTTCTCCGGCACCGGCTTCAGGCTCCGGTATCTCATCGGCTGTCTCTTCCGGTGCCTCCTCAGCCGCTTCCTCCGTCGGTTCCGCCGCAGCCCGGTCCGGGGACCGTTCCGGAAATTCCGCTTCCGCTCAGAACGAAGATCTGCAGAACATTCTAAACAGCCTTAACAGGATTGGCGACGCTGCAGATCAGCTTGACAAAGCTGACAGTTCAGACCTGGTCATTCCGGGCAACTGACCGTATCAGAATCAATTGAAAGAAAGGTGACCGTTCATGAAAAAGATCGCAGCTGTCCTAGCCGTAACAATTGCGCTTTCCGCCGTTGGTATCAACGCGTTTGCCGCGACCGCAAACACCTCGAAAATTGATGACCGAATTGCAAAAATCCAGCAGCAGCAGCAGAAAATTGAGCAGGCCGAGCAGAACAACCAGACGAAAGTCACGAGCGATACTTCGAAGCTGCCCCAGCTGAACGCGTTCCGGCAGGCACTGATGCAGGACCGCATCAATGTGCTCAACAATCAGGACAAAAATCTTCAGATCCGGGACGAGAATAAAACGCTCCGGCTTTCCCTGGAAAACGCAATCAAAGCCATAAAGGAAAGCGGTTCTGCCCTGCCCAAGGACACACTTTCCGCACTGAAAGCCGACAATCAGCAGATCAGCCGGATTTGGGCCGAGATCAGCGCGACAAAGGGCCAGATTCAGACACTGAATGAGCAGAACAAAACCGCAGTCAAAAACAAAGACAGCGCAGCGCTTGACGCCAATTTCCAGAAGATTTATTCCATCCAGACTTCCCGCAACCAGCAGCTCCAGCAGATCAACAGCATTCTTCAGCACATGAATTCTCTGCTCTCCGGAAGCAACGCCTCCTCTCCGGCGTCCTCTTCACCAACGTCCTCTTCCGCTGATTCTTCCTCCTCCGATTCCTCTTCTTCTGTGCCCTCCGTCTCCGCGCCTTGACGCGGGGAGTCCGCTAAGAGGAATAAATGAAATTCGGAGTGGTACAATAATCCCGAGGTGAGCGAAATGGCTGGAAAGCATTCGGAAAACCCATCCGGTTCCCAGAAAAAGCTGAAGGGCGCCGCTGAATCCGTACAAGCGAAAGAAAACAATCTGAATCAAAATCACAACACAAAGAAAGTTTCCCTTGGGCCCAACACCAACCGATAGAGGTGAACCGATATGGGCAATTTAAAAAAGAAGGACAAAAAAGGGGACGGAAAATTTCCTTCCAAGCACATCAGTCACGACCCACAGACGGAAAGTGCGAAGGCTGTGTTTGACTCAAACGATAAGAATGTAAACAAGAGTAAATAGGATTTCGTACCCGAGTTAAGGAAAAAAAGTCCCCCTTGCCGCAACTGCAGCAAGGGGGACTGTGCTATTGTCATGCTTTCCCTTGAATCCGCTTTTGGGAATCGCGGGCTTTGCCTGCCTGAGGATGCACAGGGCTCTTCCTTACGGGCCGGGCCGGGGCTGCTTTCTGCTGAGGCCTGCGCGGAGGCGCGGCCTTCTTGGGTGTCGGCTCCGTGTTGAGCAGCGGATAGGGATTTTCCTTGATCACGGGAACGCGCTTGCCGATCAGTTTTTCAATATCGGCAAGATACGGCTTCTCGTCAAAATCGCAGAAGGAAATCGCGGTGCCGCTCAGCCCCGCCCTTCCGGTTCGACCGATGCGGTGAACATACGTCTCGGGTGTGTTGGGCAAGTCGAAATTAACGACGAGGGGAAGCTCGTCAATATCAATTCCCCTTGCTGCAATATCCGTCGCAACCAGCACGCGAGTTGCCCGGTTCTTAAAATTGTTCAAAGCCAGCTGACGCGAATTCTGAGACTTGTCGCCGTGAATGGCCTGCGCGCTGATCTTCGCCCTTGTCAGCTCGCGCACGACCCGGTCCGCTCCGTGCTTTGTGCGGGTGAACACCAGCACCTGAGCGATGGATTTGTCCTCCAGAATGTGCAGCAGCAGCTTCCGTTTGTTTTCTTTGTCCACAAAGTAGACATTCTGCTGAATCACTTCGACCGCCGGAGCCGAAGGCGTAACCGAAATTTTCACCGGATGAATCAGCATGGAGTTCGCCATATCCGAAATCTCCGGCGGTATGGTCGCGGAAAACAGAAGCGTCTGCCTCTTTGCGGGCATTTTTGCAATGACTTTTTTCACATCGTGGATAAAGCCCATGTCGAGCATACGGTCGGCTTCATCAAGGACGAAAATCTCCACAAATTGCAGATCGATCAGCTTCTGATTCATCAGGTCGCAGAGCCTCCCGGGTGTGGCCACCAGAATGTCGATGCCCTTTTGCAGCATCAACTCCTGCGGCTTCTGGGAAACCCCGCCGAAAATAACGCCGCTGCGCAGACCGGTATACTGCCCGTACGCGCGGAAGCTCTCGTAAATCTGGATTCCAAGCTCCCGGGTAGGCGTTAAAATCAGAGCGCGAATTTTCCGCTGTGCACTCTGCGGTCCGCTCCTTTTGCTGAGCAGCTGCAGGGTCGGCACGGCAAACGCCGCCGTCTTCCCCGTTCCCGTCTGGGCGCAGCCAAGCAGGTCGCTCCCGCTCAAAATCGGTGGAATCGCCTGTTCCTGGATTGCGGTCGGCACGGAATAGTTTTGCTTTTCAAGTGCCTTCAGGATTGGAGGGATGATATTTAATTCTTTAAACTGCATAGAATCTCCTGTTTTATTAAAATAGACCGGCCTGATTAGGCCGAAGTCTTCGCAAGCTCGAGGTATTCGTCAAAAGAGGTAACCCGATCGATGCAGTTTTCCTCTTTGAGCTCAATGATTCTGTTTGCGACCGTCTCCACAAACTGATGGTCATGGGAGGTAAACAGAATGATGCCTTTAAAGCTGACAAGGCCATTGTTGACCGCTGTGATGGATTCCAGGTCCAGATGATTGGTCGGCTGATCGACAACCAGCACATTGGAGCCGTACATCATCATGCGGGAAAACATGCACCGAACTTTTTCGCCGCCGGAAAGTACGTTTACTGGTTTCAATACGTCGTCGCCGGAAAACAGCATCCGCCCTAAAAAGCTGCGCAGATAGGTTTCTGTGGTGTCTTTCGCGTATTGCTCCAGCCACTTTAAAATGCTGAGCTCGCAGTCGGCAAAATACGCGGAACTGTCGTTGGGGTAGTACGACTGCGACGTGCTTACGCCCCACTTAAACGAGCCCGAGTCCGGCTCCAGCTCTCCCATCAGGATCTTAAACAGCGTCGTGACGGCGGTGTCGTTCTCCCCCACAAAGGCGATTTTGTCGCCGCGGTTTACCTTGAACGAGACATTGTTTAGCACCAATTCGCCGTTAATCTCCTTGCTGAGGTTCTCCACGGTGAGAATTTCTTTGCCCGGCTCCCGGTCCATCTGAAACCCTATGAAAGGATATCGGCGGGAGGATTCCGGAAGATCTTCTATGTTGAGCTTATCCAGCAGCTTTCTGCGCGAAGTGGCCTGCTTCGCCTTTGATTTGTTTGCCGAAAACCGGGCGATGAAATTCTGGAGTTCCTTCGCCTTTTCCTCGTTCTTTTTGTTTTCGTCGCGCTTCATCTTTTGAATCAACTGACTGGATTCGTACCAGAAATCATAGTTGCCCACGTACATCTGCATTTTCGAGTAATCGATATCCACGATATGGGTGCAGATCGTATTCAGGAAGTGCCGGTCATGCGATACGACGATGACCATCCCGGGGAAATCCAGCAGAAAATCCTCCAGCCATTCGACGGACGCCAGATCAAGGTGGTTCGTGGGCTCGTCCATCAGGATCACGTCTGGCGAACCGAAAAGCGCCCGCGCAAGCAGGACCTTCACCTTGAGCTTCCCGTCCAGCAGGCTCATCTGCGACGTGAGAACATCGTCGTCAATTCCAAGACCTTTCAGCAGCTTGGAAGCCTCAGATTCCGCGTCCCACCCGTTCATCTCTGCGAATTCGCCTTCCAGCTCGGCGGCCAGAACGCCGTCCGCGTCGGAAAAATCCTCTTTCGCATAGATTGCTTCTTTCTGCTTCATGACTTCATACAGCCGCGGGTTCCCCTGAAGGATCGTGTCCAATACCGTAAATTCGTCAAAAGCGTTCTGATCCTGTTTTAAAACGGACAGGCGGGTCTTTTCCGAGATTGCAATTTCGCCGGTGGAGGGTTCCAGTTCCCCGGACAGAATTTTCAGAAAGGTCGATTTCCCGGCGCCGTTTGCCCCGATAATTCCGTAGCAGTTGCCCGGCGTAAATTGAAGGTTGCAGTGCGAAAACAGGTCCGTCCCGCTGTAATTCAGGCTTACATTTGATACATTAATCATTTTTACCTCTGTCTTTTGATATTATTAGGCTTCGCATTACAACACATCAGCGGGAGACAACAAAGATTCGGCGTTCTGATTAATATCATCCTTTTTTGCCAAGATATCTCTTTATTATTTTGCTGGCTTCCTCATGCAGAGGCATTCTGTTTGCAGCACTTCAGGAAGCTGTAACGCAGGTGCGCCCAAAGCGGTGAAACGGCACAAAACCGAAGCCGATCATAGGCCGGCTCGCGCGGATCGCCGCTCAGGCTGTTCTCTTTTTTATAAGTATATCATTTTTCCGCATTTGCTTCAACCTAACGGCAGAGAGAATCCATTCCGGACTTCTGGCAAGCTAAATGTCATCTTATGTGGCAGGAAAAACTGATATTTTATTAAGATAACTGTTTTTTAAGGCCATTTTAACGAAATTTTAAGTTTTGATTGTTTTTTCAGCAAGACTTATGTTAGAATGGCAATAGTATAACAAGAAGAGAACCACAAACGAGCATGCATTACTTAGCAGCTATAAAATTAATAGTAATGTAGATCAATAAAAGATAGCTGCTGACGGATGACCGGTCCCGGCTGCGGTTTATCAGGACGCTTGGAAAGGCAGGAGTTTTTACAGAATGGGGAATTTCTTTTCCAAAGGAACGGATTATTTTGCCTTGTTTGAGAAGGGTATTGAAATTTCGAACCGCGCCGCTAAGGTTCTTCAGACGGTATTCGCGGACGGCGAAGTCGACGGAGAGAAAATGGAGCTTCTCCGGCAGATTGAGCACGAGGGAGACCGCCATGTACATGAATGTGCCGCCATTATTGAGGAGGCTTTCGTCACTCCGATCGACCGCACGGACCTGATGCGGATCGTGGCCGCGATTGAGTCGATCACCGACAGTCTGGATGAAATCGGCAATCAGGTTTATATGATGCACATCACCAAAAAGAACGAAGCCATCGGGCAATTTGTCGATCTGATTGTTCAGGCGTGCGGGAAACTGTGCGAACTGATGACGGAATTCCGTCAGTTCAAGAAAACCCAGGAAAAGATCCACGAGCTGTCGGTCAGCGTCAACCATATTGAAGAGCAGGGCGACGACATTTTCACCAAAGCGGTTCGAACGCTGTTTGACCCCGCTGTTCATCAGGACGCCGTCGAGGTGATCCGGATGCAGAATCTTTACAACGCATTTGAAGCTTCGCTGGATTACTGCGAGGATGTCGCGGATATCGTGGAGCAGGTCATTATTGCCAACACCTGAAAATGCAAGGAGCGGAGGAATCCCTTTCGGGATTTCCTCCGCTCCTTTTCTGCGGGCCGGTTTTCCTGCTTATTCTACGACGAATTTATAAATGGTCGTCGTTTCGAAGGGCTTGCCCGGCTTCAGGTTTTCATACGGGAAATTCCCATGATGGACGGAATCCGGGAAGAACTGCGTTTCCAGACAGACGGCATGGTGGGCCTGAAGGGCGATGCCGCCGTTCGCGAACGTTCCCGGTGCGAAGCCGTTGGAGGTGTAGATCTGCACCCCGGGAAGATCGGTGAAGACAAGCATGGTTCTGCCGCTGAACGGATCATGAAGTTCGGCGGCCTTTTTCATGCCCGTACCGCCGTTCAGAACATAATTGTGGTCGTATCCGCCGCAGCTTTTCAGCAGGGCGTCCGGGTAGCCGATATCCTGCCCGATCGCCTTTGGCTTCCGGAAATCCAGAGGGGTTCCCTCCACGGGAAGAAGTTTTCCGGTCGGAATCAGGTCCGGCGTAACTTCCGTCGTCTGATCCGCGAAAATCTGCATTTCAACGGAGAGAATGTCGCGGTTTGCGTCCCCGGTAATATTGAAATAGGAATGGTTGGTGAGATTGACGGGGGTTTCCGCGTCTGTTTGCGCCGTATAGCCGATGATCAGCGCGTTGTCCGTCGAGAGCGTGTAGGTGATGGTGCAGTCCACGTTGCCCGGGAAGCCGCATTCCCCGTCCGGGCTGCGGTAAGCAAAGGTGATGGAAGGAGCGTCATCGTCCGGGTTGCTGCTTTTTACGCTCCAGACCCGGTCCTGAAATCCGCCGGGCGCGCTGTGCAGCGAGTTTTCTCCGTCGTTTTTGGCGAGGAGGTAGGTCTTTCCGCCAATCTGAAATTCGGCTCCGCCGATGCGGTTGCCAAACCGGCCGATCGCCGCGCCGAGAACGTCGCCCTCATATTCGGCGAGCGTGTCGTGGCCAAGCACAACGTTCGCCGCCTTGCCCTCGCGGTCGGGCGTGCAGAGCTTCGCGATCCGGCAGCCGTAGGTCAGGAATTCGGCCGACATGCCGCTTCCGTTCTTCAAAAGATAGGCGTCGACCTGTCTTCCGTCGGATAATTCCCCAAAAATCCGCTTTTCAATACTCAAGTCAAAGTCCCCTCTTTAAATTGAATTAAAAATTCCTTCACTTGATAAGAATCAGGCGCCCAGAAGAGCCGCGCCTACGATTCCCGCATCGTTGCCGAGCTGCGCCCGGCAGAGTACGGTCTGCTTTTTGGACCGCGAGGCATAGTTCTCTTTTGCGAGATATTCCCGCAGCGGCTTGAGGATGTTTTCGCCCTCGTTGCTGATTCCTCCGCCGATGCAGAGAATGTCCGGCTGAAAGATATTGACGCAGTTGATCAGCCCGCATGCGAGATAGTACAGATACTGATCGACGACGGCTTTTCCGTCGCCGTCGTCCGCGCGCATGGCGTCGAACGCGGTGCGGCCGTCCACATTCTCAAGGCTGCCGGCGATCTTCCACATGGCGGACTCCGGATGCGCCTGCATGGATTCCTTTGTCATGGCGATGAGTCCGGTTGCGGAGGCGTAGGCCTCCCAGCAGCCCCTGCGCCCGCAGGTGCACTGCCGTCCGCCCGCCACGATGACGGTATGTCCCATTTCGCCGCCGGCAAAGTTGGAACCGGCATAGATCTTCCCGTCGACAATGATCCCGCTCCCGACGCCGGTGCCGAGCGTGATGGCGAGGGCGTTTCGGGCTCCGCGGAGCGCCCCGGCCTTGTATTCGCCGAAAGCCGCGGCATTCGCGTCGTTTTCAATGATGACCTTTTTCCCGAGTCGTTCGGAGAGCAGCCTCTGCATCTCGAAATCATGGAAATAAAGGTTGTTCGAGTATTCCAGAATGCCGGTGTCTCGGTTTGCGATTCCCGGAGTCCCGATCCCGACCCAGGGAATATCCCCGACGGTCAGTCCCGCCTTATCCAGAGCTTCCAGAGCGGCTTCAGCAAGCTGGCTGCACATTTCGTCCGGTGAACAGGGAACCCGGGTTTTTCTCTTAGCCCGGGCAATGATCTGAAAGCTGTCGTCGACAACTCCGACGGCGATATTGGTGCCGCCGAGGTCGATCCCGAGGTAATTCATGCGTTATCCTTCCTTTGCGTCCCGAATA
>JAEWRF010000185.1 GCA_023460155.1 Bacillota bacterium | reverse complement strand
GTTGTCTCCCTGAACCAGCTTTCGGCTGACGCGCAGAAAGGGATTTGTTTTTATTTCAGCTTCTTTTTCCATTATTCTGCCTCCGTTTTTTTCTTGTCTTCATCCAGCATAGCGTAACTCAAAATTCTCTCTTCCGTTGCCTCGCTTCTGGGAAGTATTTTTTTGATTTCTCCGTCTTTCAGAACAGCGATGCGGTCTGAGAGCCCGATAACCTCTGTCAGTTCGGAGGAAATCATGATGACCGCAACCCCCTGCCGGGCGGCAGCGCAAATCTGCATGTAAATTTCCGCTTTCGCGCCCACATCGATCCCTTTGGTCGGCTCGTCAAAAATAATCAGTTTCGGATTCGTCGCCATCCAGCGCGCCAGAACAATTTTCTGTTGATTTCCGCCGGAAAGATTGATCACCTTTTGTTCCATGCCGGGGGTTTTGATATTGAATTCATCGATCGCCTTGGTTACAAACTGGTGTTCCTGCCGGAGATCCACAAAGCCGACCTTCTGGCTCAGTTCCTGCAGGATTCCCAGGCTGGTATTTTCCCGCACGGAACGAATCAGCGAAAGCCCCTGGGTTTTGCGGTCTTCGGGGCAAAGCGCTACGCCGGCATTCATTGCCTGCCGCGTATTTTTAGGCCGATATGGCTTACCATCCAGCAGCATTTTTCCGCCCACCAGACGGTCCACTCCAAAAATGGCCTCCGCCAGTTCACTGCGGCCCGCCCCTACCAATCCGGACATGCCGACGATTTCGCCCGCATGGATATCCAGATTTATGTGGTGCACCTTTTCCGTGCTGACATCCTGTAAGGAAAGAACAACTTCTCCAAAGTTCTTGTTGCGTTCAAGAGTATTGAATACATCCCCCAGCGCACGGCCCACCATCAGCTGAATCAATTCGTTTTCGTTTGTTTCCGCCGTATTGAGGACCTTCATCAGCCGGCCGTCCTTCATGACAACGACACGGTCCGTGATCCGGAAAATTTCGTTCATTCGGTGGGATACATAGATGATCGCCTTGCCCTGCTCTTTCAGCCGCCGGATAATATTGAACAGAATATTAATCTCGGCGTCCGTCAGCGGAGCAGTCGGCTCATCGAAGCACACGATATCCGCTTTGCGGTTATAAGCCTTCATGATTTCGACCATCTGCTGATACGCCACAGATATATTGCGGACCTGCGTTTCCGGCTTGATTGACAGGCCGAATTCGTCGATGATCGCCTGTGCCTTTTGATTTAGCTCGCGGTAATTGATAAAGCCTTTGCTGATCGGCAGATTTCCCATAAAGATATTTTCCGCAACCGACAGATAGGGAGCCAGCTGCCGCTCCTGATAAATGACGCTGATCCCCGCTTTGATCGCCTCGTTGGGAGTATGAAAATGTACTTCCTGTCCGTCAATTAAAATATTGCCGGATGTATGCTGATAATCGCCGTTCAAAATTTTCAGCAAAGTGGATTTCCCCGCACCGTTCTCGCCCAGGAATGCAATGACTTCGCCCTTGTTGACTCCTAAGCTTATATCATCCAGTGCTTTTACTCCGGGAAATTCCATGCTGATATTTTTAAATTCCAGAAAATCTGACATGGCTTTTCTCCTTTCAATTGCTGCGAGCCTGTTTGTTGTCTTCATTATAAGCTGCTTCTATTTTCATTACATTACGTCCTGTTAACCATTATTTACAAAATATTAACTATTGAGTTCCAAAATAGATGCAAATTGATCGAGTCGGCAGCAGAAAGACCGCGCACCGCAGAGAACACGGAAGACAGGCTGCCCGGTCTCATCGCGCCATGCGGAGCGCAGAGTGAATAAAAGGCAGACAGAAAAAGCACCCCTGCCGTTTTTCAGTAAATCATACTGTCAAACGATCGGAGTGCAGTTCACAGATGAAATTCGCCTTTTCTATTTTCTTTTTCATTGCCTTGCGGCAGCTTTAGCAGTTAGTTGAAATCATTCTGCAAAACATATGAAAAAGCCTGTAATCTTTTGAGATTACAGGCTTTTTCGTGGCGGAGAAAGAGGGATTTGAACCCTCGCGCCGGTTACCCGACCTACTCCCTTAGCAGGGGAGCCCCTTCACCACTTGGGTATTTCTCCACGGATGGTGAATAATCAAAATATAAATTAAAATGGCGGAGAGGAAGAGATTCGAACTCTTGGTCCCTTGCGGGATCACTAGTTTTCAAGACTAGCTCCATAAACCACTCGGACACCTCTCCGGATTCGTTTCCTCACAGGTGCGAAATTAATAATACCATATTCCAGCTCGGCATGTCAATAAAAATCCCCCAAAAAATCAATTTTACGCGGTTTTGCTGCAGAGTGCCCAATTTGTGGCCGGCAAACCGCCGCAAAACAGCTCCCGCAGAAGCATACACAAAGAATGCGTCCTGACCGGGCTGGCGGGAGCCCTTTCAAGGCACATTCTCTCTGTAATATTATTCCTCTGCAATTTGCTGCTGCCGATTCGTTTTACCGCTCAGGTACTTTCACTGCTTTCCTGATTCGGTCATATAATAAGCAGAGCTGCATGGCGGGAATCGTCAGAAAAAACCACAGCAGGGAAAACGGCAGGCATACCTGTCCCATAACATTCAGCGGCATCTGCGAATAATCCCACACATTCAGCTTCAGTACAATATTAACGAGGTAGCCGACAGCAAACTCGACCGACGTAATGATCCCTGAGCCCGCAAAGCATCTCATGAACAGCGGGCATTCTCCCAGTCTGCAGTTGCAGACACGGTCAATCAGGCAAAGACAAAGCCCTCCCGCAACCGCCATGGAAAAATCGGTTTTTCCCCGGCATAAAATTTCCAGAGAAGGATAGATCACCCCTCCTGTTACAAAAAGTGTAATCCTTTTTTCCATGTTAACACCCCCCAATGATGAGTTCATTATTTACATGAGAGGCGAATTTATTCAAAAAGATGAAGGGATCATGATATTGGAAGGCATTTCGAATACATTCGAAATCAGTTCGTTATTTTTTACAAAAAAACGTCTGACTTTTTTCTTCTAAATAGTTATCAAAATAATGAAATTTGCGATCTGCCTCTGTATAATATTGGTTAGCAGTAAAATGAATCCAGGTGATGAAATGCGAAAAAAAGACAAATTATTCCTCGCGGTTGCAGGATTGGCTCTTCTCCTGTTTGCAGCCGGAACTGTGCTGATCATCAATCTTCGCAGCATAGCCGTGCAGGCGCTCCAGACTTCACTCCTTGATTTTTCAAAGCAAGCCGTACAGGCGGTGCGTACGGAGACCCAGGGCAACCTCAATGTACTGACCGCGCTTTCCGATCTGGACGCGTTCTCCTACTCCCAAAGCTCTCCCGATAAGGACCGCATCCTCAATCGGGAAGCCACTCAGAACACATTCCGCTTTCTTGCGTATTCCGACCTCTCCGGCAGGGCGGTTACAAATAAAGGCCTTACGCTGCAGCTTGGAAAACGTTCCTATTTTCAAAAGGCGCTGGCCGGAAAATCGAGTATCTCCTATGACTATATTGATGCTGACAACAACCGAAAGGAAATTATATACTGTGTTCCCGTGATTCGCTCCAATCGGGTGTGCGGCGTTCTTGCCGCCGCTCAGGACAGCTCCCGGTTCAGCGGATTGGAAAGCATCACCGCAGAGAAAGACATTACCGTCTGGGTTCTGCAAAAGGACGGAACTGTCATCGCCGGTGAACCCGGCAGCACAATTCATGCGGATTTTTTTTCCGTTTCCGGCGTTTCGGCGGATGAGTCCCTCATGCGCAGGCTGAAATCCGACTTTGCGGACGGGGTTGCCGGAACTGCGGCGGTCCGACTGAACGGAGCAAACGTGCAGACCGTCTATCTGCCGGTCACCGGCTCCGACGGATGGATCCTTTGGGCGTCAAAAAACAACGGCGGAATATTCGGAAACGATCGGGCCCTTTTGCCTGTGGCTGTGCTTTTCCTGCTTCTGCTTGGCGTTCTGTCGCTTGTGCTGTTTTATTTCTTTAAGTTCCGAAGAATCGACTATGAAGCGGCAATCCGCAGCGATGAGCAAAAACGTTATTTTGTGTTTGCGGATTCTCTGACGAATCTTCCCAATCGGAAGGGAATGAAGCGGCTGTTTGCTCCGTGGTCTGCGGAATGCAAAAAATGCGCCCAGAACGGCGGTGCCTTTTTTCTGGACGTGGACAACTTTCGTTCCGTGAACAACACATTCGGCCATGATTCGGGAGACGGATTCCTTTGTGAAACCGCAACAAGGCTTCGGCGCATGCTGGGTTCCGGCGCGCAGATCGGACGAATCGGCGGCGACGAATTCATGGTTCTGGTCAGAGGACTCAACACCGTTGACGATCTTGAATTTTATGCCAACAAAATTCTTACCGTATTCAAGGAGCCCTATCTGCTGAACGGAATTGTCATTCAGCTTTCCTGCAGCATCGGCGCCATTCTTTACAAGGAGCGTGAAACCGACTGCGGCACCGAATTCGACGACATCCTCAACCGCGGCGAATTTCTGATGCAGGAAGCGAAGGCGGCCAACAAAGGCAGCTACATTCTTTTTAACGACATATTCGGGGACCGGATCGACCACCAGCTTCAACTGGAATCGGAGCTGAAGGCCTCCATTGCCAGCAGCGAACTGCTTTGCTATTTCCAGCCGCAATACGACTGCGTGGAAAAATCGATCGTCGGCTTCGAAACGCTTGCCCGCTGGAAAAGCGCGCGGTTCGGGATGGTTCCGCCCTCGGAGTTCATTCCCATGGCGGAAAAGTCGGGTTTTATCAACGATCTGGGCCGGTTTATGATCGAAAAGACCTTCTCCTTCGCAAAAAGTGTGGAAGGCCGAGGCCTCACGATTTCGTTTAATGCTTCGCCCGTCGAGCTTCTGCAGGCAAACTTTACGGATTATATTATAAGCCGTTTCGATTATTATCATCTGGCCCCAAACAGCGTCGCGCTGGAAATTACGGAATCCTGCCTGATTGAATCGTTCGAAGAAGTCATCCGGAAACTTCAGGAGCTTCGCGCTCACGGCATTCCGATCTATCTTGACGATTTCGGCACCGGTTTTTCCTCTCTGACCTATCTGAAGAATCTTCCCATCAACGCGGTGAAAATCGACAAGAGTTTTATTGATGAGATCGTCACAAACAATGTGGAAAAAGACATTGTCAGCATGATTATCCGGCTCGCGCACCGGCTGAACCTGCTGGTCATCGCCGAAGGGGTGGAAACGCAGGAACAGACCGACTGTGTGGTAGATTGCGGCTGCAATATCATTCAGGGCTACATCATCAGCAAACCAGTTCCGCAAAAAGATGTTCTTTCTCTTCTGGATGTTCTGGATAAGCAGTTCTGCGAAAATGCGGTTCCCGCTTCCCTGGATACCGGAAAGGAGCTGTAGAGCAGCCTCTGACCCGTGTAAACAACGACAGAAAACGGCGGAGCCGGTGAACAAATCACCGGCTCCGCCGCATTATTTAAAAATAGATTACTGCGGAAGGCCGAACCACTTCTGTTCCAGCTCCGCCATCATGCCCTCATACCGCTCGGCGCAGGTTTTGTTCTGCCCGCCGCGCAGATCCCGGAGGCACGGCTCCAGATACGTTTGCCAGATGCGCCGATACTCCTCGCCGCTTTGCCCGGAGCGGTCGATCTCGCGCACGATCATGGGGGCAAACAGGTAGTATTCCTGAATTTTTGCCGGACCCTGTTCCGTTGAAGCAAGCCAGCCGTCACGGAAACGGCGGAACGCGTTCAGCTCTTCGCAGGAATCCCCCTTGTTCAGCGAAGAACAGACAGCCGTTGTAATAAAGCAAAACTTTTTCCGGAAGCCCCCGGTAATGGCTTCGTAATTTGCCTTGCCGAGCGGATGCTTCGGATCCTGTTCATTCCATTTTTGCAGCAGCAGATCCACCAGCTTTTCCGCGGCGGGAGTTTTCAGTTCCAGAATTGCGGGAATCGTCAGAGAGGTAATCGTAAATCGGCAGTCAAACACTTCCGAATGGCGTTTTTCCGCGCGGTACCGGTTTATAAAGCCCTCGAACAGCACTTCGGAAAGCTTTTCCGCCGCGACGGCCTCATCCTGCATCGCCGCATACTGAAAAGACTGAAGGAACGGGTGAAGAAGTGCCTGATAATTTTCGAAAAGGAGCGGATAGCTTTTGCTGGAAAGTTCGCCCGCCTTGATGCGAAAGGAAAAAACCTCGTCGGTTAAGTGCTGCTCCGCCTCTTTCAGGTACTCAAACAAATCGCCTTCCGGCGGAATTTCCTGCGCTAATTTTCTCTGCTCGGCGGGAAAATCGATCGGCTGCGCGCAAAACATGCACACAATCTTCCCCGCATCCTCCGGAACCTCCAGCGTTTTCCCGCAGTGCGGGCATTGAAACGAAACCGTATTCATCAAATCCCCCTCAACTCCCCGTGCCGGGCCTTTGCCGGGACGGCGGCTCTGTTTTCTGTCTGCCGTTTACAAACTCTTTGATCCGCCGAAAACTTTCCTCGCTGATAATATGCTCAATTCTGCAGGAATCCTGCGTCGCGGTCTCCGCCTCCACGCCGAGTGTCATCTCAAGAAATTCGGCGATCAGCGTATGCCGCTCGTAAATTGCTTCCGCCCGCTTGAGGCCCCCATCCGTGAGGACAAGATTCCCGCTTTGTTCCATGACAAGGTAGCCGGCCTCCTTGAGAATGCTCATCGCGCGGCTGACGCTGGCCTTTGTCACACCCAGTTCGTTGGCCACGTCGATGGACCGTACATATCCGTTGCGGCCGCGCAGAATCAATATCGTCTCCAAGTAATTTTCTCCAGATTCCTG
>JAEWRF010000184.1 GCA_023460155.1 Bacillota bacterium | reverse complement strand
GAACCGGAGCTCCTTAAAATTTCACGTTCACAAAACTTCGGCGGCTCCCGAAAAACCGGCTTAATGCCGTTCCGAGAGCCGCCGATTATTATTTTTCGTTCCAGTTCTTCACGGTTCCTGTGCGGACTTTTCCGACGCAGGCGGGGCTTTCACAGCTCCCCGCTTTGTCACAGTTCCAACTGTCAATGCGGAGAAACATCCTGTCCCCCGGCCTTCCGGGAACCTCGAGGCACCGGTGGGCGATGGAAACGTCTTCCCCGCTCAAAAGGCAAATGGCTTCTTTTGTCTCCTTCGTGTCCTTGGTCAGTACTTTTATTGCGTCAGGATCTTTTGTCACTGCGATTCTCTCCTTTTTCTTTTCTTTGTTTATAATAGTACATTCGGAAAAGAAAAGTCAATGTCGCGGGCGACATACTTTTTCTAAAATCTCTTGTATCGTTTCCCAAACAGGAATACAATAGCCTTAATCCTTTTAATTTGCTGTCATTCTGTTTCATTAAGCGCCTTTGCGCGCGGAAAATGGAGATGTTTAAGATGGATTATGGCTCGACTGTGCTGATTGGAATTGTAGTATTGGTGATTTTGCTGTTGGCTCTTTCTCTGGTTGTTATCAACGAATATGAGCGGGGAGTGGTCTTCCGCTTTGGACACGTGATCGGCGTCCTTGGCCCGGGCTTGAAGCTTCGCATCCCGTTCGGCATCGACGTTGTGCGAAAGGTTGATCTGCGTACGCGCACCATTGACGTTCCGCAGCAGGAAATCATCACAAAAGATAATATCTCAATCAAAGTGGACGCCGTGGTTTATTATCACATTGAAAATCCGGTTCTTGTCATCACAAAGGTGGTTAATTTCAACAGCAGCACCACCATGCTGGGGCAAACCACTCTGCGCTCCGTGCTGGGTCAGCACGAATTGGATGAAATCCTGACAAGCAAGGACAACATCAATACAATCCTCAAGAATATGCTCACGGAAACCATGTCCTCGTGGGGAATCATCATCACCGCAGTCGAGCTGCGCAGCATCGAGATTCCGGATTCCATGAAGCGCGCCATGGCAAAGCAGGCAGAAGCCGAGCGGGAACGCCGGGCCAAGGTCACGGCGGCCGAGGGCGAGGCTCAGGCGGCCGCGAAACTGTACGAAGCGTCCGAGGTGATTCGGAAATCGCCTTCGGCTCTTCAGCTTCGCTACCTGCAAACCCTGACAGAAATTGCGGTCGAGAAAAACTCAACCATCGTTTTCCCGCTTCCCATGGAGTTCATGAGGGCTTTCAGTAAATTGACCCCGCCGGAGCAGCCGGAAGCAAAATAACCTCCGCATTCAAAGAGAGTTCCGAAATAAGACGGACGGAAGCCCTCGGGCGGTACAGTGAATTTCGTTTCACTGTACCGCCCGAGGGTGATTTTATGGAAAATGCGGTGAGAGAGGAGTTCCGCAGAGGCTGTTTTACAGGAGGCTTTTTCCCGGCAGAAAATCGTGCGGAAGCCCTAAAATGTCGAGCATCGTCGGGGCTTCGTCAATCAGCTCCGCTCCGTCAACTTCCCCGGGGCGGATGCCTTTTCCGTGGATGATGAAGCAGGGCTTTTCCCCGCGTTCGGGCAGATGGCCGTGGGTGGATACGCTGTATTTGTAGTCACTCCGGTCGGTCGGTACGATCAGTTCTCCGAGAGCGTTGTTTTCAAACGCGTACCCTTCGGCGGCCTCGGCCATAAAGGCGAACGAGCCATCAAGAAAATACTTTTCCCGCAGCTTCTGCGGTTCCAGCATGCGCTGCACAAACCCGCGCCGAACGAGGTCCTCAAAAATTTCTTGCACGGCCGGAAGGCATTCGCTGTTTTTCAGGAACACCTGCGCGCTGATGCCGCAGGACTGGGAATACGCATCCCACGCAGTGACATTTCCTTCGCCGTCGGTTTGCAAAAGCCCAGCCTCGCGCAAAAGAGTATTGGGGCAGACATTCGCCTTAACCGCGAGATGCCCGTGATCCCCTAAAACGATAAACACGGTATTTTCCAGCGAATCGGTCTCCTTCAGAGTCTGCAGCAGACGCTCAATCCATTTGCCGTGCATTTGGAGTGCCTCAGTGACTTCCTTGGAATAAATGCCGCAGCAGTGGCGGGCATGGTCGAGCGACGCCTGATGCAGGAACAGAACGTCGGGGCGGTACCGGCGGAGAATCTCGACGGCGCATTCTTCTCCGAATTGGTCATATTCGGGATTGTCCTTCCACCGGAGCAGAGAGCGCTTTTCCCGGTAGACCGGATTCGCGGCGGGGGAAATGGACGGCAGAAATGCTTCGTCGGGGTCCGTTTCGGGCAGCAGCGTCCATATCTCTGGAATCAGATAATCGATCGGTCCGCCCCCGGTTACAGGCCAGAGAACGGAAGCGGTGGTTAACCCGTTCTCTTTTGCATAATCAAAAATGGTTTTCACACGCAGATCCCGGTAATGCCAGTACCATTCTGCATTTCCGATGTCCGGCCGGAGCTTTTCGTTGTGGGTGATCCCGTGCTTCCCGGGGTATTCTCCGCTCATGATCGTCGCGTGACAGGGGTAGGTGAGAGTGGGGTAAATGC
>JAEWRF010000183.1 GCA_023460155.1 Bacillota bacterium | reverse complement strand
ATCTTGCTCACCACTTTCAAAAACTAAATAATGAATTTTTCTCTGAGCTTTTCAAGCACGTACTCAGCCGCTTCCTGCGGATTCAGATTGTTGACCACCGTACCGGCAGCTTTCGCGCTCTTGGTAAAGGTCTTGACAACTCTTGTCGGAGATCCCTTAAGACCGATCGCATCATCGGCAACATCAAGATCCTTACGGGTAAGAATCTTGATTTCCTTTTCCCGGTAAGCGGTGAAAATTCCGCCGGGAGTCATGTAACGGGGCACGTTCAGCTCGCTCAGCGCGGTGATCAGGCAGGGCATCTTCGCCTTGACGACATGATAGCGGTCCTCAAACTGACGTTTGACGATGACATAGTCACCCTCAACTTTGATGTCTTCCGCATAGCTGATGTTGGTAAGATTCAGGTTTTCTGCAATCTGCGGGCCAACCTGCGCGGTGTCACCGTCGATCGCCTGACGGCCCGTGATGATGAGGTCGTAGTCAAGCGTTTTCAAAGCGGCCGCAATCGTGTGAGCCGTTGCCCAAGTGTCGGCTCCGCCGAACGCGCGGTCGGTCACAAGAATGGCCTCGTCGGCACCCATGGCAAGTGCTTCACGGAGAGCTGCGTCAGCCTGCGGCGGACCCATGGAAAGAACGGTCACGGTCGCACCCTGAGAATCCTTCAGACGAAGAGCGGCCTCGAGGCCGGCCTTATCATCCGGATTAATGATGCTGGGAACCCCTTCGCGGATCAGCGTGCCGGTTTTGGGGTCCAGTTTTACTTCGTTGGTATTCGGTACCTGCTTTATGCAAACTACGATTTTCAAAGAATTTCCCTCCTTAGAGTTTCCGCCTTACTTCAAGGCATATTTGGAAATTACCATCTTCTGGACCTCGCTGGTGCCCTCGTAGATTTCGGTAATCTTCGCATCGCGCATCATACGTTCAATCGGATACTCTCTGGTGAAGCCGTAGCCGCCGTAGAGCTGCAGGCAGCGGGTGGTGACATCCATCGCGTTCTGGGCACAGAAAAGCTTTGCTTCGGCTGCTTCCAGGGAAATGCTCTTCTGTACATCCTTTGCAACAGCGGAGCGGTACATCAGGTACTGAGCGGCCTGGGTCTTCGTGACCATATCGGCAATCTCAAACTGAGTATTCTGGAACTTTGCCAGAGGACGGCCGAACTGCTTTCTTTCCTTGACATATTTGATGGTCTCGTCCAGGGCGCCCTCCGCAATGCCGAGAGCCTGAGCGGCAATGCCGATGCGGCCTCCGTCCAGAGTCGTCATAGCAACGGTAAAGCCCTTGCCCTCCTGACCGAGGAGGTTTTCCTTCGGGACGATGCAGTTTTCAAAAATGAGCTCGCAGGTAGCAGAACCGTGGATGCCCATTTTCTTTTCCTTTTTGCCTACGGAGAAACCTGGGAACGTCTTTTCAACAATGAAAGCGGAAATTCCGTGGTTGCCCGCGCTTTTGTCCGTCATGGCAAAAACAATGTATGTATCGGCATAGCCGGCATTCGTTATGAAAATTTTGCTGCCGTTCAGCACGTAGTGATCGCCTTCCAGCACAGCCTTGGTCTGCTGAGCGGAGGAATCCGTGCCTGCGTTCGGCTCCGTCAGAGCGAAAGCTCCGAGATATTCGCCGGAGCAAAGCTTCGGAAGATATTTCTTCTTCTGCTCATCGGTGCCGAATTTGTATATCGGCCAGGTGCCGAGGGAAGTGTGAGCGGAAAGCATGGTGCCGGTTGTGGCGCAGACCTTGCAGACCTCTTCAATGCAGATTTCATAGGTCAGCGTGTCGCAGCCCTGCCCGCCGTACTCCTTCGGATACGGAATACCCATAAATCCGAATTGCTTGAATTTTGCGAGCGCCTCGCTGGGGAAACGCTCATCCTCGTCGATTTCCTGCGCGTACGGCTTGATCTCCTTTTCCGCAAATTCACGGAAAAGAGTTCTGGCCATTTCGTGTTCTTTACTCAGTTCGAAGTCCATACTCGTTCCTCCAAATCATATTTGAAACAACTGCCTATTTGCTGTAATCGTAGAAGCCTTTTCCGGTCTTCCGGCCAAGCAGGCCGCCGCGAACCATTTTGCGGAGAAGAGGCGCGGGGCGGTACTTCGGATCGCCCGTCTCGGCATAAAGGACTTCCATAACGTCCAGAACAATATCGTTCCCGATCAGGTCAGAAAGCTCCAGCGGGCCCATCGGATGGTTCGCACCCAGCTTCATGGCAGTGTCGATATCTTCCGGCGTAGCGGTGCCCTCGGAAAGAACAACGATGCCCTCGTTGATCATCGGAACCAGAATACGGTTGACGACGAAACCGGGAGCTTCTTTGACCTGAACCGGAGTCTTGCCGATTTCCGCGGAGATCGCCTTGATTTTTTCAATGGTCTCAGCCGGAGTATTGATGCCGGCAATCACCTCGACCAGCTTCATGACCGGTGCCGGATTGAAGAAATGCATGCCGCAGATCGGGCGCTTCAGTGCGCTGCCGATTTCCGTGATGGAAAGCGAAGATGTGTTGGTTGCAAAGATGCACTCCGGCTTGCAGATTGTTTCAAGATCCTTGAACAGCGCCTTCTTGACATCCATCTTTTCAAGCGCCGCTTCAATAACCAGGTCGCAGTCCGCCGTGATTTCCTTGGTGCCGGTCGTGATCTTGGCAAGGATCGCGTCCGCCTTGGCCTGTTCCATTTTTCCCTTGGAAACGAGCCGGTTCAGACCCTTTGCGATCTTTGCTTTGCCGCCTGCCGCAAACTCCTCGTTGATATCGCAGAGCTTTACGGAGTAGCCTTCCGTCTGGGCAAATGCCTGGGCAATTCCGGAGCCCATGGTGCCTGCGCCGATAATTCCAACGATCATTTTGTTACCTCCCGTAAAATTTAAAATTTGATGCGGGGATACCGTCCCGCGGTTATTCGTTTACAAAAGGATCGGGTTTGCGCTTTTCGACGAACGCCGTCATAGCGTTTTTCTGGTCCTTCGTGTCACAGCAGAAGCCGAAAAGCTCCGCTTCAAGCGCGACAGCCTTGTCAATGTCCAGCTGCAGGCCGAGGTTAATCGCCTTTTTGCACTGGCGCACCGCGATCGGCGCGTTGCGCGCAATCTTGCCGGCAAGCTTCAGGGCTTCGTCCATCAGCTGATCCGCCGGGTAAACGGCGTTGACCAGTCCGAGGCGAAGCGCTTCGTCCGCCTTCACCTTGCCGCAGGTGTAAATCAGTTCCTTGGCTTTCCCGACGCCGATGGTGCGGGCAAGCCGCTGCGTGCCGCCGAAGCCGGGAGTGATGCCGAGACCGGCTTCCGGCTGACCGAACAGCGCGTTTTCGGAAGCGATGCGGATGTCGCAGGAGAGGGAGAGCTCGCAGCCGCCGCCGAGAGCAAAGCCGTTCACCGCCGCAATCACGGGAATCGGGAAGCTTTCAATTTTGCGGAACACTCCGTTCCCCTTTGCGCTGAAAGCCTTCCCCTGCTCCTTCGTCATGGTGGACATCGCCCCGATGTCCGCGCCCGCAACGAAAGACTTGTTTCCGGCGCCCGTGATGATCAGGCAGCGGGTGCTGTCGAGCGGCACCGCGTCAATGACTGCTTCCAGATCGTCAAGAACTTCCGGATTCAGTGCGTTCAGAGCCTCTTCCCGGTCGATCGTAACGACACCGACAAAGTCTTTCTGCTCATACTTTACATAGCTCATCTTGACAGCCTTCTTTCCTCCGATTTCGGACGAAGCTTATTCGTATCTCTTAACGACACAGGAAACGCCCATGCCGCCGCCGACGCAAAGGGTTGCGAGGCCGTAGCCGCTCTTCCTCTTCTCCATCTCATACATCAGAGTGGTGAGGATGCGGGCGCCGGAGCAGCCGACCGGATGGCCCAGCGCAATGGCGCCGCCGTTGACGTTCACTTTGCTCATATCGAATTCAAGGTCTCTGCACACTGCAATGGACTGAGCGGCAAACGCTTCGTTCGCCTCAATGAGGTCCATGTCGCTGACCTTCATGCCAAGCTTCTTCATCAGCTTTTTCGTGGATTCAATCGGACCGAGACCCATGTAGGCCGGATCCACACCTGCGGAAGCGCCGCCTACCCAGTAGGCCAAAGGCTTCACGCCAAGTTCTTTTGCCTTATCCTCAGTCATCACCACAAGAGCGCAAGCAGCGTCGTTGATTCCGGAGGCATTGGCCGCGGTAACAGTTCCGTCCTTCTTGAAAGCAGGTTTCAGGCCGGCAAGACCTTCCGCCGTAACGCCCTTGCGGGGAGCTTCGTCGGTGTCGAAAGAAACAATCTGCTTTTTCACTTTAATGTCGATCGGGACGATTTCGTCCTTGAATTTTCCTTCGGCGATTGCTTTTTCCGCCTTCTGCTGGCTGTTAGCGGAAAATTCATCCTGCATCTGACGGGTGATGCCGTATTTTTCCGCAATGTTTTCCGCCGTAATGCCCATGTGATAATGGTGGAAGGTGTCCTCCAGACCATCATTGATCATGGAATCAATCAGAGTGCCGTTGTTCATACGATAGCCGAAACGGGCGTTTTTCAGCAGGAAAGGAGCGCCGGACATGCTTTCCGCGCCGCCCGCGACGATGACGTCGGCTTCGCCTGCCTCAATCAGAGCGGCAGCAACGTTGATACTTTTCAGGCCGGAACCGCAGAGGTTGTTCAGCGTGAATGCCGGAGTGGAAATCGGGATACCCGCATAGACGGATGCCTGCCGGGCAACGTTCTGCCCGATGCCGGCCTGGTAAACACAGCCGAGAATGACTTCGTCCACCTGCTCCGGCGCGATTCCTGCACGCTTCATTGTTTCCTTGACCACAGCAGTGGCGAGTTCCGGGGTGGAGACATTCACCAACGCGCCGCCCATTTTGCCGATTGCGGTACGGCATGCGCCCGCCAGAACGATTTTTTTCGACATAAGTTTTCCTCCATTCATTTTTTACCTTGACATTACGGATTTCTGATTTTCTAAAAATTAATTTTGCGATAGTTTTGCAGCCAGAGCAACACTATGTTAAATATATCACAATATTTGT
>JAEWRF010000182.1 GCA_023460155.1 Bacillota bacterium | reverse complement strand
ACGGTGTTCGCTCTGATGGAAGAAACCCGCAAGACCGCCGATGCGATTGAAGCACTGGTTGGTTCCAAGTACTGGCCGTATCCGACCTACGGCGAACTGCTGTTCAGCGTGGTCTGATTTTCCCCTTAAATGAAATAAGCTGATGATACACAACGGCGTGTATTCTTCTCCCGCAGGGGAGCAGAATACACGCTATTTTTTTTGATGGATCTGTTGAGGAAGGCCGAACGGCCGGGTTTTTCCTGCGGCAACGGAAAAGCGCGGCGGAGCAGCCGAAAACACATTACTTTCGCTTACAAGTTTTTCACATATCTTCCTATATAAAAGGGACGGCCCGCCGAAACGGCGGGCCGTCCCTTTTCTGGCGTGCAAAAGCCGAAAAATCGGTTTATTTTACCCTCATTCGTTCCGGAAGCAGGGCAAGCATCCAGGCGAGCAAACGCCAGCGCCTTGAAATATAGATTTTCCGCCTCTTCTTCCGGATGGCGCCACAGATCTGAGATGCCGCCTGCGCCGCGGTGGAAGCCCAGAATATTTTTGACTTGTCGGCATTCTGCGTCATTTCGGTATAAACCCAGCCGGGAAGCACCTCCGTCACAAAAATATCCGGGCTCGCCTTTGCGAGCAGAATCCGAAGTCCCCGCAGGTAATTGGAAATGAAGGCCTTGGACGCGCAGTACGCGTTGCTCCGGTCGCTGTAAACCAGTGCGGAGGTCGAGGAGATTCCGACAAGATGCCCATGCCCCTGTTTGACAAACCGACGCGCCGCGGCGTTGGCCATTGCGGCAAACCCCAGAACATTCGTATTGACCGTCTTTTGTTCTTTTTCCCAGTCCAATTCGTAATTGGGCAGAACAATACCGGAGCAGATTACGGCAACATCCAGACCGCCCATTTCTTCCGCCAATGCTTCAAAGGCCGGAATTGCTTCCTCCGGCGCTGTGACATCGATTCTTTTCACATGTGCCGCTGTCGGAAGTTCCTTCTGCAGCGCAAGAAGCCGGTCCTCCCTGCGCCCCGCCAGCCCGACCTCATAGCCCTCCTTTGCCAGAAGCCTCGCGGTTTCCATTCCCATCCCGGAAGTTGCTCCGATGACAATTGCTTTTTTTGCACCCATAATAGATTGATCTCCCTTCGTAACGTGAGCTTTTACTCATATTATAAGAGCTGATTTTGCTTTGTCAATACAAATAAGAGTATTTGCTCATATTTATTGACAAAACCCCGCCCGCCCGGTAAAATAAAGGCGGGAGTTGATCAGTATGGACCAGATCCGGAAACCGCAGCAAAAACGAAGCATGGAAACAAAAGAGAAGATTCTGGAGGCGGCCTATCACCTTTTTTGCAAAGACGGCTACTACAACACCACAACAAACGACATTGCTAAAGCCGCCGGCGTTTCCATCGGAAGCCTTTATTCCTATTTTAAGAACAAGGATACGATCCTTCTGGAAATTCTGGACCGGCACAACGCCTCCTTCACCAAGGTATACCGGGAGATGTGTGCGGATCTGAACGCCTGCCTTTCCGAGCCCAAAGCGTGGCTGCGAAATTTTCTGGAGGGACTGGTACGGGTCCATCTCTCCACGAAAGAATTCAGCCGGGAGCAGACGATTTTAAGCTATTCGAAACCCGAAGTGGCGGCTGTTCTGAACGGGCAGCAAAAAATAACGCTGGGCGAAATGCGGAATTACTTTGAGTCCTCCAAAGAATATCTTCGCGTCAGCGATCCGGACGCCGCGGTGATCGTGACGTTTCACATGATCAGTTCCATCGTCGACCAGATCGTTTACGGAGACAATGAGATTGAAGCAGAGCGCATCCTCAGCGAAGGAGTCGACGCGGTTTATCAATATCTGATGGGATAACCACTCACTTCACTGGAATTAATAAAAAAATTAGACAGTATATTGACAATGTAAAAGGAAAGCAGTATAACTACATTAGACAGTATATTGTCATTCTGAAAGAGGAACTGTCATGGACGCTTTTCAGGAACTGTTTTTGATGGAGCAGGCACTGAGCACCTTATTCTCCGTTACCAACAAACTTCAGGCGACGGGCGATCAATTTCTAAAAAAGCTGACCGTCCGGCAGATCATGGTGATGATCGCGATTAATCACCTGCCGGAGCATCGTGCAACGCTGAACGGCATTGCGAAAAAGCTGGGCACTACCAAGCAAAGTGTGAAACAGCTTGTCTCTGCCATGGAGAAAAAGGGGGTTCTTTCAACCGCGCCGAGTGAAACAGACAAACGTGCCGTCAATGTCATTATAACGCCGGCCGGCAAGGAAACGCTTGCGGCAAACTGCGAGCTTTCCCTCGACTATTACGCGGAAGTTTTCCACGAGTTCTCGGCAGAAGAGTTGAAAACTCTCTGGAACCTGCTCAAAAAGCTGTATCGGTTTGACGGAAAAGAGCAGGACGGGTTTGAGGAAGAGGTTTCTCTCGGTACGGAAGCCGGATTTTCTGACTCCCAGCTGCGGGCCATTCAAAAATTCTGCGACCGAAGAGCGCATGACACAACCGATCAAAGCGTTATCCGAACGGAAAGGTCGGGTCATAATGAAAAAGCAAACAAAAAGAGCCATTGATCTCCAGGAATACGTCCCGATTAACGGAATCGAACAATTTCTTTACCATTTGGGAACCAATCCGGAAAATCCGGTGCTGCTGTTTCTGCACGGCGGTCCCGGTTCCGCAGAATCGCTGTTCGCCCATCTCTACGAGGAACAGTGGACCAAAATCTATACTCTGGTGCACTGGGATCAGCGCGGCGCCGGAAAAACGCTGACCCGGAATCCCGACAAGCTCCCCACGATCGAGCTGATGCTTCAGGATCTGATTGAGGTAATCCAATATTTGAAGAAGAAATATAACAAGCAAAAAATCGTTCTGCTTGGGCACTCCTGGGGGAGTGTTTTCGGTTCGGCCTTTGTTCTGAAGCATCCGGAGGATATCGCGTATTATATCGGCACCGGTCAGGTCATCAACATGACGGAAAACGAACAGGTCGGTTACGGCAGGGTCAGGGAGCTGATCACGCAGGCCGGGGATCAAAAATCCCTGAAGAAACTGGAAGCCGTCGGCGTCTATCCCGGCGAAAAGATTTCTTTTGATCAGGCATTCATGAAAAAAATGACCCGGGTCCGAAATCTTCAGGCAAAATTCGGGCTTTCTTCCGACGCCTTTCTGCCGATTCTGAACGTGGTAAGGAAAAGCCCGATTTTCCGGCTTTCCGACTGTTCCGCTTTCCTGAAGATTTACAAGGCGAATCAGGGGGTCTACCCTTTCCTTTGCGATTTTAACCTGTGGAAAGAGCCGCGGGATTACGGCGTGCCCGTCTATTACATTTTAGGCGGAGACGACTGGCAGGCTCCCTACACAATTGCGGAAAAATACTTCGAAGAGATTTCGGCGCCCCGGAAAAAGAAGTACGTGATTCCGAAAGCCCGCCACCTGGCGATGGTTGACCAGCCGGAGCTCTTTTTTCAGGCTCTCAGCGAGATCCGGGAGCAAGAACAGAAAGCCGGGAATTTCTGAGGTCGCTTTTTCTCCCGGAGACAGCAAAATCCCCGCCTGTAAGGCGGGGATTTTCATAACTAAATGCGACCAGGCCTGTAAGCCGAGTTCTGTCTTGGACAACCATCTATCTTGGCCGGGCGTTGCCGCCTCGGCTCGATGCCACCTTCTCGGGACGCGCCGGGCAGACGCATCATGTCCCTCTGCGGTGTTGCTCCGAATAGGGTTTGCAGAGCCGCGCGGTCTCCCGCGCGCTGGTGGGCTCTTACCCCGCCTTTCCATCCTTACCGCAAAAAGCGGCGGTATATCTCTGTTGCACTTTCCCTGGGGTCGCCCCCGGCGGCCGTTAGCCGTTATTCCGCCCTGTGGAGCTCGGACTTTCCTCGGGCGCGCACTTTCGCGCTGCGTCCGCGGCTGCCCAGCCTGCTCGCAATGTGATGCTATTGTACCCGATCGCGCCGAAAAAGTCAAGGCGACGGTCAGTTGAACGATTCCTCCGAGATCATGCGGCTTTTTAAGTCCCACAGCTTCGGGGAAAGGTCCACATAATAGTGATGCGGGTTTTCGAACCGCTTTACTTCGTCCCAGAGCGTGTCCACCTGCTGCGCGCAGTAGGAGCGGATCTCCTTCAGGTCGCGCTTGGGGGCGACGCAGCGGCCCTGATAGAACAGGCGCGTGCGGATATCCACGGCGCGGAAATTTCTCACGATCTTCCTCTTCCAGACGAAATCCGGGTCGAAAATCTCATAGGGTTTGGACTCGTCGATCACCTCGTCGTGCAGCGTGATCACATCCGCAATGGCCTTGCCGCTGTCCTGATCGTAAAGGCGCCACAGCCGTTTAAAACCCGGCGTAGTGATTTTGGCAACGTTTTCGCTGATTTTGATCTTCGGAACGATAAGGCCCTCTTCTTTTTCCACGCCGCAGAGCTTGTACACCCCGCCGAACACCGGATGGCTGGAGCAGGTGATCATCCGCTCGCCGACGCCGAAACTGTCCACGCAGGCGCCCTGCATGAGCATATCCCGTATGATGTATTCATCCAGGGAATTGGAAGCGCAGATCTTGCAGTCGGGGAAGCCGGCGTCATCAAGCATTTTCCGCGCCTTGCGGGAAAGATAGGTGATGTCGCCGGAATCAATGCGGATGCCGGCCGGGCGGAAGCCGCGCGGAACCACCTCTTCGCGGAAAACCTGAATCGCATTCGGGATTCCGGATTTCAAAACATTATAGGTATCCACCAAAAGCGTACAACTTTGGGGATACTCGCGCGCATAGGCGCGGAACGCATCCAGCTCGGAGTCAAACAGCTGAACCCAGCTGTGCGCCATGGTCCCGAGCGCCGGAACCCCGTAGTCCCGATCCGTGAGGGTGCAGGCCGTCCCGCAGCAGCCGCCGATGTAAGCCGCCCGCGCACCGAGGATCGCCCCGTCCGCTCCCTGCGCCCGCCGGGAGCCGAATTCCATAACCGGCCTTCCCTGCGCTGCGCGGCAGATGCGGTTCGCTTTGGTGGCGATCAGGCTCTGGTGGTTAACCGTCAGCAGAATCATGGTTTCCAGAAGCTGCGCCTGTATGGCGGGGCCGTGCACCGTAACAATCGGCTCGCCGGGGAAAATCGGCATTCCCTCCGGCACAGACCAGACATCGCAGGAAAAATGAAAATCCGCAAGATACTCAATGAATTCTTCCCGGAAAATTCCGCAGGAGCGCAGATATTCGATATCCCGCTTCGTGAATTTCAGGTTTTGCAGGTACTGCACCACCTGCTGCACACCGGCCATAATGGCGAAGCCGCCCCCGTCCGGTATCTCGCGGAAGAACATATCAAAGTAAACGGGCGTGTCCCCGCAGCCTCCTGAAAAATATCCGTTCGCCATGGTGATCTCATAAAAGTCCGTCAGCATGGTAAGATTTTTTTCCCGTCCTATGCTTTCCTCCAAAAAAATCATCTCCCCGATTGAATCGGTAAAATTTCCTGTGACTCCCCGTCGGCAGAGTATCATATTATAGAATGACACAAAATTGATCTGCGCTTGCCTGACGCGCCGCAGCCGCCGGAAACCGCATCTTGTTCGCCGGCCCCGGCAAGCCGCATCGTCCGGCGCACAGGCAGCGGCCGGCAAAGGTGTCACCAGCCGCACAAACCAAAGCAGCGGCAGACAGCTACGCAAAATCATTCTATGTTAAAAACCGCAATTTAAAATCCCTATGATGAAATTTTATTTAGAATATTATAGAATGATCGTGACAAAATAATAAAAGCAACAGGTGCGATTCGTCGAATTTACAAAAGAAACCAAAAAAACACGAATTGGGTGAAAAATATCCAATTTTTTATTGCATTAATAACAAAAAAATATTATACTGATCATTGTTGAGTTGATTGTTGAATTTTTTAACTTAATTCTTTTCGGCAATCACTTCAAACAGCGGATTTTGTGAAAAGAGAATGTACGTGCAAACCAAAATACTTTAAGAGGAGATGAATGAATTTGAGACTGCGCAAACAAGCACTTGGTACCCGCAACTTGGTGGGTGCACGCGTCGAAATGGCGCGTAAAAATCAGGGTATGAAGCAGAAAGAACTGCTGGCTCAGCTTCAGGTAAACGGAGTGGACATGAACGCTTCCGGACTATCCAAACTGGAGGGTCAAATTCGTTACGTGACGGATTTTGAACTTTCCGCTTTGGCAAACATCTTGAATGTTTCGGTCGACTGGCTGCTTGGCAGGGAAAATTAATCCCTAGGGAGGGTGCTCCGCTATTTTGCGGAGCGCTCTTTTTTTCTTTTATTTTACGCTATTTTCCAGTATAATGGTTCCCATACGATTATCATATTATTTTCTGCAAGAAAAACAAGGGGGTTTTGCTTTGTTTGAACGGCGCGAACTGGTTCGCCTGAAGCCGCTCATTCTCTTTTTTGTCATTTACACGGCGGTGTTTATTCTGTTTGCCGTCACGCTGAAATATACCTTTCCGTTTTTGGCCGGTTTTCTGCTTGCGCTTGCCGCTCAGCCCCTGATCAACTGGCTGCGGCGCCGTCTGTCCCTCCGCCCCGCACCGGCGGCGGCCATTGCGACTCTGGTCGTCTACGCGATCCTGTTCGGGCTGCTGTTTCTGGCCGGCTTCTGGCTGCTGACAGAGCTGAACCGTCTGCTTCGGTACGTTTCGCGGCTGACCAGCGAGGATCTTCGCGCCCTGACGGCCCCCCTCATGAATGCGATCGCTCAGCTCGGGAGTTCCGTGAAGAGCATCGATTCCCATTTCATTGAGCAGAATCAGGAAAAAATCATGAGCATCGCGCAGAACGGCGTAGGCATCGCGGCGAAGGTAGCCGGAACCCTCCTGTACTTTCTGACCTCGCTTCCCGCGATTTTCACCATGCTGATCATTATGATCTTTTCCACCTATTTCTTCTCCAAGGATTACGGCACGGTCAAGGGTTATCTGGTCGGGCTGTTCCCGCACTCCGCCGTGCGGAGCCTGAGTTCGTATTCCAAAGACGGGAAGGCGATCGGTGGGCGCTACATCGGCACCTACCTTCTGATTTATTTTATCACGTTTGTGGAAACGCTGATCGTTTTTGCGGCGCTCGGCGTTCCCTATCCGCTGGTGCTGAGCATCATCACGGGGATTGCGGACATTCTGCCGGTGCTCGGGCCGGGGACGATCTACATCCCGCTTTCGCTGATTTATCTGGTCACGGGGAACTTTTTCCGCGCGGGGGCGCTGTTCGTCTGCTGGCTGCTGATTACCGCCATCCGCCAGATTATCGAGCCGAAGCTCGTTTCCTCGACCATCAACATCCATCCGCTGGGCGTTCTCGCCGCAATTTATTTTGCGCTGGTCGCCGGCAACTTCTGGGTGCTGATCTACTGCACCGTGCTGCTGATTCTTTATCAGCTTCTCACCAAAGACGGCACACTCCCAACCCTATTTAACCGCGGCTCCGAAGATCCTCCGGAGGAAAAGCCTTAGCTTTTCTTTTCTTCAGCCCGCCGGCGCCTGCCGGCAGGCTTTTTTTAATTTCCTTCTCTTTTTTCGACGCCAGCGCCTTTTCCGCCTCAACCACCGCAAGCGGAATCAGGGAGAAAATCGCCACGGCAAGCCACTGGGCCGGGCTGAGCTCCACGGTCCGGAAGACCGAAGCAATCGGGCGGAACACAATCACCGCAACCTGCAGGAAGGTGCAGGCGACGGCGGCGAGCACCAACTTGGGATTCGCGAAAAATCCGGAGCGGAACACGGACTGCTCGGAGCGCATATTGAACGTGTGAACAACCTGCGAAAGGCTGAGCACCGCGAACGCCATGGTGCGACCAATGTCCGGAGAGGCGGGGTTCAGGTCGAAGAAATAGCGGCCGAAGCTGTAGGCTAAAAGCGAAAGTGCCCCGATCAGGCCGCCCTCCACCAGAATATTGTAAACCATTCCTCCCGCAAAAATACTGTCCCCCCTGCGCACGGGCCTGCGCTCCATGATGCCCTCCTCGATCGGCTCCACGCCCAGCGCGAGTGCGGGAAGCGAATCCGTGACCAGGTTGACCCACAGAAGCTGAATGGCAAGCAGAGGGTTCGGGAGGTGCAGGAGAAAGCTGACAAAAACCGTCAACAGTTCCCCGATGTTGCAGCTGATCAGGAAATGCACCGTTTTCCGGATGTTCTCATAGATTCCGCGGCCCTCGCGCACCGCGGCTACAATCGTGGCGAAATTGTCGTCCGTCAGGATCATATCGGAAGCGGCCTTGGCCACGTCCGTACCGGCCATTCCCATCGCACAGCCGATGTCCGCGGCGCGTAGCGCGGGCGCGTCGTTCACGCCGTCGCCCGTCATGGCCACCACTTCGCCGTGCGCCTGAAACGCCCGGACGATGCGCACCTTGTGCTCGGGCGAAACACGCGCGAACACGGAGTACCGGTAAATATCCCCCGTCAGTTCCTCCTCGGAGAGACGGCTCAGCTCCGGACCGGTAATCACGCCGCCGTCCGAAATGCCGAGTCGGGAAGCAATGGCCGACGCCGTAGCGGCGTGATCCCCCGTAATCATCACCGGCCGGATTCCTGCTTTCCGACAAAGGGCAACGGCCGCCTTGGCCTGCGGCCGGGGCGGATCGATCATGCCGATCAGTCCGCAGAAGGTCATGCCCCGCTCGATTTCGCCGCTGTTCTTCGGCAGAAAATCAAGGTCCCGCACGGCGACGCCCAAGACCCGGAGGGCACGCCCCGCCATTTCCTCGTTCTGCCGGTCCAGCCCGGCGTTCCCGCAGCGACCCGCCAGAACGTCGGGCGCGCCTTTGCTGACCGCGCGGTAGTGTCCCCCCGGAAGCCGGTGAACCGTCGTCATCATTTTCCGCTCGCTTGAAAACGGAAGCTCAAGTACGCGCGGAAACTGCTGCTCCAAATGATTCTTATCCGTCGGCGCGGCGCGCACCAGCGCCGTTTCGGTCGGGTCGCCGCAAAGTTCCGCTTCCGAAAGCGTACAGTCCGTACAGAGGGCGGCCAGATCGAGCAACCGGCCCGCCGCCGCGGACTCCGTTTCCAGCAAGCCGGAAGCATCCTGAACCTCCACGACGGTCATCCGGTTCTGGGTCAGCGTTCCCGTTTTATCCGAGCAGATTACGCTCGCGCTGCCGAGGGTCTCAACGGCGGGCATCCGGCGCACAATGGCACGGTTTGCCGCCATACGGCGCACACCGACCGCAAGGGTGATCGTCACAACCGCGGGCAGTCCCTCCGGAATTGCCGCGACCGCAAGACTGACGGCAAGCAGGAACATCTCCAGCGGCTCCACATGCTGAAACAGGCCCATAAAAAAGATGATCAGGCAGATGGCAAGCGCGCCGATTCCCAGCCAATGTCCAGTTTCTGCCAGCTTTCGCTGGAGCGGTGTCTCCGGCGCTTCCTGACTACCGATCATATGGGCGATCTTCCCGACCTGCGTGTCCATCCCTGAAGCCGCCACGATCCCGGAGCCGTGCCCTCCGGTCACCGCGCTTGTGGCATACAGCATATTCCGCCGGTCGCCGAGAGCCGTCTTTTCCGGGAAGACGCAGTCCTCCCGCTTCTCCGAAGGGAGACTTTCCCCCGTGAGAGCGCTTTCCTCCGCCTTCAGGTTCACCGCCTGAACCACCCGAAGGTCCGCCGGAACAAGGTCGCCCGTGCGGAGCAGCACAAGATCTCCCGGCACAAGCCTTGCCGCGTCGATGGTTTCCTCTTTCCCCCCGCGGATCACGCGCGCATGCGGGCTGGACATCTTCCGGAGCGATTCGATCGCCTTCTCCGCCCGGCTTTCCTGAATCATTCCCGTTAAGGCGTTTACCACGACGATCGCCAGAATAATAACGGAATCAATATAATCGCCGTCGTGCCGAATCCAGGAGGTAAAAAAAGAAATTCCTGCCGCAATCAGCAGGACGATTACCATAAAATCTTTGAACTGGCTCAAAAAGCGAACGAGAAGGCTTTTTTGCTTCGGCTTCGCGAGTTCGTTCGGGCCATATTCGTGAAGGCGCTGCTCCGCCTGCCGGGATGACAGCCCGTTCTGCAGGCTGGTTCCCAGCTTTGCCGCGCATTCCTCTTTCGTCAGGCTCTGCCATTCCACTGAAATCATCCCCTATTTTTTAATACAAGTATATTCGCAACGCCCGGAAAATATGGTATAATAAATTGATTCCAACATACGGAGGAAAGCGTATGGATCTTACGATCATCAGGTACGTTCAGAACCATTGTCACAACCGAATCACCGATTTCATTTTCCCGCTGCTTTCGCGCCTCGGGAACGCGGGAGCTATCTGGTTCTTTTTTGTGTTCTGTCTGGCGTACCGGCGGCAAACCCGATATTTTGCGTTTATGATGTTTTTTGCCCTCGCGCTCGCTCATATCATCAGCCAAATATTAAAGCCGATCATCGGGCGGCCAAGGCCGTTCGTTTCCTATCCCGGCACCCCGCTTCTGATCCGCACGCCGGGCGGGTATTCCTGCCCCTCCGGTCACTCGGCTTCCTCTTTTGCCGCCGCGACGGTGCTCTGCATCTTCGACCGCCGGCTGGGCCTCGCCGCTTTTACGCTGGCTCTTCTGATCGCTTTTTCCCGTGTATTTCTTTTTGTGCACTATCCTTCCGACACACTGATCGGTTCTATACTTGGAGTAATCAGTGCTATGTTTATTTTGTATTTGTACAAATTGTAATTGATTTCACACATTTGTGACATACTAGATATATTTTCGATCGCATTTGACATTGAACATCTTGCGTCAAAAACAATTTTCAATTTTTCTAACCCTTTTTCTGCTTGATTCTTTTTCTTATGTGAATTATCATATGGAATAAACAGGTATGACTGGTGATATATTTTCACAGAGAGAGAGAAGATGAAGCGATGATCAAATACATTGGATGCACGGATATACTGGGGTTCTGCCTGAAATATTATGTGTACGGCGACTTCAGGCGCGGGTACGGCGTACGGATCAAGGAAGTGGGTTCCTGTGAAGACGCAAGCCTTTTTATTTCCAGAAACCTTTCCAAAGCGCTTGATTTGGCGCGGGTTCTCCATCGCTGTTCCGTCTTTCCCTGCCATCTTGGCGAAATTGCGGAGGACCTGAGATTCGAGGCGGAACCGGTTGACAAACCGGAACCGAATATTCTATGATAAGGACATCAAAATAATCAAAAAAGGAAGTGCCTGTTCATGAAAAAATATGTCTGTACTGTATGCGGCTATGTATACGATCCCGCTGAGGGAGACCCGGAGAACGGCATTGCACCGGGAACAGCATTTGAGAATCTGCCGGACGACTGGAGCTGCCCGGAATGCGGAGCCGGCAAAGACTCGTTTGAGCCCGAAGACTGAGAAACCATCAAAATAAAGGAAGTTTTGTCTTAACTATGAGTGCAATCAAACTGACGGATCATGTTTATTCGGTCGGTGTTTTGAATCCCGCCCTGCGCGTATTCGATATCATTATGGAATCCAAATTCGGCACCAGCTACAATGCATTCCTCATCAAAGGGAAAAAGAACGTGCTGGTGGACACGGTGCACGCTTCCTATTTTGACGAATACCTGCGGAACATTCAGGAGATCGCCGATCTTTCAACCATCGACACACTGATTGTCAACCATACGGAACCCGACCATTCCGGTTCCGTTGCACGGCTGCTGGAGCTGAACCCGAACATCACGGTTTACTGCACCTTCGCCGCGAAAAAATGCCTCACCGCCATTGTAAACCGAGATTTTTCCTGCGTCGTTGTCAAGGAAGGGGACAAGCTCGCTCTCCCCGGAACGGAGCTGGATTTTATCATTGCCCCGCTTCTTCATTGGCCCGACACCATGTTCACCTGGATGCCGGAGGACAAAGTCCTGTTCACGTGCGATTTTCTCGGCTGCCATTACTGTGAGCCGTCCATGCTGGACTCCGACATTCACGAGGGGAACTTCGCGAAATACTGGGGCGAATTCGAATATTACTACCAGGGTATTTTCGGGCCGTTCAAGTCCGCCGTTCTGGCCGGGCTTGAAAAAATCAAAGACCTGCCCGTGGCCCTTGTATGCAATAGTCACGGCCCGTGCCTCAGGGAAAACATTGAAAAATGCAAAGAACTTTACCGTGCCTGGAGCTCACCGGAAACCGGGGCGAAAAAGTCCGTCGCCATTCTGTATGCTTCCGCGTACGGCTACACCGAACTTCTTGCAAAAGCTGCCTACGAGGAGCTTTCCTCAGATGCTTCGCTGGATGTAAAACTGCTGAACATTGTAAGCGCACCGTTTGAAGAAACGGTTTCGCTGGTCAATTCCGCGAACGCCGTGCTGGCGGGTTCCTGCACCATCAACCGCGACGCGCCGAAGATCGTGTGGGACATGCTCGCAAGCGTGGACGCCATCAACACCCGCGGCCGTTCGGCCGGGGCGTTTGGTTCCTTCGGCTGGAGCGGCGAGGCCGTCCCGATGATGAAGAGCCGTCTGGAACATTTAAAGTTTAAATTTGTTGGCGACGGGCTGCGCGTGAATTTCAAGCCGACCGAAGCCGATCTTTCCGCCATGAAGGCCTATGCCCGCGAAGTCGCGGACGCGGCCAAATAATTTTGCAACGATACAAAGGGGCGCCCGGCAATCAGCCGGACGCCTCTTTTATTTGGAGAAAACCCAGAGGTTCCGGATCTGGGGTTTCAGCGTCTGATAACTCCACTGTTTCGCGCTGCGTGCCTTGGAAAACGGATCCCGCACCGTAAAGCTGCCGCCGCGGTAGGAAGTCAGCACGATAAAATGCCCGTCTGTCGTAAAATCTCCCGGGCCGAGAATGCAGATGATCGGATGCCCGGCTGAGAGCTCATCGGTCATGCGGTCTTCCGAAAGCGGGAGCTCGCTGGATTTCAGCCCCAGTTTCTTCGCGCCCTCGGACATCAGCGTCCAGCGGGTGCTGTCGCTGTCTTCATCCAGATATCCGTTCTGCTCGCTGAACCGGGCGACCTTCTCCGGATTCCACTCCGTATTTCCCGTCAGTCCGACCAGTACCATGGAAAGGCAGGCGGGGCCGCAGCCGTCCAGCCCGATGATGCCGTTTCCATAGGGAGCGTAGCCCCAGTCCTCATCCCACTGCATCAGGAGCGGAATGCTCCCCGGCTTGTACTTCCCCGAAAGGTCGATCCGGTCGGAGGCGCTTCCTTTCTTCTTCGGATAATCCAGAGTGAAATTCAGGAGCTCCGGGTTGCGCGTCAGGGCCTTCAGCAGAGGTTCCGGGTATCGGTCCGGATTTTGCAGGACCGTGCTCAGCTTCGGCTCCTTGCTCTCCATCGATTTCAGCTCAGCGAGCGTCGCGGCGGAAGGAGGTACCGACGGGCCCGAAATTGAGGAGGGATTCTTCTGCTGCTCAAAAGGCATATCGGCCCAGACGGACCGGATGCTCGTTATGGCCCAAACAGACAGGAGCAAAAAAACGACAAAAAACAGCAGACGGTGTTTTTTTCTGTGCCGCTGTCTCGGCACAAAACCGTCTGAATTTTGATAATTCTCGTAGCGCATCGGTTTCTCCTTTTTAAGTCCATAGCTTGGGGCGCCCGGCCGACTGCCGGACGCCCCTTTTATCTGATATTGTATTCGCATTCCGGCCAAGCCGGCAACTGAGGCAGACAGGAAAGCCGCAGCCCCCTGTGGAAAAACCCGAAAGTTTTCGCCAGGCCTTTTTCAAAAGGCTGCGATTATTTCACAAGACCAAGCTTCTGAAACAAACGGTAGGTTTCCGTATCCTTGCTGTAAATCTGATAGCCGCCGGAGCTGTTCATGTTGATTTTGCCGTTATAGCCGCCCAGCAGAGCGATGAGGCGGCTGTCCTTCGGGGTGATGTCACGCTTGTAGCCAAGGTCGATATTCAGGATCGGCGCGTCGCTTGTCTCATGCACGCTTCTGCCCGTCTCCACGACCTTCATGTTCTCCGGCCGGTTCACCTTGCCCTTTTTGAAATCCTCCCGGAGGGCTTCCATTACTTCTTTCGCCTTGGTTGAGCTGATTTCGTTCTCGTCGCCTTTGTCCTCCGCGCGAATATCGCTGAACCGCATGGTTTCAATGTCCTCCGGCTGGAGGTAGAAGATCATATCGAGCCCCGTGTAGTACTCCTCCATCATGGAAACATCCTTGGTGGATGCGGAGAAAGCGTCAAAATCCATATTCGGGCTGAAGCACTGAAACGAACGCGTCATTGTTTCTCCGCTTTTCAGCGTGTAAACCAGATTCATGTGATCGCCGGAAAACTGGCTGAGCAAATAAGGGTAGCCGCTGCTTCGGATCAGTGCGGCAACCTTTTTATGGGCCTGCGTTACCGTTTGAATATCCTCCGGCTTCGTAATAACCGGTTTCAGCGTTGTGAGCAGGCGGTTGTTTTCGTCATAGATCTGGTTGCAGCCCGGACCGTAATCGCTGTTCAGTTCAACCTGCACGCTCTGTACATCCGAGGAGTTCGGCACACGCTGATCGTAGCCGAAGAAGCCCGTGCAAAGAACCCCGTAATAGATGAGGAACAGCACCGCGAAGCCAGCGTACCACACGGCGCTCCGTTTCAGCTGCCGGAATCCGCGGGAGTAGACGGCTTCCACCGTCACATGGGCCGCGACGGAACCCGCGAGCAGTCCGATGAAAAAGTTGCCGGTCACGCCGTTGTTGCTCATCAGGATCAAACCGAGCCCGAGCCCGGCAACCGCCGTGGCAAGAAAGCGAATGACAATCTTGACAGCCGGGAACGCGAACCGGTCCTCCGCCGCCTCGCTCTTCCTGCGGAGGTATACCAGACACGCGCCGAAGAGCATCAAAACCGTCAGCACAAGCCACCAAACCAACATGCCCGTGCCGTGGTCGGCAAATATGGCAACAAAGGCCGCGGCAAACGGGGAAAGTGCAGTGACAACAGCCAGATGGTTCCGGATTTCCACTGCAAAGCCCGGCAGGAGCATCTGCGCGGCTGTGGTTCCGCACATTACAAGCAGCGGATAGCCGACGCTGATGCCGAGCACGGAGATCGCCGTGTCAAACACGCTGCCGCTGCACGCCATCATCAGCATGCAGAACGTAAAGACCGCCGCCGTCATCAGAAGTCCCCAGAACATCAGCTGTATGGGCGTCAGGCTTCCCACCGCACGGAATCCGTAGGCCGAGGCGATAATCTGTACGGCAAGCATATTGAGAATATAGGGAACAAACAGCACGGTCAGACCCGTGCACCAACCGGAAAGCATCAGCGGCACCCTGCCCACCGGAAGAGCGTGGTAGAAATCGACGCTCCGCTTTTTCTGAAAATAGCCGAACAGAACGACGGTCAGCACCACGGCAAACACCATGAGAACCGGGAACACCAGGATGTTGATCATGCTGATGAAGCTGGTAAAGCGATCGTTGAGCCGAGCGGCAATCTGTGCGGCGGTCATGTCGACTTCGCCTTTGTAATCTTGCAGCCATCCCGGCGCTGAAATGAGCAGAAGCATTGGAAGCGCCATGAACAGGAGCAGAGTCAGCAGAAACATCAGCCCGACATTCTTCCGGATTGACCACCGGTACAGGGCCGCAAATTCGCGGAACCGGCTACGAAAGGAAGCTGTCTCTGTCATATCCGGCCACCTCCATTTCACTGATGAATACTTCTTCGAGCGTGAGCGGCAAAGCCTCCACAAAAACGGGGTTCAGCGCGTTCAGCTTCGAAAGAATTTCCTCTTTCTCCCCGCGGATCACCAGGTTCACCAGCGAGCCGCGCGTTTCAAACTTCAGAATATCCAGCCCGGAAAACGCGCTCCGGTCCGGAAGTGGCTGAAACACCGCCTGAACCTTGCTGATGCCGAGGCGGAGCTCGTCGATATCCTTTTCAAACAGAATGCCGCCCTTGTGGAACAGCCCGACATGGTCGCACACGTCTTCCAGCTCCCGCAGGTTATGCGACGCGATAATCACCGTAACGCCGCGGTCCGCAACGTCGCCGGAAATCGCCTTTTTCAGCAGGCGCCGCATCACAGGATCCAGCCCGTCGAAGATTTCGTCCATCAGCAGGTAATCCGGCTGCGCCGCAAAGGCACAGATCAGAGCGGCCTGCCGCTGCATCCCCTTCGACATATTCTGTATCTTTTCCTTTTCTCCCACCGGAAACATCCGGTTCATTTCCGCCCATTTTTCATCGCTCCAGTTGGGATAGATCCGCCGCAGAAAGGCGGCCATCTCCGCAAGTGTCGCCTGCGGCAGAAAATAAGGATAATCAGAAAGAAAATAGATCCGGGATTTCACTGCCGAATTCTCGAACGGCGAGACTCCGTCCACCGTCACCGTACCGCTGTCCGGACGGTAGACGCCGGCCGCCGCGCGCAGGAACGTGGATTTCCCGGCGCCATTCGAGCCGACCAGCCCGAACACCGACCCGCCCCCGATAGTGAACGATACTTTGTCGAGCGCGGCCTTCTTGCCGAAGGTCTTTGTCAGCTCCCTGACCTCAATCATCTTTTTCCCTCCTTGTGAACAGTTCCGCCGTCAGTTTTTCCACCGTCTCCGGTGGAACGCCGCACTGCGCCGCTTCCCGCAGCGCTTCTTCCAGCTTTTCCACCGCCAGAAGCCGCCGGTGCGCCACCGCCGCGCCGTCCCCGGAGGGAAACGAGCCCTTTCCGGGCACGGTATTGATAATCCCGTCGCGTTCCAGCATCTGATAGGCTTTCTGCACCGTATTGGGGTTAATGCCAAGCTGCCGCGCAAGATTACGGACGCTCGGCAGAGGTTCCGCCGGGTCAAGGGCGCCCAACGCGGCCATTTGCGTAATCATGCGGCAGAGCTGTTCATAAATGGGCAGCCTGCTTTTGAAATCCAGCTCAAACATGGTACGCCTCCCTGTATTTACTGTACTATTTCTATTAGTACAGTAATACCATATCACAACCCGCTTTTCCTGTCAAGCGGAAATTCAGTCCTTTTTAAGGGGATTATCCGTAGGATTTTTCAGCACGATTTTGTTCTGCTTGCTGCCGATATACGCAAAGATTCCGCCGAACGCGATGTTGAAATAATAGGTGATGATCCGCCACAACAGAATGGCCGGGATGATTGCGGCCTGAAAATACGGCGCGAAGAACAGGTAGAAGCAGCCCTCTGCCCCGCCGGAGGCGCCGGGGAGCGGAACAAACGAAGAGATTGTGACCGCGAACACCTGTGCCGCCACCATGGTAACGACCGAGGCACCGCCCATGTTAAAGCTGCGGTAGATGAAATAGGGAATCAGGCTGTTGACGGTAACCTGAACGGCGGTCACCGCCATGACGACGGCGTACAGACCGGTGGAATGCCCCATCAGTCGGGAAGCGCCGTGGAACATCTGAAGCTCGCGGTGGATCTTCTCATACCGTTCCTCCGGGTGCCGGCAAAGCTTCATTTTATGGAGTATACGGATCGAGCCGTGCAGAATTTTATCAGTCGTCCGCTCGCTGATAAGGAACAGGGCAATCAGCGCGATATAAACGCAGTTTGCCGTCAGGCCCAGGAGGGTCACAAAGGCAAAATTACTGACGCTTGTTTGAAAATAGTGAAGTTTAAGTGCCACGGCAACCAGCGAATAGGCCACCATGACAATCTGATAGGTAAGCGATTTCACCGCGATGATGGAACCGGCCATTCCGGCATCCATCCCCATGGCGTTCATGGCATAAATCTGCATCGGCTGCCCGCCCGTGGCGAACGGGGTCAGCGCGCTGTAGAGAAACCCGATCATGCCTACGGTAAACGAGCGCGTATATTTCCACTGCTTGATAAAATGACGGCAGAGCCGGTTCAGTACCCAGGCCTCCAGGAACCAGCACGCAAACGCTGCGCCGATTGCGAGAAAGAGCCAGCGCAGCCGCAGGCTCACGATGATCTTTCCCAGAGTCGTGATCCCGTCCGTCGTAAAGAGGAAATACAGCATGACCCCCACGCTGAGGGCGAGCGTTCCTATAACAAACAGATTTTTTCCCAGCCTGTTCTTCGGCTTGTCCGCCATCGTTCAATCTCCAAATTCATAACGTAATTCAGAATTGCAGAACAATCCCGAGTAATTTTATATTTTATAACATTTTCCTGAAATATACAAGGCAAATTCAAAGAAGTGAAATCCGCACCGTTTTTCCGCCGGAAGAATAGAATGTCGGTGAAAACAATACGATCTGAAAAGAGGGAGCCCATGCTGAAAACCATCTCCTACGACGGACCGAAAGCCGTGGAATACGCCGAGAAGTGGGCCTTTTCCCGAAACCCGAGCTACCTGAGCTTCGACGGTATGGGCGGCGACTGCACGAATTTCGCGTCACAGTGCCTGTTTGCCGGCTGCGGCGTCATGAATCCGACGCCGACTCACGGGTGGTACTACAACAGTCCGGAGAGCCGCACACCCTCCTGGAGCGGCGTAATGTATCTTTACAATTTTCTGGTTTCCAACCGTTCCGTGGGTCCTTACGCAGTGGAGGCGGATGCCGCCGACCTGCAGCCCGGCGATCTGCTCCAGCTCGGCGACGCCGCCGGGCACTTCTACCACACGCCGGTCGTGGCGGCCGTAAAGCCGGACGGCATCTATGTCGCCGCCCATACCTACGACGCGTTTATGCGCCCGCTGAACAGCTATCTTTACGCGAATATCCGGTATCTGCACATTCCGGGGGCGCGAAGGTGGGAATAAAAAATCCGGGGAAGCGCCGCCGGTCGGCATCCGCTTCCCCAATTTTCGCATCCCGTATCAAAACAGAAGAAATTGGCTAAAAATTCATGCAGGCCTTCGAAAATCACACAGAGCAGAACGACCGCTTTCTTGTTCCGCTCCCTATCCTATGGGAATCCGGCCCGTCCTATACCCGGTATTTTTGCACGATTTTTTTCCGTTCCCAGCCGGGGGAATTTACAGGGGCCCAAAGAAATGCTATTCTTAAGGGGAAAGCCCGTGGAATTTCCCGGACGGAACCGGATTCCCGAAAAAATACGGCGAAGGAAAGCGAAGCGAATTGAATCAGAACGAAACATCCCGGAACGGGGAGACTTCCCCGCAGAAACCGAAAAAGGACATCCTCCTGCCGACCATGATTGCCCTGATCGGCGTTATGGCCGCCGTTCTGATCCTGGGCGCAAGCGGCCTGATTCAATCGGGGGGCAGCGCGTCCTCCTCATCATCTTCCGGCGGCGCCGTATCCCTTGCCGCCGCTTCCTCCGAGGGCTATGCAATTTCCTCCGGAGAGCCCGCCGCGGCGGCGGGCGGCAGCGTTTCCGCACAACAGGTCGGCTCCGCGCCGTCTTCCGATAGCGGATCGGACTCTTCCTCAGCGCAGAGCGGCTCCGCCGCCCCGCAGGCCCCGGCGGGAAGCGGTGCGGCGGGTGATTCCGGAGCCGAGCAGAGAACGGAAACCACAACCACCGGGTCGGCGGTTTCTCAGGCTGCTCCCCAAATGCATCCCTTTTCCCCACAGGACGGCAGTTCCGACGCTCCCTCCGAGGACACCCCTTCACCAGGCTCGGGCGTTTCCCGGAAAACATTCAACGCGCTGACGCAGGGAATGAGCTACGACGACGTCGCAGCCGCGTTCGGCGACCCGGGAACTCTGGTTGATTCCACCGGCAGCACAGAAATTTACGAGTGGAGCGGATCCGATTCGTCGGTGCGCATCACATTTAAAGACGGAGTGTTAACCCACAAATATCAGTTCGGGCTGTAATAAAAAGAGCACAGGGCACCGGTAACACACCGGAAGCCCTGTGCTTTTTTAATCGATCAGGCGGTGGCTGTACCACTTTTTGCCCCGATAGCGAAGCAGAAAAACCGTCGCGCGCACGCCCCATTCGCAGTCCATGGCAAGCCAGACGCCCAAAATACCGAGCGGCGTGTGAATTCCCAAAAAATACCCCAGAACGACCCGGACCAGCCACATGGAAAGCATGGAAACCACGGAGGTAAATCCCGCGTCTCCGGCGGCGCGCAGGGCGGCCGGCGTAACGAAACTGACGGACCACAGGAAGACTTCGAAAATTCCCGTCATCAGTATAATGTTCCGCACCGTTGGAACAATCTGTGCCGGTGGAGAAAACAGGCTGATCAGTCCCCCTAAAAGCGGAAACAGCACCACCGTCATGATCAGGAACGAAACGCTGGAACCCACCAGAAACGAACGGATAAATTTCCGGGCGTCCCCGATGTTTTTCCTGCCGACGCACTGCCCGACCAGAGTGACCACACAAAGACACGCGGCGTTCCCGGCAATCTGGAACAGCTGAATGACGGAGCCGCAGATTGCGTTGACCGCGATGGCGTAGGTGCCGAGCTGTACGATAAAGGTCTGGGTCAGGATCTTTCCGCCGTTAAAAAACATCTGCTCCGCCGCAAACGGAATTCCGATCAAAAATATTTTCTTCAGCATGGCGGGGTCGAACCGGATCGCGTCCCGCAGGCGAAATTTCAGCGAAACGTTGATACGCACCAGATACAGGATGGAACAGACCGCCGCGAGCCACCGTGAAATGTTCAGCGCGAGCACCATCCCGAACACGCTCATGTGCAGCCCGTTGATGAAAAGCACATTCAGCAGAACATAAGAAACATTGTTTACCAGTGAAAGGATCAGCGAGGATTTTGTTTCCCCCACTCCGCGAAGAGCGCCGCAGGCCGCTTCCATAACGGCGACGCCGGGGTAGGAAAGCCCGCTGCCGATCAGATAGGTCCTCGCCAGGCCCAGCACGTGCGGGTCCGCTTTCCCGAACAGAACGGAAAGCGTCGGATTGTGCAGAACAATGACGAACGCGCCGATGCCCGCAGCGAGCAGAAAAACGGAGGACATGGCGCCCGCGGCGGATTTGGAGACCATCGTCTCATTCCGGCTGCCCCGGTACTGCGCCACAACCACCGTCCCGCCGGTTGCTACGGCGATAAAAATGTTCACAAGGAAGATATTCAGCGAATCCACCATGTTCACGGCACTCACCGCGTCAACTCCGGAGGAACTGATCATGGCGGTATTTAGAAAGCTCAGGCACACAATAAAGGCCTGATCGATAAAAATCGGCAGGAAAATATTCCAAACCTGCCGGGAACTAAAGAATTCCCCGGTAAAGCTACGCGATACAAACGCGGCAGTGCGGCTCAACAGCTTTTTCAAAAATTTCCCTTCCCTGTTTCCCGATAACAAGTATTCTATCATACTTCCGCCGATTTCACAAACAGCCTGAAAAATTCTTTTTTCTTCGTGAAAAAGTCCAAAGCTGCCTCTGCTTTAAAGCTTCGGGAAAGAATAGCGCATGACCTTTTCCAGCCTGACCCGTGCTTTTTTCAGGTGCTTCGAAACGGTGGGCGGCCGTATTCCAAGCTCTTCGGCAATTTCGGAGACCTTTTTTCCTTCCTGATAGCGCATCCGCAGGCAGGTCAGCTGCCGACCGGTCAATTCCCCCTTCGCCGCGTTTTTCAGGGTCAGAAGCATCCGCCGGTGCTCGCCGCCGTCGTCCCGTGCTTCCTCCGCCGGGAGCCTGTCCCCGAACAGATCGAGACTCAAAATTGATTTCACGCTTTTCCTCCTCCCCGTTTTACAAGAGAACGCCCGGTTCGCAGGCATTCCATCCTCATTTCCTCCAGCAGGGCAGCGCGCCGGTACAGCAGAACCTGCTCCTTCCCTCGCGCTGTTTTCAGTGCGCGGCGTATCGGCGCAATATGTTCCCGAAGCCGCGCCGCCAGCTCCAGATACTCCCCGCCCCATGCTTCGTAATCCAATTCTTTTCCTCCCTTTGCTACACGATTCGTGTGATTTCAGAGAAAACTTCTTCTGCCGCCTCCGAGCGGAGGTTTGCTTCTATCGTAGCAGGCTGCAAACCAAATCGCAAGAGAAATTCAAACAAATGTTCTTTCATTTTACTCTAAGGGCCATTTATGGGACTGATCGGTTCCGGGATGAGAAACAGTCTTGATACAACACGTAACGTGTGATATAATGCGGGCAGATAATAAATCAGGGGGAATAAACATGCTGAAAGACAAACTCCGTCAGTTCCGTCTGGAGCGCGGCTGCACGCAGGCCGAGCTCGCGCGGCTGCTGGGCACCTCGCCCTCCGCGGTGGGGATGTACGAGCAGGGCAGACGGAAACCGGACGCGGAAATGCTGGCGCGCATCGCGGCCCTGTTCCGCTGCACTGTCGACGAGCTGCTGGATGTGGAACGCCCCAGCGAGGTAAACGAAGTGATCGACAATTTCGCACGCACTCTGGAGAGGCAGCCCGGCCTGATGTTCCACGGCGCCCCCCTGACAAGATCCGACCGGGAAAAGCTGGCAAGCGCCATCCGCGTGGCTGCGGCCCTTTCCCGGAAGTAACAAGGCGGCGGAAAAGCGGATGAAAGAAATTGAAGCGCTCGCGCGGCAAACGGTGGAGCGTTATGGGACAGCCTCCCCCTTTGCTCTCTGCGAAAGGATGGACATTCCCGTTGTCTGTCTTGAGCTTCCAAAGCGCACACAGGGGTTTTGCTTTCAAAACGGCGCGAGGCCCGTCATCGTCCTGGACCTCGAACTGACCGGCCGCCAGCGGGATTACTGCTGCGCGCACGAGCTCGGCCACGTGCTGCTGCACCCCGGCCTGAACGAGCAGGCGGCGGCTGACCTGACCAATCTGTGCACCTGCCGCTATGAGCGGGAAGCCGACTATTTTGCCGCATGCCTGCTGATCGACCCAAATCTCCGGGAATGGAACCGCACCTATCAGCCCCTGACCGTGGAGCTGATCGCGTCGCTTTCCGGCCTGCCGGAGCGGATCGTCGGGCTGCGCTTCGGGCAGTAGCTCCGGTTCGACGGAATCCCGCAGGTTTTGCGGCACCGCGGTGCTAAAATGGACGTGCAAACGGAGAGGGGAACTGGAATGAAACGCAGAGCTGCGGCTTTTCTGGCGGTGGTGTTGCTTCTGCTTGCGGCCTCCGGATGCCGCAGGCTGCCCCAGCAGCAGACACCGGACAGTATTATCGGAACCTGGAAGGATTCCTACGGTCTTACCGAATATCAGTTCAGCAGCGGAGGGGCCCTGCGGATTGAGGCGCTGAACCTCGGTTCCTTCAAAGGCACCTATCAGGTTTCCGGGGATAAAGTCACCATCCGGTACCGCGTTGTCGTGAAGGATGTAAACGAAACGTACACCTACCGGATTGACGGAAACTCCCTCTATTTAAACGACAACAAATTCACCCGGAAAAAATAGCTGAAAAAATGTCCCCGACTTTTTGTCGGGGACATTTTTTCAGCTATGCTTTGCTTTTAGAAATCCGCTTTCCACAGGCCGTGCAGATTGCAGTACTCGTATACGGTGCCGGAAGCGACCTCATCGAATTCCGCCTTTGCTTCCTCGCCCGGCTTCAGGAACCGGAACTCCACTTTGTCTCCGGAGACGAGGGCAATCCACTCGATGTGATGTTCCGGGAGCATCGGATGCGGCACCGAACCAACGGATACCTTGATCTTTCCGCCTTCCCTTACGACAACCGGCACATGCTTTTCCTGAGCCGCATCCGTAGAATTGGCCTCCAGCTTCGTCATGGCCTGACCGCAGCAGGTAAGAGTTCCGCCTCCCTTTTTGAGCAGAGCGACGACGTTGCCGCACCTTTCACAACGATAAAACTCAAAATCTGACATACAAATTCCTTCTTTCATTTTTCTATTTTTATATTGGATACCGGTCAACCCGGTATGGGTTTACGAAAACTGTCTATCGATAAACCTTGACCCTTTCCTCAATGGAGGCGAAAGTCTTTGCGTCGGGAGCCTGAAGCGGTTTGCCGAACGGCATTTCTCCCAGAAGCTTCCACTCCTTGGGGACTCCCCAGAACTTCGCGACCGCTTCGTCGATCAGGGGATTGTAATGCTGAAGATTGGCGCCGAGGCCTTTTTCCTCCAGGGAAGTCCAGATGATATACTGCAGAATGCCGGAGGATTCCAGCGACCATATGGGGAAATTATCTTTATAAAGAGGAAACCTTTCCTGAAGTCCGGAAACGACTGACTGATCCTCAAAATAGAGGACGGTTCCATATCCGGCGCGGAAGGAATCGATTTTCTGCTCCGTCTGTGCGAATCCGGAAGCCGGTACAATCTTACGGAGAGTTTCCTTTGTTTCATCCCACAGTTTTTCATGTGCCCCGCCGAACAGAACGATTGCCCTTGAACTCTGCGAATTGAATGCGGTGGGCGCGTATTTTACGGCATGTTCGACCAGGGATTTGATTTCTTCTTCCGGAACGATTTTTTCATTTCCTATGGCATAGACCGATCTGCGGTTTTGAACCGCCTCCTGAAAATTGAAACTCATAGCCGTTTCCTTTCTCCCAGCCCATGGACCGGGCTCAACATTTATATCCTAATTCGGTTTCATTTGTATTTTTCCTTTTCTGTGTATACTATACCGCATTTTTATTTGTAAATCTATACTAAAAATGCAGATTATTCCGCTGATATTTGATAGGATTTTGTACATATTTAATAATAATTACTATTATTGTTTATTTCTCCGTCTTTCCCTGCGTTAGACCAGTTTGCCCAAAGGCGTTCGCCGTATCATTTGCAGTATAGAAAGCGGCCCCTCCCGAATTGGGAAGGGCCGCCCGGTTATGTACTTTCAAACGGCTGAGCGGAATCAGAATGCGGAATCGGCTTTTTCCGTTTCCTTCTTGAACCCGCCGGTCTTGGAATACGCCACGGAGAATGCCACAGCCGCCAGCAGGATGATGCCGATGATTACTTTACCAACAACGGAATTCTCGTACTGCACCAGAATCGGTCCGGCAAGCAGAGAAACCATGTTGATCACTTTGATCATCGGGTTAAGCGCAGGCCCTGCGGTGTCTTTCAGCGGATCGCCGACGGTATCGCCGACCACGGCTGCCTTGTGGGCCTCCGAGCCTTTTCCGCCATACAGGCCGTCTTCGATGGTCTTTTTCGCGTTATCCCACGCGCCGCCGGAAGTGGACATAAACACCGCAAGCAGCTGGCCGGAGAGGATCACGCCCGCAAGTGCGCCGCCGAGAGCTTCCACGCCCAGGAACAGGCCGACGATCAGCGGCGTGAGAACCGCAATGGTAGTGAGGGTAATCAGTTCCTTTTGTGCGGACATGGTGCAGATTCCAACCGCATGGCTGTAATCCGGTTTGACTTTTCCTTCCATCAGGCCCGGAATATGGAACTGACGGCGGACCTCCTCAACAATCAGCGAAGCCGCGCGAGCAACCGCGTTGATGATCAGAGAAGAGAAAAGCCACGGAATCGAGGCGCCGATCAGCGCTCCGATAAAGACCTTCGGATCCGAAATACGGATTCCGGTGTTTTGCAGAATCTGTGCGGGATCAACATTCATCTGAGCCTGAACCTTCGAAACATCCGTCAGGAACGAGCCGAACAGCGAAACCGCCGCGATGACCGCGGAACCGATCGCAACGCCCTTGGTAATCGCCTTGGTCGTGTTGCCGACCGCGTCGAGATCGCCCATGATCTTGCGCTGGTCGTCGTCCAGGCCGGCCAGTTCGCCGATGCCGTTGGCATTGTCGGAGATCGGGCCGAAGGAGTCCATTGCTACGTTGTTGCCGGTCAGGGTCAGCATGCCGATGCCGGTCATGGCGACGCCGTACAGGACGAACGTGACGTTCTGGCCCCAGTAAATTACAACGGAGGACAGAATGGTGAGCGCGATGATCAGGGTCTGCCACACGGAAACCTCATACCCGACGGAAAGGCCGCGCAGAATCAGAGTGGCCGCGCCGCCCGATTTCGCCGCAGCGGCAATTCCCTTTACCGATTTGTAACGGGTATCCGTAAAAACCTTTGTGATTTCATCCAGCAGGATGGCTAAAACAATACCGACGCCAACCGAAAGGAAGGCGCGCCATTCATGCATGTAGAAGTTTGCGAGCAGGAAGAAAGCAACCAGGCAGATCGCCGCCGAGGTGTAAAATCCTTTGTTGATGGAGGACATGGCGTTCTGCTCCTTCGCGCCGTCTTTGCCCTTCACCGTATAAGTACCGATGATCGACGAAAACACGCCGATGCCGCGTACCAGCAGCGGGAAAACGATCCATTTGACATCCTTCGTTATGGCAACCAGCGCGCAGCCCAGAATCAGGCCGGAAACGATGGTCACTTCGTAGGATTCGAAAATATCGGCCGCCATACCGGCACAATCGCCGACATTGTCACCGACAAGGTCCGCGATTACCGCCGCGTTCCTCGGGTCATCCTCCGGAATTCCGGCCTCAACCTTGCCCACAAGATCTGCGCCGACGTCGGCCGCTTTGGTGTAGATGCCGCCGCCGACTCTCATGAACAGAGCCAGCAGCGTGCCGCCGAAGCCGAAGCCCAGTAGTACGTCCGGGGAGGAGATGCCGAATACGATGAAAATGATTGTGCCGCCGAACAGGCCCAGGCCATCCGTCAGCATTCCGGTAATGGTTCCGGAGCGATAGGCAAGCTTCAGCGCTTCACTGAAGCTTCTGCGGGAAGCCGACGCAACGCGGACGTTGCCCTGAACGGCCATCCGCATGCCGAACTGACCCACAATCAGCGAGAAACAGGCGCCCATGATAAAGGCAACAGCGCGGCCGAAGCCGATGAGCAACCGGATGTTTTCAGGGCTGTTGCCCGGAAAGCGCTCCGTTGCTTCCGCCGACGGCGGGATTACATAAACCGAAAAGAACAGTACCACAGTTAAAACGACGATGAACGGAACAATGGTTTTCAGCTGGCGGCCCAGATAGGCGTTCGCGCCCTCACGGATCGCGTTCCAGACCTCCTGCATTTTGGGGGTCCCTTTGTCAGCCTTGAGGATCTGCGACCTTAAAAGCAAGGCATACCCCAGACCCAACAGCGAGATTGCAAGGACAACCCAGAGTGCCACGGTCTCGAACAGACTGGCATTAGGCAAGCTCGACATGTGCATCATCCACCTTTCATTTTACAAGCAGACCATTTATGGTAACGGTTAGTAATGCCCTAAATTCTGTTAATTTTAATGAATTAAATCCATTATACACGGATTTTTTTAGACAGTTAACCCATAATTTTAACAAAATAATATATTTTTTTTGGTTATTATTTACTTTTTGTGCTTGTCCGACTTTCCGCACCCGATTTTCCGGACAGGCAGTTTATTTTGCCTTCTATATTATATCAGGGGATAATACAGATTCTGCCGGAGCCTGTCGGGAAGTCGGCCAAAAAAAGCCGCCTTTTTTTGCAGGCGGAAGAACCTGTTAAAGCCCGCGATGGCAAATATGGAAAATTGATTGTCCCCGAAAGCGGAATATGCTAATATAAAGGATGAATCCTGCGTCTCGGCTTTTATGCCGAGCCGGTTTCATAACTTTTGCAATCGTCGCAGCAATTGAACCGGCAGGAGGAAAACGCTGTGGAATTTTTGGAGAAAATTGAAGCGGACGTCGTGATTCTGCTGTACTGCATCGTTTTGTTCGTCAGTGCAAAGAACAAGGCCACGGAATCGCGAAAGGACTCCTACGGAATTTATTGGGCCGTGATGGTGCTGGTTTTTCTTGACGCTGCCAGCACGGCGATCAGTCTCGTCCGCAACCCCGCGGGCGTTTTTTTCCGCAACGCCGTTTTTTATGCCTATTATCTGCTGAACAATTATACGGCCTATCTGTGGTCGAAATATTTATACCGGAGCATCCGGGGGGAGCACGAAAAGATTCCGTGGGTTCTGAAGCTGCCCTTATTTGCCTCCGTGCTGCTGGTTCTGTCAAATCCTCTGAACCACGGCCTGTTTACAATTACGGCGGAGAACGTCGCTTTGCGCGGAAATCTGTTTTGGGCCGACTTCGCGTTTTGCTACATCTATCTGCTGCATGCAATCCTGTTTCTGATTGCCAACCGCCGCTGGATCGGCAAAAGAGCAACGCGCCAGCTGATTTTACTGACGGCCCCGCCCATCATCGGGTCCGTTGTCCAGCTCTTCTGCGACGGGCTCAATCTGATCTGGATCTGTGCTTCCTTTTCGCTGCTTGTGTTTCATCTGGACGCGCTCGACGGCCTGATTGACCTGGACCATCTGACCGGAATCTTCAACCGGATGAAAGCGGACTCCGCCCTTGAATCCCGCATCCGCAGCGCCGGCTCCGGCGAGGGCTTCTCCGGAATACTGATCGACATTGACAATTTCAAGGCGATTAACGACACGTTCGGCCACGTGGTCGGCGACGAAGCGCTGAGAACCTGCGCCAAGCTCCTGCAGAAAGCGGTTGGGGAAGACACGTTCCTCGCCCGGTACGGCGGGGATGAATTTCTTATCCTCCTGGAGGGAAACGATCCGAGGACTCCGGCCCGCACCGCCGAAACGATTCGCCGGTGCGTCGAGGATTTCAATAAAATCGGCGGCAAGCGGTACCGGCTGAGCCTGAGCATGGGGTATGCCGTCTACGATGCGGAACTCTGCCCGCCTCAGAAACAGTTTATCGACGAGATCGACCGACTGATGTATGCGGACAAGCGTTCGGGCAAATCCGATCAGTCAACCGCCTGAAGCGGAAATTCAGGCTGCCATAGCTGATACCCGTAATGATTGACTTCCCGCAGAAGATGGTCGCAGTACAGGGAGGACATGATTCCCTTCAGCCTGCACTCCAGTAGGGTGCGCGTCGTTTCCGTCGCATAGGCGTAGAAATGCGGCAGATATTCCTGCGCCGCTGTCCGCTCGGGAGGGTCGGCGGTCAGCCTGTCAAACCCCGCGGCAAAGGAATCCGCGGCGCGGAACCAGGTTTGTTCCGTCCAGTCCAGCTGCCCCCGCAGTGATTTCGCGTGCTCCGACATCCCCCGGTTCCAGAAGGCGATGGTTTCGTCGGATCCCGGCTCCCCGCCCGTCTGCAGGCCTTTCAGTTCTTTTTCAAACTGCTTTGCCTCCTTCATCAGGTGTTCCAGCGCGGACGGATAAAGGCCGAAGTATAGCACGCACCCGTTTCGCTGCTTGAGCAGGATCTCCTGATACCGGATGAACCGTCCGAGCTGCTCCAGAACCCTGCGGCTCAGCGCGGAAAAGCTTTGCTTCAGCTGCGGCGGCTGATCCGTGTCCTGACCGGCCGGCGTGATTCCGCGCTCCGCCGCGGTTAGCGCAGCGTTGACCTCATACCCCATCAGCCTTTGAAAATCGCGTTCGGCGGCTTCCGTATAATCCGTATAAAACTGCCCTGAAGCGAGCAGCGCCTCGGGCAGAACGCCCTCGGAGAGGCGGATCGTTTCCCGCAGAAACCGTTCAAACCGCAGGCGGAACAGTTCCGCCTGCGCCGCATCCTGTTTTCGCACGGGCGGCAGCGAACTCCCGATAAAGATGGTGTGCTCCTTCATGATACGGGTCCAGAAAAGGAGCAGCGCCGCTGATTTTTGAACGAACGGATCTGGCTGCAAACAAACCGCCTTCCCTTCCCTGTTTTTGGAAAAATCCCTTACCATTTATATGGCCCAAAAGCGGATATTATCAAAGGCTGGGCATAAAAACGGGGTCCCGCCTTCCGGCGGGACCCTCAGCTTATCAAAAGAAATGCGCGATTTTTCACCAGGTGCGGATTATGCCCGGCTCCGCGAAAATCCGATCCAGCGTTTTCAAAAACGGCACCAGGGCGCTGAAATCGACGGCGCGGTGGTCGAACGCCAGACACATCGGCAGAAAATTCCGGATTCCAATGGCTTTTTCGCTCTCCTGCGTCGTATAGACGCCCGGCTTCTCCTGAATCGCACCCAGCCCAACGG
>JAEWRF010000181.1 GCA_023460155.1 Bacillota bacterium | reverse complement strand
GCCATAATCACCGTAAGCTGGTCAATATAAAGATGGGGTTTTCCTTCCACGCCGTGTCCGGAAAGCTCCAGCCACAGGATGGGAAGCGTACCGATCGCCGAAAGCAGCGGCACATAATACTTCTTATAACGAAACCCAAAATAAAACACCAATACCATGAGGATGAACTCACCCAGCAGAATAATGTTGTTCTGCAAAGGAGTTTCAACCAGATAGGACTGCGCCCCGCCTTGAAGCAGAGTGCCCACTGCAAAATAAAGTACCCCCGCAATAATCAGACCGCTGAACAGAAACACCAAAACGTCACGGGCTTTGGACGGTTTGCGCATCAGCGCAATCACGACCGCAGCAACGAATGGCATCAAGATCAGAAATGTAATGATTCCCATAAAAGCCACCATTTCTATAACAAAATTTCGTCTCCGCACCGGCGGAAACTGCCCTCAAGACATGCGCGTAGAACCGAAACTGCCTGATTTCGGCTTGTCCGCCTTCCCCCTTCGTCTGTTCAATTGTTTAAATATTAACGTTGTTATTCATATGGTATTATAATAACATGTTTCGTCAGAAGTTCAAGTAAAACGCGGACATTTTTTACAAAACAGCCTATTTTATTCCGTTAATTTTCGTGATCCGGTGATAAATTTGTTGATTGTATCATATTCTCTCCAACGCTTTCCCTGAATATCCGAGTTTCTTGCTTCACCGGAGCCGCCCTCAGAAACCGAACCGGCACAAACCGGCCCCGCCGGGCCGATTTCCCTGCGGCGGGGCTGTTCTTATTCATCGGCAAACAGAAGCTGCGCGTAGCGGACGGAGCCCATCGCGTCCCTGGAATAGAAATCCGCGCCGATCCGGTCCGCGTATTCCTGAGTCAGCACCGCACCGCCTACCATCACCCTGCACCGGGGCACCTTTGCGTGAAGCTGCCGGATGGTTTCCTCCATGTTCACAACCGTGGTTGTCATCAGGGCGCTCAGACCGACAAGCCGGACCTGTCCAGTGAGAGCCTCCTCCACAATCCGTTCCGGAGCGACGTCCCGCCCGAGATCGATCACATCGAAGCTGTAGTTTTCCAGCAATACCTTCACAATGTTTTTCCCGATGTCATGAATGTCGCCCTTGACGGTTGCCAGAATGATTTTTCCCTTTTTTGCCCGTTCTCCTTTTTCTCCCATCTTTACCCGGATGACTTCGAACGCGGCTTTGGCCGCCTCCGCGCTCATCAGGAGCTGCGGCAGAAAAAGCGTCCCCGCCTCAAACTCCTTTCCGACGCGGTCGAGGGCCGGCACCATTTCCTTATTGATAATATCCAGCGGGTCGCGCGTTTTCAGCAGGACCTCCGCTGCGGCGTGCGCGCTCTCCTTCAAGCCGCGGTAAATCGCATCCGTCAGGGGAATCCTGTCGCTGTTGCCGGGATTCGGCTTTTTCTCTTCTCCCGCAGGCGCGGCATAACGGGAAATATAGGCGGAGCACCGGTCATCTGCGCCGCTCAGGGCGCTGAACGCGAAGGCGGCGTCCATCATGGCAGCGGAATTCGGGTTGACGATCGCGGCGCTCAGGCCGTTCTGCAGCGCCATAGTAAAGAAAGCCACGTTGATATGCTCCCGGCTAGGCAGGCCAAACGAGACGTTGGAAACGCCGAGGGAGGTTTTCAGCCCCAGCCGTTCCCGGATCAGCCGGAGCGCTTCCAGGGTGATTCCCGCGTTCTCCTGCCCGGCGCTGATGGTCATCGCGAGCGGATCGACGATCAGCTCGTTTTTCCCGATCCCGTATTCTTCCGCGGTGCGCATGATTTTTTCGGCGATTGCGCACCGTTTTTCAGCCGTATCCGGAATGCCGTCCTCATCCAGCGTCAGAGCGATCACCGCTCCGCCGTATTTTTTGACGAGTGGGAAAACCGCCTCCATGGATTCCTTTTTTCCGTTGACCGAGTTGACCAGCGGCTTCCCGTTGTAAAGGCGCATTGCGGCTTCCATTGCCGGAATGCTGGAGGTGTCGATCTGGAGCGGAAGCCCGCAGACGGCCTGAAGCTCCCCTACGGCACGGCTCAGTACGGCGGTCTCGTCAATCTCCGGCAGACCTACGTTGACATCAAGAATATGCGCGCCGTTCTGCTGCTGTGTGATCGCTTCCCGCAGAAGGTAATCCATATCGTTTTCCCGCAGAGCCTGCTTGAGCCTTGACTTGCCCGTCGGGTTGATTCGCTCTCCGATCAGGACCGGCTTTTCGCCGAAGACGGCCGCCTGCTGTGAAGAAGAAACGACGGTGCGGTTTTTGGGAACAATCGGACGGGGCGGAAGGTCACGGCAAACTTCCTTTTCCCGGCGGATATAGGAGGGTGTAGTTCCGCAGCATCCGCCCACCACCCAGGCGCCGCCCTCGACGATCTTCTTGATATCCTGTGCGAAAGCGTCGGGACCGACGTCGAAAACGTTCCGGCCGTCCACCTCGTGCGGGAGTCCGGCATTCGGGTTAATTATGATCGGAACGGAAGCACAGTCTGCAAGAACGGGAAGAAAGCGTTCCATCTGTTCGGGGCCGAAACCGCAGTTCAGCCCGAGCGCATCGACGCCCAGCCCTTCCAGCATCGCAACCGCGGCGGGAATATCCCCGCCGGTCAGGAGTT
>JAEWRF010000180.1 GCA_023460155.1 Bacillota bacterium | reverse complement strand
ACCGGAGGCCGGAGACGCGACCGTGACCATTCAGTACAAGGACCGGGTTTTCGATTCCGCGGTCAAAAAGGCAACCGACGAGATCAAGGTATTGCACCTCAAAAAGTCCGGCAAAAAGACCAAGGTGGAGGATGTCACCAAAGCAGTAGATGTTAAGGATCTCGGCGGCAGCAAAGCAAAGAAGGCAAATTCCTCCTCGGAAGCCATCTTCAAGGACAACGGAAAGGACGGCGCCGAGAACATTGACAGCGACACGGTGGAGTTCGTCACGAAGAGCTTTTCGCCCTTTGTGGTGACGGGGGTAGCAAACATAGGCACCTTCGATGTGACGATGAATTTTTATCAGGCGGGCGGGAAGCTGCTCGATCCCAGCGCTACAGGTACCTATTACCTCTACATAACGTATTCCGATTACCACAGCAGAGACGGCAACAGCGGCATCTTTCGGTATACATTTCCGCTCAAGTTTTCGGCGGCTTGCAATGGTACTGTGACCGTACAGCTCAATGGCCTATACAATCAAAACGGTCAAAAGCAGAACAACGATAAAGGTGACTTATATCCGCTGATTGACGGTTCGTATGACATAAAGCTTTTTCAATATAGCGGAACCGATCGCATTGACAACAATTTTAGATGGCAGGACGGTTACGCGAATGATGTACATTATACTCAATACAGTCAGAACTCTATCATTGCGGACCGATTTTCGCTCAACGATTTTCCTAAATCTACGAATATTAATCTTACCACTGGTCCCTACAAGCTGGAGATTGGGGCGTATGCCATACCCAGTAAGGCATACACTGTCTCCGACATTATGAGCCAGCTTCAGCCTGTTCTGCCGTATGCGGTATTCACAGAGACGTTTCACGAGCATGGGGATATGGAGGGCAGCATCGCGGCTGATCAAGCTGAAATTACCGGAAATGTCGGTGCAAGCCATAATAATTACACCGCTTATTCCAGCGGGGATGGTACGATTACGGTAACGAAAACCTACACCGGAGACACACAGAAAACCTTTACTTTCGGGATGTTTTTGAAAGGTAGCACGACTCCAATAAATTCAATCCCGGTACAGACCCTGACCTTGCCGGACAGCGTCGGAAACAAAACCGGCACCCTTACTTTCGATGTTGGAACGAACTCGTCCGATTACGATGTTAATGAGCTGCAGCCCGACGGCAAAACAATTATTAGTCAAGGCAGCGGTTATGACCGTTATACACTGACAGAACGATCCCACGGAGATGTGACTGCTTCAAATTCAAACAACGGATGTGTCTCTTATATCAATCGTTTTATCCGCATCGGTGGCACTTATGCCCTTCACGATGACCTGCCCCCGTTATACAATCGCCTGATCGTCGGAAACGACAAAAGTATGTCGGTTGGTTCTTCCCCAACGGATGGATCATGGGTTAAGTATGGCAGCGGCGCGATCACAAGTCCAAAGCATCCGGATGCTATTCAGACAGAAGCCATGGCCGACCCAACGTATTACAAGATGCCCGAATTTACCACGGTGCTCGGCAATATGGCTACGCTTTCCGCAAACCTTGCGCAGATGAGATATACTTCGGGCGCAGTAACAGTCAAAGCCTGCAAAGCATCCGATCTCAACAATATGAAATTTGATATGCCCGCCGATCCCAACCAACTGTTATTAATCAATATCGATGCCACGGGTTCAATCAGTCCAAAAACAAACAGCCTCGGCGTCGATTTCCCGTCGAGTATCTCGTGGACAGTCGGCGGCGTCGATCTTAACACCTACTGCAACAGCCACGGCTATAGATATAGTAACACCGAGTTTCTTCCACCTGCAAGCAACGTTATTGTCAATGTATACGCAAAGGGCGCAACCGGCAATTACATAGCCTATAAAGAAGGCCCTATTACAGGTGTGGGCTATATGAAGGGAACTTTTTTGGCACCCCTTGCGACGGTTTCTACAAGCAGCGGATATTTTGACGGAAGAATCATTGCTAACGATGTCACAAATGACGGCGGTGAGCTTCACAGCGCCGCGACAATCAACACCGGCAGCAACTGTAAATGGACTTTCGTCAACTCGGTTTACACCCCCTTTACTCTCCCCGAAACGGGAGGCGGCGGGACGGCAGTCTTTTACACAACCGGCGGCGCGGTTCTCCTGTTCGGCGCCGTGCTGGCATACGCTTACCGGCTGAGCGGGAAGCGAAGGCATATTCGAAAACGACGGCGCAAAAGCCCGAATGAGTAGTTTCGATAAATTTCTTTGGTCCGAAAACAAAAATCGAAAGACAGAAGGGTGAAAGTTATGAAAGTCAGGAAAAAGTTTGCAGCGGCGCTGCTCTCAGTCCTCATGGTACTTACATTGCTGCCGGCGGGCGCGCTGGCAGATACGCCGACAACTGGCGTAATCACGATTAAGGATTCCACCGGAAATCCCAGAACCACTTCCACGTACAACGCATATCAGATTGCTACCTTTAATGCCAGCATTGATCCTTCTACTAAAAAAACCGTTTACACCGACCCGAAGATTGCGGATGCCTACAAACCCACAATTGTGGCCGCGCTTACCGCTGCAGGTCTCTCCACTACCGGCACCGATGATGTGCTTCTGAACGAACTGAATTCCCTGAAGGCGGATAAGACATTGGCTCTGGCATTCAGTCTTCAAGGCGTGGCAGTCGGCGGCGCGTCAATTCCGACTGCATCCGTCGGAGGCCAAATCAGTATTCCCGCGTACGGTTATTATCTGATTGATGAAGCGTCAAAAAGCAGCGACGACACCACTCTTTATACCGACCCGATCCTCGTTGGCGTCCCACAAAAAGATGCTTTAACAATAACCGCGAAATTTGACGTCAAAGTAAAGTCCTCTTATGCCGGAGTTCAAAAGAAGATCGTTGTCCCGGATCCGAATGTCAAGGGTAAAACGCTCCTCGTCGATTCCAACACTGCGGCTGTAGGCGACACCGTAAATTATGAGTCTCTTTCCGATATCCCGTTTTACTCCCCCCTGTACACCACTCCTACTTACACTTTGCACGATACCTTCAGTGACGGCCTTAAATATACCGGGATCACAGACGTTTCCATCGTAAACGCCTCTGGTGAGGTGCAGAAGTCCCTGTCGAAAAGTGACGGCGACTATTCTTTGTCCAACGAAACTGACACTACGTTCTCATTGACCCTCTCTCCCAGTCTCGTTATGACCTACGGTGCCGAAGGCTACAAGCTGAGGGTTCATTATACCGCTGTAGTTCTGGACAGTGCAAAAAAGGGCAGCACCGGCAACCCGAACTCGATCACTCTTGAATACAGTGACCAGCCGGGCAGTTCTACCCATAAAACTCCTCCGGATACCGTCATCACCTATATTAATCTGCTGACGATTAATAAGTTTGATGATAAAGATTCACATGTCCAGAATGCGGTGTTCGATCTGTACCAGCAGAATGACGATAAAAGCTGGCCCGCAGACACTGCCTATATTGAAGAGGAAACAACAGACTATTACGGTAACGCACCGTTTACCAAACTGGTTGCCGGTCACACCTACAAAATTAAAGAAAAATCGGCCCCTGCCGGACTGAGCTTAGCGCCTGAAATCATTTTCACAGTGACAGCCAAAAATGGTACCGAAACTATTCCAAGTGATAAAATCAATATTATTGTTTCCCCAACCGATACAGACAACAAAACTGCCAATAGCGATATTCAAACCAATTTTACCGCTGCCTGGAGTACAGACAACAGTAATATTGTGGTTGGCGGCGACGGAACCATGAGCACCAGAATTGTCGATAACAGAGGCTTTACGCTTCCCGGCACCGGCGGCATCGGCACCACGATCTTCTTCGTGAGCGGCATTGCCATTCTTCTGCTTGGCGGCTGCATGGCTTTGGTGTATACTAAGAAGAGAAAACATACCGGAAGTCATTTCCAGCACTGATTTTCCACAGCGGGGGGATCCATGAAAGGCTCTCCCCCGCTGCGATTTTAATTTCTTTGGGGGGAAAGGCACGGGAGCATGAAGAAGAATCTTCCCGTCATCATCATCGGCTTCGTTCTGATTGCCGGAGTCTGCGTGATTCTTTACCCCATTGTCAGCGCACTCCTTTCAAAAATGACCGCGTCGGCCACCATCGCGAACTATCAGAGAGCAGTGGAAAACCTCTCCACAAACGATATCGCCAAAATGAAGGCTGCCGCGGAGCAATACAACGCGCATCTTTCCGGAGCGAATCTTTCCGATCCTTTTTCCGGGAGCGGCGAGCAGCTCGACACCAGCTATGTCAAGATGCTGAATGTCAACAACGTGATGGGCTACCTTGAAATCCCGAAAATTCAGGTCTATCTCCCGATTTTTCACGGCAGTTCGCAGGAAGTACTGGCACAGGGAATCGGGCATCTGCCGAACACCTCCCTCCCCATCGGCGGCGCGGGTACGCATGCGGTGCTCACCGGACACCGGGGCCTTCCGTCGGCGACGCTGCTGACCGATCTGGATCAGTTGGGAAAGGGCGACGAATTTTATATTCACGTTCTCGACGACGTGCTGGCCTATAAAGTAGACCAGGTAAAAGTGGTCAACCCCGACAATACGTCGGACCTGCGGATCATGCCCGGGAAAGACTACGTGACGCTCGTCACCTGCACCCCCTACGGGATCAATACGCAGCGGCTTCTGGTGCGCGGAGAGAGAACCCCGTATACCGGCATGAACACCTGGAAGGCGCCGAATATGGTCAGTGAAGTGGCTGTAATTCCTGCGGCAGGCCTCCTGATCGTCGCGATTCCCGTAGTTCTGTTCATCCGATGGAAGAGAAGGGCGAAGAAGTGAAATTTTTCCGGAAGATCAGTCGGCGCACCTGGACCACGATTTCCCTGATTCTGGTTTTAATCGGCGCTGTAATGTACTGCTACCCGATTCTCGCGAATACCATCGCGCAGAAGTATACCGACATCTCAATTCAGACGTTCGACCACGCGGTCAAAGACATGCGGCAGGATCGGCCGGTCACCTCCGGCAACACGCTGCAGGTCGGCGGTTCTCCGCTGGATGTTCTTCTGAAACGGGTTCAGGCGTACAATCAGAAGCTCTATACCGAAGGTCAGAAGGATCTTGTCGATCCGTTCTCCTACGAGGTCAGCAGTTTTGATCTCTCCGATTACGGCATTGAAGACAACATGTTCGGGTATATCGAAATCCCAAAGATCAGTGTCCGTCTCGGCATTTATCTGGGTGCAACCACCAGGAATATGTCCAAAGGCGCAGTTCATCTCACGGAGACCTCACTTCCGATTGGCGGTGTGAACACCAACGCTGTAATCGCGGCGCACCGAGGTTCACGTTACGGCAGTATGTTTCTGTGGATCAACCGGCTTGAACCCGGCGATGCGGTTAAAATCACAAATGCGTGGGGAACGCTTACTTACCGGGTGACTTCCACTGCGATCATCGCCCCGAATGAAATCAGCAAGGTGCTGATCCAACCCGGGCGGGATATGGTAACCCTGATCAGCTGCAATCCCTACGGACAGAGCACGCAGCGCTATGTAGTCTACTGCGACCGTGCTCAGAACGACCTGGCGCTCTGAAGCGACACCCCGGCAAATGACAGAGAAAGGATGGTGATACGATGAAGATGCTACCAAAGCTGAAAAAAGCGGGAAGCGTTTTTCTGGCCTCTCTTCTGCTTGTTTTTTCCCTCTCGGTTCCGGCTCTGGCGCTTCCTTCCATCGACGAAAGCCGCTCCGGCTCTGTCACCATAAACATGTCCGGCACTGCCTCCTCGGGGATCAAATTTACACTGTACAAGGTCGCGAATCTTGCGGGAAACCCCGCTTACACCCTGACGTCCGATTTTGCCGCATCAGAGGTGGATCTTAAACAGCTTTCCACCGCTTCCGCCTCCACGGTCTCAGATACCGCCAAGAACCTGGAAACTTACGTTTCAAAAAACAATGTATCCGGAATCACCGAATCCACCGATGCGGGCGGTTCCGTGAAATTTTCAAATCTCTCGCTCGGATATTATCTGATTGTCCCGGATAACAGTCCGACCAGCTCGGCAAGCTTCTGCGACCCGTTCCTGTGCCCGGTTCCTCTGCAAAGCGCCGACGGGAGTTCCTGGATCTACGAAATTACCGCGTATACGAAATGTGAGAGTCCGGCTGGAGCGGCCATTCTGAAAAAAATTAATCCCGCCGGGGCTTCGCTCTCCGGTGCAGTGTTCCGTTTAGAGAAAAAGAATTATTACAAGAATTCCATCAGTGTGCCTGCGGGCGCGTCGACCGGTTCCGACAGCAACGGAACTTATTTCTGGAGTGTTTGGGTTTCCCCATTGACGACAAACAGTTCCGGCCAGATTGCAATTAAGGGAATGCCGTTCGGGCAGTACCGTTTCGTTGAGCAAAACTCACCCATCGGCTATGTGCTTGATCCCACTCCACACGAGTTTACAATTTCCGCGGCAGGCTCCGTGACAATTGTAAACGGTTCGTTTGTACCGGTCTCCGGCAGTGTGCAGAACGTTACGGTGATCAATTACACGACGCCTCCCAGCAGCACCCCAAGCAGTCATTCCAGCAGCCACCCAAGTTCTTCGCCGAGCTCCACTCCGGATTCTTCCCCGAGCTCTACGCCGACTTCTTCTCTTCCGGATAACTCGATTCCGAAGTCTCCGCCTACCGAATCCATTCCGGATGAAAATGTCCCAAAATCGGGGTTTGATCTTCCCAAGACGGGCGGAAGCATTGCCTACGGGCTCTGTACTTACGGTGGAATTTTCCTCGCGGCCTTCGGTGTTTTCACTTTCATTTTGTCACGGAAAAAGAAAACTTAAATTAAATTGCAAAGGACTTTCCTTTGAGAGAAAACTCCCAAAGGAAAGTCCTTTTTTCTAACCGCCGTCTTTCGGATCTTTTACCTTCACGGCATTGAAGAAGCGCTCGCCGAGCCGTGAAGCCGCCCTGTGCGAATCGAGGAAGGCGGAAATCTCTCCCTCCGCCTGCTCCACCTGCTCATGAAATGCCCTTGCGGAAAGCCGGAGGGCGCCGTGCCCCAAAATAATGAGCTGCTCCGCATTATCGGAGGTGGCCACCGTGACGCGGTACTTTTTACCAATCTCGCGGGTGGTTTTTTCAATATAGGCATCCGCCGTCTCGGCTTCCTTGGTAAACACCACATGGATATTGTGGTAGCGGATCACTTCGCCGCTGTTGTGCGGAACCCGATAGGCGTCAAACACAAGAATTACGGTGCATTTCCGGAAGCCCTGATAATTGCTGAGAAGATCCATCAAGAGCTTCCGGGCGGCGCTCAGGCTTTCCTCGGCCGCCTGCTTGAGCTCGTCCCATGCAAAAATAATGTTGTAGCCGTCCACCAAAAGATATTCCGGGCCGGGGAGCGGAACCGAAAGCCCAGCCTGCTCCGTGCAGGGTTCCGCCGGGCGCAGCGGTTCCCTCGACGGAAGTTTCGTCCGAACCGGGCCGTAGGTGCGCTCAAAAATGGCCTCCAGTTCCCTGTCCTGCTCCTGAGAACCGACGGTGGCCCGGCTGACAGGCTCCTTCGGCTTTTCCGAACTCTGTTCCACCTCGTTCAGACTCAGGCCGCTTTCCACATGCATATACTCCCGCACCTGATCCCACCGAACTACGAAACCGGCTCCGTGAGTACAGAAAACCGAATCCGCCGGGTTTTCGGTATCCCGTTCGCTGTCGTAGCCGATCAACGCCACGATCTCTTCCGTATTGTGGCAGAGCTCGTAGCCCCGAAGTGAGCAGGAAAGTCTGCCGCTGCCCCGGGTGTAGGAAGCAACCTCCCGCGCGTAATCCTGCATCTCAGAAACCGGAGCGGAGCCGGTCAGAACTGTCTCCGTTCCCACCGTTTCCGGCTGAGCGACATTTCCGGACATCCGCAGCAGATCCGCCATAGCCCGACCGACGCTGTCCGAAGGGATCTCCAGGCGGAAGTCATACCAGGGCTCCAGCAAAACGTTTTTGGCGCACATCAGGCCCTGCCTCACGGCGCGGTAAGTGGCCTGCCGAAAATCGCCGCCCTCCGTATGTTTTACACTTGCGCGGCCGGCTGTTAACGTGATTTTCAGATCCGTTATGGGGGATCCGGTCAGCACGCCCGGATGCGTCCGCTCCTGCAGATGCGTCAGGATCAGCCTTTGCCAACTCCGATCGAGCACGTCCTCGCTGCATGTGCTCGCGAAATGAAGCCCGCTGCCGCGCTCTCCCGGTTCCAGCAGAAGATGGACCTCAGCATAATGCCGAAGCGGCTCGAAATGACCAACTCCCTCCACCGGTTCCACGATTGTTTCCCGGTAAAGGATGCTGCCGGCGCCGAATTCGATGCTGAGATGAAATCGCTTTTGGATCAGCTGCCTCAGAACCTCCAGCTGAACCCCGCCCATTGATTGGAGGTGAATTTCCCGCAGACGTTCGTTCCAGACGATATGAAGCTGCGGATCCTCCTCTTCCAGCCGGTTCAGCATTAACAGCGCATTATGGACGTCGCTCCCGTCCGGCAAAAGGACCCGGTAAGTCAGCACCGGCTCCAGAAGAGGCGCCTCCGATGCGGCCTCGGCGCCCAGTCCTTCCCCCGAAGCGGTGTGGTTCAGTCCGGTTACCGCGCAGACCGTGCCGGCCGGGGCCTCTCCCACCGCCTGATATTTGGCACCGGAATAAACACGGAGCTGATCGGCTTTCTCTTCCCAGACAGCTTCCTCCGCCAGCCCCGGCCGACGGTTTGTCAGCAGCGCTTTCACCTTCAGCGTGCCGCCCGTTACCTTCAGATAGGTCAGACGGTTTCCCTGCGGGTCATAGGCGATTTTGTAAACCTTCGCGCCGAATTCGACCGGATATTCCGGGCTGAGGGTATACCGCTCCAGTCCCTGCAGGAATCCATCCAGACCCTCCATTTTCAGAGCCGAACCGAAATAGCAGGGAAAGATCCTGCGCCGACTGATCAGCGAAGCGACCTCTTCGTCCGTCACCGCTCCCCGTTCCAGATAACGCGCCAGCAGGCCTTCGTCACACAGGGCGACATTTTCCAGAAAGGCTTTCGGGTCTCCGCCGAATTCCACACATCCTCCGTTCAGCTGCTGCAGCTTCTCGAGCAGCTCAGAGCGGTCCGAACCGGGCAGGTCCATTTTATTGACAAAGAGGAACGTCGGGATCTTGTGCCGGGCCAGAAGCCTCCACAAGGTGCGGGTATGACTTTGAACTCCGTCGGATCCGCTTATGACAAGGACGGCATAATCCAGTACCTGAAGCGTGCGCTCCATTTCACTGGAGAAATCAACATGACCCGGCGTATCCATCAGGATCAGCTCCATATTTTCCGTTCTGAGAACCGCCTGCTTGGAAAATATTGTGATTCCACGCTCCTTTTCCAGCACGTCGGTATCCAAAAAGGAATCCCCGTGATCGACCCGACCCGGCTTTTTCAGGATTCCGCTCCGATAGAGCATCGCCTCCGAAAGCGTCGTCTTGCCCGCGTCCACATGGGCCAGCAGCCCGACGACAAGCCGCTTCATGCCCCGTGCCCCGCCTTCTTTTTCCCACGGCAGCCCTCCAGCCATTCCCGAAACTCCTCCCGGCTTTTCCTTCCGGCGAGATAATCTGCTTTCCACTTCTTTGATTCTTCACGGAACCGCTTCAGATCCTCGGCATAAACCTCATTTTGGGGATTTCGCTTTGCCAGCATCTGCTTTGCGCTCGCGATATTCCGGCACAGCTTCAGCTCGGCGTCGCTTTTCAGCCGGTCGTACCATAAATGCTCCGAATTGTACTGGCGGCAGGTACGGGTCGGGTCCTGCGGGCTATTCCCGTCGCAGTAAAGGGTATCGGAGCGTTTCTGCGGAATAAAATAGCGACCACAGTTCCCGCATTTTCTGATCCATATTTCATGCCGGGCCATCTCAAACAGACTGCATCGGACCAGGTCCTCAATGGAATTGAGCCGATAACTGAATTCCACCGTCTCCCCTCGTGCGGGTGCCTGATAAGCGGCGCACGTCGACTCAAACAGATCCTGAAGCTGCTCCCGTGTCGGCTTTTCAGGAATGGCAGGCTCCACCGAAAAAGAACCCAGCAAAGCAAGCTGTGCCGAAAAGCGCATATCGCCCAAGAAATACCCGTAGTAAAAAAGCCTTTGTGAAACCGGGCAGGCGGTATCGTTTTCCCTCCGAAGGAAGACCAGGTCAGCCAGTTCCTGAAGATATCTCGAATTCAAATTCTGAAAACTCTTTTTTATTTTTTCCAGCCGATCCATGCAGAAAAACAACCGGGCCTTTTCCTGTTTTTGCTCCGCTGTGCGGTAGTATTTTTCATACTTCCTAATTTCAGGATCGATCGTGCCGCTGTAATCGTCATTCAGTACGCAGCAGATCAGTTCCCCGAGTTCCCCGTTGAATTCCAGTTCTACGTCTTCGTCTCTCACCAGCGCAGAAAGCAGATAACCGCCGTCCTCCTGAGGAACCACACCGGAAAATATGTTCATTCCAAGCCCTCCTATGTTATCTGTACTTATATATTTTATTACAGCCAACTGTCTGCAAAGAATATTATTCCGAAAGATTTATGGGATTTTCCATCCTTCATGCGGATAATAGAGATACTTCTATCGTATCAGCTTCCCCGGAAATGTCAATCCGTTTTCCAATGGAAAGCAACAAAATTCAATTTACCGATAACGCAAATACCTACCGCGCAGATCATTGGCTGCAAAGAAAGGCTCCTCTGTAAATTGAGGTACCTTCCTGAATGAATGGGTTTTCCCGAATTTGCCCCCCACCGCGGAAGGGGGCGCTTCAAGGACTCGGCAGCCGGAATGCCCCTTGAGCAGCGGCTTATTGTTGCATTTCATTATTTTGTATTTTAACATACAACAATCAGTGGCGTCCCATTCCATGTAATGGGACGCCACTGATTGTTCCGACTGCCGTACCGCTTTACGGGTCTTCCGGCTCCCGGTTTTCTTCTTCCGGGGGAATGCTGTCCACGGCGGGATGGCATTCCTTAAAGATTTTAGTAAAAATCCGCAGTCCGTCTTCCGAGGCAACCCGCTTTTCATCTTCCACATCCAGCAGATTTTCCAGCAAAAACCGCGCGATCTTTTTTGCTTCGAACTCTTCCTCAAAGATCGCCCACATCAGGCCGCACGAATAAAGTACCTGCTGGATCAGAATTGCCAGAACATGCGGATCGGAGCGGTTACGGAATTGGCCGCACTCCTGCCCCTTTTTTATAATGCTGACTTCCAGCTTAAACATGTCCTTGGTTTCTTCCTTCACACGGAATGTGCCTACATCCGACGTCAGGTTCTTGATCAGGATCTGACGGAAAATCGGGGCACCGATCTCGCTGTAGTGATCCAGAAACTTGCTGACAATCAGCCAGACCTGTTCGATGTAATTGTCCGAAGTCAGGATCTCGGTCGTCTCGGCAGCCGTAAGATTCCATGGAACATTATAATAGCGCTTCAGAAGCTCGTCCTTGGAAGCGAAATAGTAATAAAAAGTATGTTTGTTGATCCCGCACGCACGGCAGATATCGTGCAGGGTCACCTGTTCAAAAGAACGTTCCTGAAAAAGGCGCGTCGCCGTTTCCCGGATCAGGCGCTTCGTTTCGTTGTCTCTACCTTCCTGCATGCATTCGCTCCCCTTCGGTCTTTCTTTTGTATAATATATTACCAGACAAGTATCAAAAAATGCAACTGTGATAGTAACCAAATTTTCAAATTTGCAACATGCTTTCTATAATTATTATACCAGTTGCATTTTTTATGGTACCGTGGTACTATATCCTCAAATTTGAGTTTAGGGGGCGACCTCGTGACAAGGCTGGTCAAATACTTTACGCCTTATACCGCTCCGATCCTGTTCGCCGTTGCGCTTCTCTTCGGCCAAGCCTACTGCGACCTTTCCCTTCCGGATTATATGTCGGATATCATCAACAAGGGAATCGCTACGGGCAGCACCAATGAAATTTTTCAGATCGGTCTGAAAATGCTGCTGGTTGCGCTGCTCAGCGCAATCTGCAGCGTGGCGGTTAGCCTGATTGCCGCGCGCGTGGCGGCCGGAATGTGCCGGATGCTGCGGCTCGACCTGTTCCAAAAGGCGGAAGCTTTTTCGAATGCCGAATTCGACCGGTTTTCCACTTCCTCGCTCATTACCCGCACCACCAACGACATCACGCAGGTACAGACGCTGGTCGTCATGCTGATCCGCATGGTGCTGTACGCTCCGATTCTGGGGGTGGGCGGTTTTTTGCGCGCGCTTTCCAAAAGCAAATCCATGTCATGGATCATTGCGTTGGCGGTCATCTGCCTGCTTTGCCTGGTGCTTTTTATCTTTATCGTGGCGCTTCCGAAATTCCGCCTGGTGCAGAAGCTGATTGACCGGCTGAATCTGGTCGTGCGCGAAAATCTGGAGGGCATGCTGGTCATCCGCGCCTTCAGCACTCAGAAGTTCGAGGAGAAGCGCTTCGACGTCGCCAATCAGGACCTGACGGACACGAACCTTACCATCAACCTGGTTACGGCGACGATGATGCCGACCATGATGCTGATCATGAACCTGATTACCGTGCTGGTCATCTGGGTCGGCTCGTGGCAGGTCGCAGGACTTCACCTTCAGGTGGGCGATATGCTGGCCTATATGCAGTATGTCATGCAGATCATCTTTGCCTTCCTGATGATGGCTATGATGTTTATTCTTGTGCCGCGCGCTTCCGTTTCCGCCGGACGCATCGCCGACGTGCTGGAAACGGAGCCCACCGTTCAGAGTCCCAAGACTCCGGTTTCTCCGGTCGCCTCGCGCGGGGTAGTACGCTATGAGCACGTTTCGTTCCGTTACCCGAGCGCCGAGGAAGACGTTCTGCACGACATCGACTTCACCGCTGAGCCGGGGCAGACAACCGCCTTTATCGGATCGACCGGCTCCGGCAAATCCACGGTCGTGAACCTGCTCCCCCGCTTTTACGACCCGACGGAGGGCCGGGTCACTCTGGACGGAGTGGACATCCGTGAAATGGATCTCCACGATCTGCGTCAGCGGATCGGCTATGTGCCGCAGAAGGGAATTCTATTTTCCGGAACCATTCAAAGCAACCTTGCCTATGCCGATCCGGACGCGGTCACGCAGGAGGAGATCCGGGAAGCCGCGCAGACCGCGCAGGCCACGGAGTTCATCTCTGCCAAGGCGGAGGGCTTCGGCACCGAAATCGCCCAAGGCGGCTCCAATGTTTCCGGCGGCCAGAAGCAGCGCCTTTCCATTGCGCGGGCTCTGGTGAAAAAACCGCAGATTCTCATCTTTGACGACAGCTTTTCCGCCCTTGACTTCAAAACCGACGCGAAGCTGCG
>JAEWRF010000179.1 GCA_023460155.1 Bacillota bacterium | reverse complement strand
GAACACAACGCCCGCCTCTTCCAAACGCTGACGGTATTCGTTGTTAACCTCAAAGCGGTGACGGTGACGCTCCTGAATCATGGGAACATTCCCGTAGATCTGAGAAGCCTTGGAGCCGGTCAGCAGCTTGCAGGGATATTTGCCGAGGCGCATCGTGCCGCCGAGCTGCACGACATCTTTCTGCTCCGGCATCAGGTCGATCACATGGTTTTTGCTCTGCGGGTCAAACTCTGCGGAGTTTGCGTCCTCCAGCCCCAGCACGGAGCGGGAATATTCAATCAGCGCAAGCTGCATGCCAAGGCAGATTCCGAGGAAGGGCAGGCCGTTGACCCGCGCATAGTGGATTGCCGTAATCATGCCTTCCGTACCGCGCTCTCCGAAGCCGCCCGGCACAAGAACGCCGTCGGCATCGGCAAGAATTTCCGCCACGTTGTCTTCGTCAATCGTTTCGGAATCAACCCAGTTGATATTTACCTTGACTTTATTGCCGAAGCCGCCGTGCGTCAGGGCTTCCGCAACACTGAGATAAGCGTCGTGCAGTTCCGTATATTTGCCGACCAGCGCAATGGTCACGCTGTCCGTCAGCGCCATTGCGGTATTCACCATGGAAATCCAATCGCTCAGATCCGGGCCGGAGGTGTCCAATCCGAAACGTTTAATGACAATATCGTCCAGACGCTCCTCCCGAAGAGCCAGCGGAACCGAATACAGCAGCGGCAAATCGAGATTTTCAATGACGCAGTTTTCGGCGACATTGCAGAAAAGGGCAATTTTCTTTTTTATGTCGTCTCCGACCGCTTGCTCAGAGCGCAGAACAATCACATCGGGCTGAATGCCGATGGAAAGCAGCTCCTTCACACTGTGCTGGGTCGGTTTCGACTTGTGCTCGTGCGTGCAGGCAAGATAGGGAACCAGCGTCACATGGATAAATAGGCAGTTGGAACGCCCCACTTCCGTCGCGAACTGACGAATGGCTTCCAGAAACGGCTGGCTTTCAATGTCCCCTACCGTTCCGCCGACTTCAATCAGCGCAACATCCACATTTTCTTTGCCTTCATAAATGCGGGCTTTGATCTCGTTGGTGACGTGGGGAATCACCTGCACCGTACCGCCGCCGTAATCGCCGTTCCGCTCTTTCTGAATGACATTCCAGTAGATTCTCCCGGAAGTCACGTTGCTGTTCTGGGTCAAGTTCTCGTCAATAAAGCGCTCGTAGTGGCCCAGATCCAAATCGGTTTCCGCGCCGTCGTCGGTCACGAACACCTCGCCGTGCTGAAACGGATTCATGGTACCCGGATCAAAATTCAGATACGGGTCGAACTTCTGCATCGTAATCCGAAGGCCTCTCGCCTTCAGCAATCGTCCCAGGGAAGCCGCCGTAATCCCCTTTCCCAGCCCGGAAACCACTCCTCCGGTTACAAAAATATATTTCGCTGCCATATTGCCCTCCATCATCTATTTTCTCTTGTTTGCCGCATCCGTTCAAAAAACAATCAAAAAAGATTATATCTCCCCTCGCATGCCTTTGTCAATGCAGAAAAGGACAAAACGAAAAAAATTATCGGATTACCGTAAAAAGTGTCCCAATCAGGGGCAGGGGCTGCTGCCTTCCCTGCGCCGCGTGGACGATGCCGACAATCGAGAAGGCAAGCACCGTACACCACCCCGCAAAGGAAAGCAGCCCGTTGATAAACAGCCCGATCCCGCTCAAAAGGAATGCGCCGGGAAACGCCTGAACAAACATCGCATAGATGATTCCCTTGACGACAGTAAGAGCGATTCCGAGGGCAAATTCAAACACGCTCAGTATGATGCCCTGATTGACATGGAAGATAACCACCGGGTTGTAACGGTCCGCCAGCAGGCCGACCAGCCAGAGGATTCCAATGTAGGACAGGATGGAAAATGCGCGGGTATCGTCCCCCGGCGCGGGATTCCAAGGCTGCTGCGGGCCCTGTCCCCATCCGCCGCCCGGCTGCTGATTCCAGTTCTGCCGGTTCGGGTCGTTCCAGCGGTAATACCCGCCGGGGCCGCCGGAGGGCTGCTGCGGATTTTCTCCGTTACTGCCAGGACCGCCGGGATTCCGGTCGTTGTTCTGTTCCATAATTTTTCCTCCTGCCCTCGGCAGCCTCCGATTCATGCCAAATTTCCATTGAAACTGGGCGTTACTTGTATTTTTGAATTTCTGCTTTTACAATTTTAACGGCCTGATCCGGTTTCCCTTGGGAATCAACTTTAACGCCCGCGATTTTATCGACGACATCCATTCCTTCGTAAACCTGAGCAAAAACCGTGTGCCCGCGGCCGATGATGTTATAAGCTCCATCCAGACCCGGATCTCCGCCGTTTTTCGTGTAAAAGTCCTTGTACTCCTGCGTCGTCTTGGTCATGTCAACCCACGGATAGTCATACTGGCTGACAAAGGCCTGCGGATTCTGCTGAAACATCTGGAAGGCCTTGGTATAGTAGTCCCACCCTGCGAAGGTGGATGGCCCCGCCTGGTCAATAAAGAACTGGCTGCCGTTCGTGTTCGGCCCGGAATTCGCCATGGCCACGGCCCCGCGGATATTCAAAAGCGCCGGATTAAACTCATCCGCAAACGGCTTGTTCCAAACGCTCGTCCCGCCGGTGCCGTCCCCTTTCGGGTCGCCGCCCTGAATCATAAAATCCTTCATGATACGGTGAAACGTCAGTCCGTTGTAATAGCCTTTTTTGATGAGTCCCTTGAAATTTTCAACTGCTTTTGGGGCAGCCTGAGGGAACAGCCTCATCTTGACGGTACCCATACTCGTAGTCAGGACGGCCACTTCCTCCCCGGCAGCGGGCTTATCAAGCTGGTACCCGATTTTTCCGCTTCCGGAAGCGGCGGAGCTGGCCGCAGCGGAGCTTGAAGAAGCCGGAGCAGCGGAAGACGGACTCTCCGAAGATGCTGCGGAAGAAGAAGCAGAGGACGAACCGGAACACGCCGCCAGCAGGCAGAGCATTCCCGCTGCAAAAAGCAAAGGTAAAGCAAATTTTTTCCTGTTCATAAATGAAATTCCTTCCAAAGATTTATCCTGTCTATTTTATAATAGAATAGCCGCGGAATCAAGCAAGGACGGGCAAATTTATAATTTAATAATTTTTCACCAACGTATTACCATATCAGGCAGCGCATATAGATAATTGAAGATAAAAGGAGGGAAGAAAATGTTTGAATACTATCCTGAAGGTTGGATGATTGACTCCCCCGAGAACCGCACGGCGACCCAGAGCATTTCCGCGGTCAACGACGCCTGCAGGGATGGGCAGATTCTGGAAGGGCGCGCTCTGGTCTGCGACAGTTCTCACAACCTTCTGGTCGACCTGGGCTGCATGAAAGGGATGATTTCGCGCGAAGAGGGGGCCCTCGGCATAAGTGAGGGGACCGTGCGCGATATTGCTATTATTTCCAGGGTAAACCGTCCGGTCTGCTTTTTAGTGACCGGCTTTGAAAAAAAAACGGACGGCACGATTACGGCCGTGCTTTCCCGCAGAGCCGCACAGGAAAAATGCATGAAAGAACGTATTTCCTCCCTCCACCCGGGCGATGTGATCGATGCGCGGATCACCCACCTTGAGAACTTCGGCGCATTTGCCGATATCGGCTGCGGCATCGTCGCGCTTCTGCCCATCGATGCCATTTCCGTCTCCCGGATCGACCATCCGCGGGAACGTTTTTCCGTCGGTATGGATATCCGTGTCGTGGTAAAATCCGTTGAAAACGGACGCATCACCCTGAGCCACAAGGAGCTCCTCGGCACCTGGGAGGAAAACGTGGCCCTGTTTTCCGCCGGAGAAACGGTGGCCGGCATCGTGCGCTCCGTCGAGCCCTACGGAATCTTCGTGGAGCTTTCGCCGAACCTTGCGGGTCTGGCCGAAGCCAAAGAAGACGTCTTCCCGGGGCAGCAGGCAAGTGTCTACATAAAAAGCATTTTACCCGCTCGGATGAAGGTAAAACTCGTCATTATTGATACGTTCGATTACTCTTACCGGCCCACCCCTCCCCGGTATTTTTTCGACGGAAACCGGATGGACCGCTTCGTGTATTCCCCGCCTGGGAGCGAAAAAGAAATCGTTACAGAGTTTGTACCTCATTTGCCGTAAAAAATTATATTAGGGGAGCGAAATTCGCTCCCCTAATTTTTTGCCTTTCTCAGCTTTTCGGCCTCGGATTCCAGCTGTTTTCGAAAGCTTTCGTTCCGCTGCGGCTTCCCGAAGGAATCGGTATACCGAACCGGCTTGAAGTATCGGCTGTTCCGCTGTTCCAGAACAAAATCCAGCGCCTCACGTTTCCCGCGGAGCGCTGCAAGCAGGTCTGCCGCTTTCGTCATGGTATCGCCCCGGTAGGGCTCCAGCTCATAGGCTTTCAGCAAAGCGGAGTACGCGCCTTTCAGATCATCTTTGATCTCCCGTGCCGCGGCCAGGGCACAGTAAAGCGAAGCGCGGCACGCATCCGCGCCCCGGATGGGAATTCCGCCTTCCGTCCATTCTCGCTGCTCCAGTTCGTTCCAGCCGGGAGAGACCAGATATTTTTCCGCGCAGCGTATAGT
>JAEWRF010000178.1 GCA_023460155.1 Bacillota bacterium | reverse complement strand
ATCTGCATCAGCGCAGGAAGAACGGAAGTGACCGTTTTTCCGATCATTGGCATCATTTGTTGAATGGCAGGCAAAAACGACACAGCCGAATTTGCAAGAGTTCCAATGACGCTGGAAATTACTCCGGGATCAAGTCCAGTTATGAATTTGTTGACCGCTTGCATTCCCTGCCCCAGCGCGGGCGTCACCTTCGACATGACAGTGCCCGCCATTTGCTGCAAATTGGTTTTCAGCAGCCGCTGCTGGTTAGCGAAGCTGCCGCTGGTTTTTGCGAAATCCCCCTGTGCGTCCTTTGTTGCATTAAGGAGGTAATTGTATCGCAAGGTTGCCTGCTGGGCTTGCGTCATGTCCTGGTAGTTGGTTTTTATCCCTTGCGACATCGCAAACGCCTGAAGGTTGGCTTCGGACATATTGATCCCCAGTTCCTTCAAGGGTTCGGTTTCGCCGGAAACGCCGGACTGAATTTTCTGAAATGCGTCTTCAGGGTTTAGATTGTAAAATGACGCCATGTCCCCGGCCAAGGCCGTCATATTCTGGGACATCGTCAGAGTCTGCTGAGACCCAAGCCCCATGCTTTTATACATTGACCCCAGAACAGAGGAATATTGTTTCGCCTGAAGCGTGGAAAGGCCATAAGATTGCAGCGCAGTTTTTGAAAAGCTGTCGATCACCGAAGAGCCTTTGCCGAAAGTAGTATCCACTACGTTCTGAACTTCTGTTAAGCTGCTTGCATATTCAAGCCCCTGCGAAGCAAGAGGCGCAAGCGCGGCGGTTGCGACAGTTCCGACGGCACCAATCCCCAAAGCTATCCCCGCAGCGGCTTTTCCTGCAACGGCAAAGCCTTTCCCGACCGCACCCGCGCCTTTTTGTACAACGCCAAAAGCATTTGTAGCCTTTGCTTCTATAAATTTTAAATCGGATTGAAATCCCAAGCTGATCTTTCCGGCACCTGCAAGAACACCTTTATTGATTGCCCCGAACATCTTTCCGATAACGCCGGAAGTTTTTTTGCTCTGGTTGCTTGCTTTCAGCATTGCGGCTTGAAGGGACGGATCGACCTTTCCTGCCAGAGTAATCAGCGCTTTAAGCTCTTTGCCTTTCATTCTTTACCGTCCCCTTTCTCACGCTTCATGTGCTCCATTTCCTCCTGCACTCCGTCAAAAAGCGCATAAAGATCACAAAGTGGCATGTTTTCCAATGATGCAACACTGTTTGCCGTCGTCATGGTCAGCTGGACTATGATTCTTCGGACCCCAAGTCCTTCAGCCCGGGATCCTTGTCCAGCAAAAAATCCCGCACCAGGCCAGTTGCCCTGGAAGCGTCCGCTGCGGAAAGCCGCATTAGGTCATTAAATTCCACGTCCTTCATTTTCAGCTTGACCGCACGTGCGAACAGGGTCAGCTGATACTCATAATCCAGAGCGGGGACACTTACGGGAATACCCAGATTTTTGAGATATTTGGACGCCTGGTGCAGATCTTTTGCCGTCAGGTCATCAAAATCAAACTCCAGGTAATTCAGAACGTTTCCCGCAACTTTCAAGGGCTTTTTAAGAACAAGGCAATGTTCAGGGTCATCCGGAGCCGACGCGTCCGATTCTTCCGAACCCAAGGTTCCCATTGAGATCACCTTCCGTTCGTCGCCGAGCTCGCCCATCCCGTCCGATACGATATCATTCGTGTTTTTTGCCATAGATCAAATCTCCTTTTCTTATCCGAGGGCCGCGCGCAGGCCGGAGAGCTGATCGATGCCGCCGATTTTATAAACCCCGGCGATCTGATCGATCAGCAGGGTTTCCTCGCCGTCGACGACCTCCCTGTACCTCACCACGGAATATTCGACGCTTTCATCCCGCGTCTTGCTAACCTCCGCGCTGCCGTTCGTAATTTTTGTCGGATGCCCCGTCATGTAAATACGGGTTCCTGAAACGACCATTGAGCCGTCGCTGGTCTGGACGTTCGCGCCAATTCTGATTTCCAGGTTCACGGTCTGAGCCACCACGTATTTTTTGTCCGCGCCGAACGCACGGGCTGAAAGCGTTGTGGTCATTGCGCTGAACTGCCCGGGATTCGGCATCGCGTAGCTGCCGAGAATCCCTGCCCCGTTGATTTCTTCGCCCTTGTTTTCAATTTCCGGGAGGGAAATGCTTGTGGCATTCGCGCATTCGTGCGAATTCGCAAGGGCCTTAATCCCTCCGGTCGCACCGATAATCAGTTTACGCATTATCATCGCCTCCAAACTGCGAGTTCAGGCCGTCTGCCGTCCAGCGAACCTTCGTCGTCAGCGCCTTGCCCGGTACCGGATTCGTCGTTTCCGTTTCAAAGACGAAATTACCTTCAACCAAATCACTTTGAGGGTTATCGGCTTCATCGAATTCGACTTTCCCCAGAAGCAACGCTCCATCTTCAATCAGGGAATCAAGCCATGCCTGAAAATCATTCAGAATCGTGTCTTTCCGACTTCGTGTCATGGGCTTGTCGACTTCAATTCCGTAGGTCCGCTGGAACGTGTTAGCAACATATCGGATCATCCGCACGTTGCAGTCGAAAACGTCCCGAGCATCAATCGCAGCTCCTTCGACAAATTTCATTGTGTGAGGGCCCCACAAACGCCACGAACCTTCCCAGTAAGTCATTGTATCGATTCCTGCGGCGTTCAGCCGGTTCGCGTCGGTCTGGTCAAACTGGATCGGTGTTCCGTCCGCAAGGCACATGGAGTCGATATCGATCAACTTGTTGGACGGGGTTTCATAGGGCACATTGCCGTTTTGCAAATCAACCCACTGCATAGTGACCGTCGCGAGAGTGCTTCCGTGAAATTTGCGCGCGCCTTTTTTTGCCATCGGCCAGAAAAGAGAAGCCGCGCCCGTCACCGTATCGTAGGAACCCTTTGCGGTTATCGCGGTGTCGATGTTTTTTGACGCGCTTGAATCAAGGTCGGCGTTCAGGAACGCGTACCAGTGCCCGTTTATTTTCTCGCTCATTGAAACCAGAGCTGCAAAGACGTCCGCCTTCTGGCTCCATCCCGGCGAACACAAAATGGAAGGAATAAGGGTCAGGTCATAATACACTTTCGGGACCCCGGAATTCACGGCCGTGATAATATCGGAGGACTGGACCCCGCCCGGGTCGACGTCATAATAGCTGACAGGAATGCTGCTGAGACCGCCTTTCAGGTCAGTAATGACAACACTCTTCCCGTCGTCCGAGTACTGCGCACTGAAATCCGTTCCGAGTTCCTTTCCCGAAATTGAGATGGTTTTTAAAATTGCTTTCGGATCAGCGATTACGGCGGTTTTCCGGGTAAATGCAACCGTTGCCGTCACCAGCTCTTCCGTTTTTTTGTCGTCAGGAGAAAGCGCGTTGATGACGACAATCGGACCGACGCTTTGCACTGCATTCCGGAAATGCGCATACAGTGCCTCGCAAAGTTCGAAATTTTCCCAGTCGTCGGTATAACCGATTTTGCTTATTCCGTCCTGCCAGGACGAAATAAGGATCGGAATGTCTGTTTTGCCGGAATAATCCGGCAGTTGGTGAATCGGTGCCCGCCCGATATAAACCGGGATAGTTTCCGCCCCGGAGGGCGAGGTATAATCCCGGCTGGCCTCCAGGTCAGCATAGGCGCCGTGCCGATATTCACTCATGGATTTTCCCTCCTTCTTTCAGTTCAGAACCCCGGCGAACCGGGTAATGGGGTTGTCGGCCCCTGTTGCGGTAAAATTGAGGAAACCGTACCAATAGGGCCAAGGCTGTTCCTCGTAAGTTTTCAGCTTGACTGGGGAATTCAGCGTCAGCCGGTCCGGAATTCCGTTTTCCCGTAGAATCCATTCCTTTACACGGTCCAGAAAATTCAGCAGCGTCACATACCCGTCAAGATTCGGAGAAAGCTGCATTGACTTTCCGTCGCCCCCGACCGTTTGCAGCCCGGCATCGTACACAATCACCGTGATCTGCAAATTGATTTCGGAATTTTCCCGATCATCCGTCATTTCCGGAGTTCCGACTACAAGGCATGGGATCCGGATTTTCGAATGTTCGTCCAAAATGCTGCCGGGTGGAATATATCCCACATGCACCGCAGGGGGCGCGAGTTGATAGCTTCCGGTCGTATCGTCCTTTCGCGGGGCCTTTTCCTGAATTTTGTCGGTTTCAATGTTGTTTTCCAGCCATGCTTTGACCGATTCCAGCGTTGATACAGCCTTCATTACGCACCTCCGGCGAGATTTGTGCCTAAATTTCCAAACTCCCGATCAAGTTCATGGGTCATACGGTTGAATACCGTCTGATTAACCTTTTTGACGATTTCAGTGCCAACCTTTTCGTCGGTTACCATCTGCGGAATTGATAAAGTCCGTAAAACTTTCAATTTTTCGCGTTTTCCCTTAAAAATTCCGGTCCTATAGGCAAACAAATATTTGTCAGAGCCGCTTTTCGCAGGGATAAGAAAAACTGATTTCAATTTTCCGTCCTTGCCCAAAATAGGGCCGATCGGAACCATCCCAGAATCCTTTCGGATCATTGCTTTTACCCGGAAAACCTTTTTTTTCCCGCTTTTTGAAAATCCAGAGGGAACCTGCGGATTGTGGTGAAAGCGCGTGAGGGTTAAAGGCCTCCCCAAAACCGCAATAGACACACTGCCTTCCCCCGATTCTCCAACGACTGTTTTTACTTTACGTTGAGAACCATTCAGCGCACTGCGAATCTCCTTCTGGGAGATACCAAAAACTTTTGGAATTTGACGTCCCACCTCAACGCGAACCGAATCGGCGGCGCGAGACAGAACTCGATTCATAATGCGCCCGCCTTCCGGCGGAAAAGCCTTCAGTAAATCAGCAATCCGGTTCAGCTGCTGCGTATTGGCATAAATTTCACTGCTCAAATCAATATCCTCCGAGGGTGGATGCCAGAGTAACCTGCGAAATACCGTCCTCTTCGACGATTCCGGAAACAACGTAGGGCACATCATCGAACTGAATCATCATTCTGGGCTGAAGTCCAAGGATGTCAGCAGTTTTAGCGAAAAACAAAAGGTTTCCGTCATAAACGCCCCCCGGCGATTGCAGGCTGTTTTTCATTCCCTGGTCGTTATCCACCACACAAAGAATCGTTTTTCCACCTGGAGATGCATCGGTGACGATTGAATGCTCGCTGCCCATTTCATCCGGGTTGAAAAGCATCGCGAAATCATCCGCCACCTGTTCGCGGAGCGTCATTGCTGCACTCCGCCGCGCCCGAGATTCAATTTTTCCGCGTCGGTGGAGGCAGCTGCCCCTCCGGGATCGGTATTAGCTGCATTTTTCGCCGCAAGCTCTTGCAGTGCCTCATTCACTGCATCCCTAACCTGCTGCGGGCTCAGGCCTTCTGGCAGATCAAGCTGCAATTCTTCCACCTTTTTCAGAAGTTCGGCATCAAATTCTTCTTCCGAAGCCTTCGCTTTTGTATCAGGATCCACGCGTTCCGCGTTTCCTGCTGAAATCAGCTTTTTTTCCAGATCTGCGGGGGCAACAACCACTTTCCCGGCGGAAATCAGCCTGCCACCGATCATCGCAGGAACAATCAGTTTAATCATACCGCGCCTCCGTTACATCTTGACAGTCGCGACGGAATTCGCCGCAGCCTTGACTTCCGTCGCGATACCGGCGTAGACATCGCCCACCGTTGCAGTCAGGCGTTTGTTCGTCGCGTCCCAGTAAAGCTTCTGCCCTACCGCAAACGCCGCGGTTGTTTCCGCGGGCATTTCGTAAACTTCCTCCAGCGCGACCGTTCCGGTCGCCCCGACCGGAATCGGGCAAGCCGCAACTCCGATCCGGCTGGACAGGACCACAACATCACCATAGGAAATGTCGCTTGCGGAAAGATTCGTATAGTTAATGAACTTTCCAGCCTGAACATATTGTGTCATCATATTTTTCTCCCTTCTCCGGCGTTACTGCGCGACGCCGGGATTTTTCACCAATCCGCGATACCCGACCAAGGTAATTCCGCGGTCCCCGTAAATCCGGTACCGGATTCCGAGGTGATCGAAGGCGACCTCCGACTCCACGGTCGGCGCGGCGTTGCCATTCAGATAGGAAATCTCGATCGTCGGGGTCAGAGCGGGATCCGCCGCGAAGAAAAACGGCTGAGCGCCACCGTCCACATCCAACTCCGCATCCGCAATCGGAGTCATTGAATTCTGGAAGACATTTGACACTCCGGAATTATTAGAGGACGGATCCGCAATCGAACGAAGCAGCATTTCAATGCTTGTTTCGGTAGTCGATCCGGTCAAAACGTAGATCGGCGTGACGTTCAGCTTCGTCTTCCCGTCCATGTCGGTCTGCTGCCGCATCAATCGGCGGGCTTCGGAAAACGATGCAGTACTCGGGGCGGCCCCGGCACCAAGATTTTTGTGGGCAGAACTGAAAAGCTGCTGACCGTCCTGCATAGCGGGATTGGATTTCAGAATCTCGTAGACGCTCTTGTTGATCCCGCGGGCAAATGCCAGTGTATAGGCGGTCAAAGTTCGGGTAATCTGTCCGATGTCGTCGTTGATAAACAGCTGCCGGGTGAAGTTCACCATTTTTCCCACCGTAATCAGCCGGCGAGTGGCAACTTCTTTGTCGGAAAGTTCAGCCTCCTTGAATTCGCCGTTCTGAGGGATCTCCTCAAGGTCCCCGCCATCGCTGACGTCATAAATATGGGTCGGGCGGAAATCCGGCTGGCTGGCAACACTGGTCCACTGCTGGAACGTTGTCGGCGCCGTCTGCTGTGCGGCAAGCACTGTGCGGTTCGCGACGTCGTCCGCAATTGACACAAATGCGCTGTCCGGTACCATTGACCGCTTGAACAGTTCATCACGACCCATGCGGTAAGCACGGGAAACGCCGGATCGCGCAAGGCATTCCGCCGCAATTCCCTGCAAGGACATACCGCGGAATTCATTTGCGCCATCGGCAGGCTTTTCCACTGCGATTCCGCTGCGCATCAGCAAACCGTCCGCTGCGGCACTCCGCAGTTTATCCATCTCGTCGCGCGTTACCTGTACGCTGCCGGTTTCAGCACCTGCTGCGACCGGCGAATTGCGCTGCTGAAGTTTTGTCAGGATATTCGCCCGGACCGTATCGATCGGCGATCCGGAAGTGATATATCCGTCCGCGTCGCCGTCCATTCCGAAGCTGCGGCAAAGCGTCAAAATTTCGGAAGAACGCTGCCGTTCCGCCGTAATCGGATCGGCAGACTGAGATTTTACAACCGGGGCCGGGACAACAGGTGTTGTCTGCTGCGGTACCGCCGGCCCGCCAGTTGCCGCGGACGCGGCAATCTGTGATCTTGCGACCTGTTCGTCTGCTGCGGTTGCGGCGGGCGTAGTCTGTGGGGCAGTCGCCCCAGTCTGATTAGTAGGATCCATAAAAGATTCCCCTTCCATAAAACTTCTGCCCAGACCCACCGTCGGATCGACGGGAACCGGGGTCAGACTGATTTCGATCGGCGTCCATTTCATTGCAATATCCGCCGGTCCGGTAAATCTTCCATCCGGGCTTTTTTGCCCCGAAGGTAAATTCAGCCATGCGTTTCCGGTACCACGGACGGAAACACCCGTCAGCATCCCTTTGTCCAGCTTTGATTTCAGCAGTGCAGACTGCGGATCGTCAACGTCCATTTCAATGACGGCCCTTCCGGTATGCGTGCTTTCATCGACCCAAGCCTTGACGATCTTACCGATCGGAAGTGCCCCGATATTCGGGTCCATGCCGTGATTAAACAGCAGTGCCCCTACACCGGAATCGAATCTGCTAAGATCAACTGCATCGGCTGTATGCAGCAGAATCTGCGGCGTACCGTACCGTGCATCCGGCGTTTCGCTAGAAAACGAAATTTCATACTGATTCTCAGATCCGTCAACCGCGCGAAAAATTAAGGTCTGAGACCGCATCAAAATTCCGGGGTCTCGCGAGTTCCCGGCCATTGGTGCTTTTTTCGAGATACTACTCGTCATCATCGTTGCCGGCATTGTTATCATCCTCCTCATCATCATTGTTTTCATTGCCGGAATCATTCGGCGGGGAAACAACTGTTTCTAAGCCGTCATCAAGGCCTAACTTGCGGATCATGTCCATTTCCCGCTTTCGCTGCCGTAAAACTTCACGCCAGTCTTTACCCTTTTCAGCGCAGATTTCCTGCAATGTCTTCTGGTTTGTTTTAAGCGCCGTCAAATTGGCGCTAGTTTCCTTTGCAGGATCAATCCAATCCCAGCCGGAGCAAATCCACACATGCTTTCGATACGGGGCTGGGTCACGGAAATAACCCGGGACCGAAATTTTTCCACTAAGCACCGCCCAATCAAGCCATTCAGGGTATATAACATCCAACAGGTGATCGATCATGTACTGTTGCTGTGGGGTATATGTTTTTTTATCTTCCAGAGACCCTTGCCGAGCGGAAGAGTAGGTGGAACGGGACATGTCCCGAGAGGTTGCCTCATAACTCAACCCGACGGAGCTGCCGGCTAAGCGCTGGGTCGTTTTGATAATCGGGTCCACCGTGGAACTGGTTCCAGCTGGTGAAATTGTAGAAATACTCTCTCCGGGTTTCAGATAGTTGATCGTCCCCTGCTCCAAAATCTCCGTCCGTTCCTGATCCGGAAGCCCGGCTCCCGTTCCGATTTCCGGCGCATCGTCACCATATCCCCGCCCTAGGCCGGACACTCCGGTCATTGTGCCGGTATCCTTTGTCACCACCACGGATAGGTGGGACAGTACCCGTTCTTTTTCAATTGACGCGTCAATCAGTTCGTTTGTGTCGTCGATTCGCCCTAAAGACGGAGCAAAGGGCGAAATTTCGCGAACCTGACTTGGCCGCGTCAGATATGGAAGATAAATCACTCTGTCCGCCGGGACACGTTGAGAGCTGACCGAGACGCCCCATGTGTCGTAAATTCGGATGAAATACGCAATCGGTCTCCGGAATTCGTCGATTTCGATCCCACCGACTACCCGGTGTTTTCCGTTTACCTGGACGCTGGTGTCCAAATCATCGACCTCCAGCAGTTGCAGCTTGTATTGCCCTCCAATCACGACTTTCAGAACAACAATACCGCCGTCCGTATATCGACGCCGCAGACTCAGAGCCGCCAGCTCCGAAAAGCTGAACCGTCCAGTGATTTCGCAGTTTTCAGGTCGGCACCATTCCCTCCAGCATTCTTCAATCCGCGAATTCACCGCTTCATCGTCAGTTCCGTCCTTGTTTCGGACCTTCGCCTGAAGAACGAACCCGGAACCGACCACATTTCGCTCCAGCGCCAATATTTCGGCGTTCAAGATGTCGCTATTTCTTTCCAGGTCCCGCGACCGCCCCCGGATCAGGTCCCGGCTGCCTTGATTTGCCTGTTCCCCGTTTGGGTTACTCCGCGTCCATCCTCCGGCGCGGGCGCTGGAATCCGCCGCAGAATAAAAACTCCGTCCGAACTGGATCCATGCCTCTCGCCGACAGGCTGTTTTGGGAGCAAACGGCAGCAGCATCCGGTTAATCAGGCTCATTTTCCTTTGGTTCAAGCTGCTACCTCCTTCTCCGCAGGTACGCGACGGTTGTTCCTGGTCGTTGCTGCCGGTCGATTTCGTCGCTGATTGTCCGATATTCTGCGTAAAGTGTTCCAATATCCGCACGCTGTACGGTCCGGGATCCGATCCGATATTCCTGCGCACCGTTTTCTATTTTCGAAATCGCCTGCAAAATACCGGACCTCCGGTTTTCCAAATCCGCCAATGTCATTTCCAGCGCCTCCTTCGGAACGATCGTCCCCCATAACCCTTAAAATCTTCAGCCCCGACCGCTTCCGGCAACTCGGCGGAAACTTCAGCCGCCCCGGCGGACTGCTGCCGCATCATACCCGCCCGTAGCGTTCGAATTCCGAAAACATCGGCAACACAGGCCGCATAAACTTCACAGTCAAAGTAATGGTTCGCGTTTCCGGTTGCTTTCTGTTCCCAACGGGAAGTAAGATGTCCACGCACAGGAACAATCACCTTCTGTTCCGCGGTAATCATTTCGGCATACTCTGCGTCGCAGCCGTCATAGACAAACCATCCTCCATCGTCTTCGTCCCGCAGCAGTCGGGAAAAGATCATGTCTTTGTAGTAATCCGTGTCGATCAGCAGCAGCGTCATCCCTTTCGACATACCATCTCGATCGATGGTCGTCGGCCGGTATTTCGCGATCAAGCGGTTGCTGGAACCCTTGACCGGGACGGACCATTCCCGATTGACCCCGCAGAAATCGTAAACATCGTCCGTCTGATCCCCCGAATCCACGCCGCACAGGTTGATTTGGTATTTGTTTCCGCGTCGATCCCTGTATTCGGCGTTCATCACCGTTTCAATTTCCCGCCAAGTGAAAGCCTGTCCATGAGCTATATTGTAGCTTGTCATATTCGCGCGCCACGCCCGGATCACCCAGTAAAAGCACTTACGTTGGACGTCGACGCCGCCGGTCAAGATTACGGTGTGCGGAGGAACCTCCAGTTTTTTATAATCGCTTTGCCGTTCCGCCAGCAACCGTTCAGCGTCCATTTCCCGTTCGACTTCCTTAAATGGTTCGCCCAACCAGGAATTGATGAAATTTTGCAGCAGTTCCGGCTGATCTTTGTCATCAAGGAACTCTGCGGCAACATCCCCGAACCGAATTGAAGGGGAATAAAATGCATTCAGCCGAAAAGCGATCCTCCGGCGGCTTTCGTTGGTACGAGTTGCCTTCCATCGGCATTTGCGGATCATTTCGATCCGTTCGGCGTCCGAAATAAGGCAATCGCATTCTTCGCAAACATAAAATGCGTTCTTCCTGGCCTGGTCCGGGTTACTCCCGTCCGGCCACTTCAGTTGCCGAAACTTAAAGGTCCATTCCTTTCCGCAATGGGGACAGGTCACAAAGCATTCCATTTGAGTGTCGGCCTTTGTCCAGTTTTTCCACGTCGGACCGGATTCCAGTACCGGGGTTGAAACGCGCACCGTTTTTTTGTTTGCCGCATACGTCTTTTGGCGCTCCATTGCAAGCTTTGCAGGGCTTGCTTCCTTTCCCGCCTGGACAGGGTACTTGTCTTCCTCATCCAGAAAAACGTACCGGATCGGGAAGCTGGAAAGACCACTCGGCGAATTTGCCCCAACCAGGCCAATATTAATTCCGCCGGAAAAGTTCAGGTCAAGCCGTTTGCTGTTTTCGTCGTACCGCTTGCTTAGTTCTCGGCAGTTTCGGATCATCGGCTGAATTCTGTGATCGCTGACCTTTTCGGCCGTTTCCTTATCTGGATATACGACCAGCATCGGCCCAGGATCCTGGCAGATTGCGGAACCCATCATATTCAGGATTGCTTCCGTGCCACCGACCTGCGTCGGCTTCAGTACAATAATTTCTTCCACATCCGGATCCGAAAACGCGTCCATGATATCCCTGAGATAGGGGACGTAATCCGTTCTCCACGGTCCCGGTTTGCTGGATTCCGAAAGCGTAAGCACCCGGTTTTCGTCGGCCCATTCGCTCACCTTCTTCTTTCCAGGCGGCCGTAGGGAGGAAAGCGCTGCCCGGATCCAATCAGGCACAACCCATTGGCTCATGATTTCTTCGCTCCCGGCTTATAGACTCCATCGATCGACATCTGCGACAGAGCGTCTTCAATTCGGTCCGAAATCAGCTTATCCGCCTTTCGTGCGCCCTCAGCGTCAACATAGGATGCAACAAAAACCCCAAGCTCATGACCGATCCCCATCGCAGACGCCCTGAAGACTGCAAAGAATTTCCGAAGGTTGTCAACTATGTCCGCCTTTGGAAGGTATTCGCCGCCGGCGATCTGATTTTTCAGCAACGTGGAATCCAACTGCGCCTGCTTCAGCAATGCATCATAGTGGACTTTCATCTGGGAGGGCGTCATTTTAGCAGGATCAGTCCGCGCAACTTCTACTAAGCGCTCGCCCTCTTTCTGGGCATTCCAATCAGTCACAGCCTTTATGTCGTAATACCCGTGTTTTTCTCTCGGGCACCCAGCCTTAACCCAGTTGCTAAGCGTTGCCGCCGTTACGCCGAAATATGCAGCTGCATACTTCGTACAAGCGATAATCGTCCCGCGTTCAAAATACAGGTCGCCTTTTTGCTCTGCCTTTTCTTCTTCTGCCATAAACTCGCCCCCCTTCCCCAGGAATTCGTTATCGCAATCCAATTCCATCCCTGACAAAAACAAAAAACACAGCAGACATTCCTGAAATTCTTCGGCATTCTGCCGAACCCTTCCTTTCCGGAAGGATTCTCTGCCGAATTTATGACGCGGCGTTGTTTTCGTCATCCTGCATAAATTTCGACCGGAATCAGCCCGGTTCCGGCTTTTCAAAAATTCAAAGCTGTTTCACCGTTTTTAAAACAGGTATTCCCCGGGCCTCGCAAGACCCGCATCGGGGGTACCCGGTCAAGAGGACCCGCAGGCCGCGCCCCACCTGCCTTTTTCGGTTGATAACCTCACCCTTTCGGTGGAAAAGCACGTGTACCTTTGCGTTTTGACAAGATTTTGTTGAAAACTTTTTCATTGTATTTGAATTTAGCCATCCCATTTGAATTTGACCTAAATTTGAATTTGAGGGTTAAAAGAAGGACACGCCCCTGCGGACGCATCCTTCCAAGGATGATTATACGTCAACAATGGTTCCGTTTTCAACTGGACATTTGCGGCTATTCCCGGACATCTGCGGACCTTTCCGGACTACTTTCAGAGAAGTATGCACTACACCGATCCAGTTCGTGGATTGCCTGCGTCATCAGACGGCGCATGTGACGGTCGCAGAAATGCTGCCGTTCGCACAAATCCTGGTCACCAAGCCCCTCTATGTACTTGCATTCCAGCAAGGTACGAAGCCGATCGGTTGTCATGCAGGCGAACGCTTGATCCATTTCCCGACGCAGGGTCCTCACTTCAACGGCCTGCTGCTCGCATTCCTGCCGTGCCTGAATCGCCATTTCCTTAATTTCATCAGGCTGGCCGCCACCAGACCGGACGCGAATACCGCCAGACGGGCCAAGACTCAGACTTTCCCACCGCTCAGTATCTCGGCACTTCACCTTTAATCGGTCAAGCGAAATCAGGTATCGGCTTAACTTTTCTTTTCGGCTATCATCGTTCATAAGATTTTTACCCCCTTATGGAATCCTTTGGAATCTTTGTGGACTGTTTTTCTTTTTAAAAGCTACAAATATCAAGAGAAATGGAACCCTATGGAAGGATGGAATGACAGTGAATAAATATTGTCATATAGATTACTATGGAAAGTTCTTGGTATAGTCTCCATGTATCCACATCCCTCCATCATCAGGGGGAGGCGGGGGACATTTCCGCCAATTGCTTGCCGGTATCAGTCAGGGATATGTCCAGAAACTCATTGAACCGGGCAGTCTTTCTCTTTTCAAAATGATAATTATCCTGTAAATCAAGCGAGAATTTACTCTGCGACGCCGGATAGCGCTCCCCGTTTTCGGAGCACCAGGCACGGTAAACCGCATAGAGTCTGCCCGATGGAATCGAACAGCCGGTCGTCTGTATAACGCAGTCCTCTACAAACTGCTTCATCCGGTCCATTTCCATGCGATATTCATTGTTTGCGTCGTCGATCTGCTGGCACTTTGGCATTCCGCTTTTGTACCATTCGACCGCACCCTGCAATGCCCACTGGAAGATTCCGGGCTTTTCAGCCTGCAATTTCTCACCAAGATGGATATCCTTTTTATCATCGGGGATCTGGGCAACAAACGGGAGCATGCGAACACGGCGCCATATTCCGTGATCACTATGCCTAATTGCCGGTTTAACGTTTGTGGCCATTACAATCTTAAATTCCGGTCGGAACTGGAACTCTTCCCTGTATAAACGCCGGGCGGTTATGACATCTTCTCCGGTCATTGTCTTGACCAGAGCTTCGTCCAGTACGCAGCCGCCCGACGGCTCCGACGTCGTTACCAGACGAACACTTTTCAAGCGGGCAATGTCCGATCGAGCTGACGAAGAGCTGCCACGATCCGCGCGCATTATGGTATCAGATTGCGCATTTTTGGTGTAATCCCCAAACAGAGAACCGATCATATTCACGAAGGTACTCTTCCCATTCGACCCAGTGCCATAAAGAAAGAACAGGCATTGTTCCGATGTCGATCCCGTCAAGAAATAGCCGACCATTCGCTGGATATAGTTTTGCAGTTCTTTATCCCACAGTGTTATTTCGTCCAAAAATTTCAGCCATTGCGGGCACTCTGCGCCTTCCACATATTCAACGTCCGCCAGCATCGACATCTTCAGCCGGCGGTCATGCGGACGCAACTTCCCCGTTTTAAGGTCCACAATCCCGTTCCGCACATTCAGCGCGTCCTTATATCGGTCCAGCTCGTTCGGCAGGATCGGTATTCCCGGAAGGTGCTCGGTTTCCTCGATCATTGCTTTTTTTGCCTTGCTGGATCGCGTCCGGCGCACATGCTTCATCAGGGTCTCATTTCCTTCCCGATCGTCGGTTGGCTCGGCTTCCTTTCGCATCCTTTCTAGCAGCTCGTCAGCCCGACGCTTAACCTCCCCTGTCTGATCTTCGCACCAACGCTGGCCTGTCCAGTACATCCAGATTTTGTTTATGTGATCGAATTTGATTTCTTTGGAATATGCGTCTCTAAAACGATACGCGTTTCCGGTATCGTCAAGCGTATATAGCCGGGCGTCGGCAATAATCTCGGGGTCGCAGGGCCGCCCCTCCGGAGAAGGAGGCGGAGGAGGAGTAGCAGCAGCTTCATGTCGTGTGGGCTCAGGCGGTGGCTCAGGGAGAGGAATTTCCTCTGCCGGCCGTTTCCGATCCAAAGGGACAAAAGTCTTCTCCTTGCCATTTGCGGCATGCGTAAGCGTATATTGACCGTAGGTCATTCCACCGCCCACAGAACGATCCCATTTCTTGCGGAAGAGCTTCGATTCCCGGAAAACCCGGTCCATGCGGTCAAGGTCACAGTTGAACCAAAAGGCCAAGTGGCCGGCAAACGCGAAATCCGCCTCGCTTTGAGACGGATATTTTGACCCGTTCCAATCGCCGTTATAGAGACGTCTCATTTCGTCCCCATTGCGCGAACGAAACGCGATTTCCAGAATCTCCTGATCTGACAAATCACGGACGTTTTCCCCGGAATCCTGCCGAACAGCGCGGGCAGGATCCGAACTTCCAGCCGGCTCCGGCGCATTGCCAAGGGCTTCCCCCAGACGCGTCTGCTTCATTTCGCTCCGGGTCAGATACTTCTGATGGATTTCGTCCAATTCGCCCGTACATTCCCGCAGCGGATAAACTATTCCGTCCTGATCACACAGGACGTTCCCTGTCACGGTAAAATAGCGGGCTGAATCATACATTTCCAGATGCAGCATCGGGTTCTTCCGTCCGTCGCGGTTCGGCAGCTTCCCCCTGCAAAGGATATGTACTCCTGTTCCGCTCGGCGAAATCTCCGTATAGCTTTCCAGCCGGTCGATGATCTCCTTTGCGAAATCATTCAGGTCCCCGTCGTCAATGCAGTGGTCAATATCAACCCCGCAGATACCATCTGCGAACTCAAACCCAAGCCCTACCGCGCCGTAGGATCTTATGGCGTGCAGGGCTTGATCATAAGTCCCCCAGGTAGTGAAATCGTCCGCCTTCGCGGGAGGCAAGCTGCCATCGGGTCCAAGCCACGGGCTTAAAGGCATTTTATTCGGGTATCGGTGACAAACCCATTGTTTCCGTTGAATCAATTCCTCTGGAATTTTGCTTAGGTCCATGGAATCACCCTTTTACTGCATATTTTACTGGATTATCCCTGCCGAAATAGTCATCGATATAAACACGTGAAGTGCCGCCGTCCTGAGCCAGCGACACCCGTGCCAATATTCCGGATAACTGAGGAGCTATTTTTTTCAAGCGGGACGCCGAAGACACCAGAAAGCCCAACCGAAGCATCTCCCGGCGAAGAAATTCCGGTGGATCTCCTTCGAAAGCGCAAATCTTCGTGATTTCCTTTCCGCGGTCGTCGCCGGCCGTAAAAACCATTCTCAGGGTCAGAACAGTTTTCCCCATCTCATTTCCGACGCCGTCGCGGCAATCCGATTCCGTAATGATCACCATTTTATGATTGTATTTTTTATCGTCCATTCCGGGCACACTCCTTTCCTGAGCTCAATCCGGCATGTTCAAACGCATATCTTTTTCCGTTTCCGCTTTCCCGAGAAAGAAACGCCTTTATAGCGTCCTTGCTTGCGTATGTATTCCACAGTATTTGGGGATCCGCATTCAATACACGGCAGGTCAAAAATTGGGTCCGTGATATTTGTACGACACTTAAGATCCATACCGCATTCACAACGAAAATGAACGCTGCTAAGCCCTTCGGAAAGATCAATGCTGTTGCCGCAGCTCCTGCAATATGCCTGCGAAGTTGGGGTTTTGGTACAAAATCCGCGTTCCACCCCGCAGATGGGGCAGCGGACATAGAAAAAGCCGGAATATCCTTTAGACGGAGAATTCGAATCTTTCATTTTCATCAACACCTTTCAAACAAAAGAACCCACACCCACGGGTTCCCCCCACAAATTTCCGGTCCTTTTTTACCAAGGGTTTCTTCAAACAAAAGCAAAAATTCATCTTTAGCCGTATATTCCATATCGGGGCAGTCCTTTATATCGCCCTTATAGAACATTGCGTTAAATCCTTCGGCTTTTGCTCCATCCTCGGTAATGTCATATAACCGTTCAACCCGGACGCCTTTCACGCGCAGGAAAATGCGGGCGGCCTCTTTAGGCATGAAAATTGATGGGTGCCAGTCCGGTTCTGCTCCTGTCATGCTGTCATAATACTTCTGAAATTTATCCGGCGGTAAAACGACGTTGGAAACTGTATCATCAACCTTGTACTGGACAGTCATTGTGCTTTCGCCTTCGTCAAAGTTTGAAATTCCCCATGTTTCCCGCACATAGAGAACGTCACCGGTCTGGAACGGTTCATATGGGGCAAATCGGCAATATTCCCCGCCCACTTTTATAGGACGCGTAACGAAAATCCCATCCGTGCAATCATGCACTTCAACTGGTGGCTTAATTACCCGCCGGGTAGTGGTTTTTCTTCCGTTCAGAATCGCTTGAACCATGGAGGTATTGAACAAGATGGGTCTCATTTTCTCAGCGCAGGCGCTGCACAGATCTTCGGCAAACCAATAATCGCGATCATTACAGGCATGGTTCCAGTCGCAGCCGCAAATACGGCATTTCTGCTCAAAATAAGATTTAGCCATTCTCGCTCCCCCATTTCGCACGCGTTTTTCCTTGCAATAACATGCAATCCTTCGGCTTGTTCCACCTACAATTGCAACAACAGGCACGGTCATATTGCTGGAAAGTGAAATATTCCGGTCCACACACGTGCACAGCAGGCGCTTTGCCGCAGCAATTTACACAACATAGCCCTCGGCATTTCGAAACGCAAGGCTCCACCCGAATCAGACCGTTTTTCGGCATGGGATCCATCTATCCTTCCATCCCGTCTTCCGGCGGCAGTTCGGCGTCTTCGTCCAGCAAAGCGTCATTCTGCACCAATGAAGCCGTCTTAATGATTTCTGCAACAATTCCCTGGACATGTCTCACGCATTCGTCGCCTACCTGTAAGGCGACTTCTCCCGGCGCGAGCTGAAGAATCACGCTGAAATTATCCCAGGCGGCATTCAGCGCATCACGGAAGGAAGCCGCAGCGGAAATAATAGACTTCCGGTCAAGGCTGGCATCCGTCATAACCGTTATTTTTGCTTTAGCTAATTGGTTGCGAAGCTCCTGTAATTTCGGTTCGTATTCCGCGCGAACTAAATCTTCGCCTTCCTTGCGCAGCTTCACTTTTTCCGAAATCGAAGGTTGCTGCACTGCAACCTCGACCGGACGCGATGCAAATTCCTGAACCTGTTCCTCCAACTTGCGAATTTTTTCAAGATTCTCCTTCTGCGCGTCCTTCATAGCATTCATGCGGCCCCTAGAGGTCCGCAATTCTTCCATAGCAGTCAAATACTTTTCAAGGTTCTTTCCCTGCTGGCTTAACGCTTCAGAGGCCTTTTTCTGCGCTTCATCGCAGGCCTTTTGCAGTTCATCAGCCGAGCGGAGAGCATCGTCGCGTTCTTTAATGACCTGATCCAGCTCGCGCCGGGACATATCGGAAACCGTCTTTTCCTGCCCATTAACCAGATGGGTCGCCTGGATAAATTCATCCCGGTCAGACTCCGGTACCTGAAGCAGGGCAAGCAGTTTTGTATAGGGCAAATGCGTCACCGGTGACGCATTTGAAAACTCCTCGGCGATTTTCATAAACCTTTGGGCAGACACAACCGAAAATTGCACCTTATCCCGCAACCAGGGGAGCCATTCGCCGTGAGGCAGCTTTTGTTTCGCCTCCAGCAGTCGCTTTCCGATTTCGATGATATTCTGTGCTGTTTGAGCCTTATAGAAATTGATTTCAAGCGTAATACGGTCTATGCTGCGCTCCTCCTGGACAGAATCGGACACAGAATGATCGGTCATTGCCACCGTCTGCGGGTTTTTGGCGGCTTCGATTGACTCGCGAATCTGCCGAAGGACGATATCCTTTTCCTGTTCTTCCGTCATGCCCGGACGGGAGGCTCCGCCGGCGAAGAACTTGTCCGATATTGCGCAGTATGACGCGATTCCGGCTTTTGTTTTGGAAAAATAAAGCCCCAAATCGAAACGGCCGTCCGGCCGATATAGCGTACCGCGAAGATCCATTTTGTTTCGGTTGTCATCAAGTCCGTCCAATCCGCGCGAATAATTCCACACTTCGCGTGCGAAATCCATGTCCAGCGTATTGACGTGGGCAACATGGAACGAATCTCTGGTTCGTGGAATGTCCGCGGTCGTCGCGTAAGTGACCTTTTTACTCGCGCGGCATTCATAATCCGCCAGTTTTGCCGGATAGCCTTCTTCAACCGGAACGACAAAATGACAGCCGTAACATTCATGCCCAGGCTTGTAAAGATCAAGGCCGAGCCGGAATCCGGTCGTGTCAGAGCTTGAATCCTTTTCAAAGACCTTTCCGCACTTGCAGACATATTTCTGTTTCACGTTCTTTCCTTCCTTCTGCGCTTCGCTATAAAATCGGCACCCCAACGGGGTATTATAATAATCCCGTGTCTCTATCAGATAGAAAAAGCAATGATGGGCGCACTCGAGGGCCCAATGCTTTCCTTCAAGGGGCGAATGATCGATCGGCAACTTACGACTGCAACCGATTTCCCACTGCCGCGCCGCGTATTGGGACGGCCGAACGCCAACGAAATACGGGCAAGCCCCGCTATACCCCTTCTGGGCATTCTTTTTCTGATACCCAGTGATCATATTCGTCAGCTGCTCGTCCGACTTTTCCGAAAAATCATCTGCATTGCCATATGTACGCAAGACGGCAATTAATTCGTCCCTCACGTCCATCACATCCTACTGGTGCATACGCACCCTGTTTTTTAAAAGTTCAGAAGGTTCCCAGGGAAAACCGTATCGGTCCGAAAAGCCCTCTTTTCCGAGGGAAAGCCACTTCCGCGCGAGCACCTTTGCGCTATAGATGTCGATCGTCCGGCCGAAACCATCCTGCACAACCAACACGTCAATATTTTCAAAATACCGGGGAATCCGCCGATTTCCTCTTCCATCCAGATCCGGCATACACATACCTCCGATCAGAACGGTAGATCGTCATCCGAAGGGCTGGGGACCTCGTCAAACCCCTCCGGCGCATCAGATCCAGTCTTTGCTGCTGATTTACGCTCCGGCGGCGAATCCGGAAGAGACCGCTCTTCTTTCCCGGAGCTGTCGCCAGTGAAGTGGATCTCGTCCGCGATCAGTTCCGTAGCATATCCTTTACTCCCGTCATTTTTGGGGTAAGTTCGGTTCTGAAAACTGCCCTGGACAAGAATCGGCTTCCCTTTTCGAAAATACTTACAGACAAACTCCGCCGTTGCGCGCCATGCGATAACGGTAAAAAAGTCTGTTGATTTTTCACCGTTGACTTTATAAGATCGATCGACTGCGATCCGGAACGAAGATACCGCGACGCCGTTCGGCGTATGCCGCAGCTCCGGGTCTTCGACCATGCGGCCCATCATAACCGTCAATGAATACATTTTTTCGTCCTCCCTACCAAACCTTCATCCGCTTCCGGAATTTCTCACTGTTAGCTGCCTGCCGTGCCTTATAGTCTCGATCTGCTTTCAGCGACGCCCGCAGATCCGAATTCTTACGGTTTTCTGCATCCTTCCAGGCATCCCACTCAGCACACCCAGAATGACAGCCCAGCGAACGCTTACCACAGCCCTTGCAGGGCGGAACTGAAAATATCACGCAATTCGCCTCCCAAAATGCCTCCGCCAACAGGAGTCGAACACCTTCAGGCCGTACCATGTCGGCGTTGCGTTTAAATGCCGGCAGAGCATCATGTAACACCGCAAGGTTCTGTACTGCATTTCGCCTCAACCCCCTTAACTTCTAAAGGTTCCACACCTTTACAGCCCATTACGCGGATCGACTGCTTACTCGCTCCGCGGATGCAAGTCTTACAGGGTAAATCCGGATAAAAAATGCACCCGTGGGTTTCACGGTTCCGGCATGAGACGCACCGGCAACCCCGGCACAGGTCATTCATGGGGAACCTCTCTTTTTTCCGCGAAACTGACCATGAATTGCTTTTGGTCAATGCCAAAGTCAACCGTTGCCCATCCTGCGGCCGGATTAATCTGAATCAGCAGGATCCGGGCTCCACAATCCTCACGGAGCCGCCTCGCATAATTCATTATTTCCGCTTGCGGGTCATACGGTGGCCGCAGATTCACCACTGCGTCAGCGGCCTTCGGGGAAACAGCTTCATCTCCCGGGCAAGCGGGATTTGAGGTCTTTGCGGATTTTACGCTTTTCGACATGCGGTACAATTGGTTCGAAACTTGGGTTCTATTCATTCCTAAAACTTTGGCGATTTCGGCAGCGCCCTTCCCTTCATTGCGAAGTAAGGTCAGCTGCGCGATCACCTGATCCGTCCAGATCTTTGCAGTACGCAGCCCTATTTGCGGAGTTGAGCTCTTTTCCAGCTGCGGTTGAGAAGCTGGAGCGGGCGCAGAAGACTGCGGCGCGCCCAGAACTTTGACCACCTCCGCGCGGATCTCCTCTTCCGAAATGCTCATGCCGGCGGAAAGCTTCCGGATCTCTTCGGTCTCCGTACCGTTTTCCCGGGCACGGCGAATCGCCACCTTGATCGTTAGCTTTTGGCTATCGCTCAGCATACTGACCCTCCTTCCGGCTTGTTGGCGTATGGAAGCCAAGTTTTGCCATATTTGCATACCCACCAAATAATTCCAACGTTTGTGCCAAACTGGTTAAACCGTACATCATCACCCATGTGGTAGGTGGCCGGCTTAAAACAATCAAACTGTAAGCACTCAACGTGGTTTTCGCCAATCTCTTTAATCCACACGGCTTCACCATGCATGTTTTTGAGCCGTTCCAACGTAAGCGGCGGGTCTTCCTCCTTACTGGGATACACCGAATACCCAATGCTCCCAACCTTGAATTCCTTAATAGGTTTGTTTTCCGGGGCGGTGCGGAGATTCAGCAGTTCCAGCGCATCGGCAGCTTCTCGCATAATTGCGCAGCCATGAGTAGAACAATTGTGTTCCCGCCCGCAACCGATGCAGATCAAGCTGCCAGTTTCAACCATATTTCTTTTAAGCGCTTTAATGATTTCTGGTATTTCCATCAGCTTTCCGTCTCCTTTAACAATTCACGCTCAAAACGTCTTGACGATTCCGTCTCGGCGGCAGAATAATGAGGGTAAAGCAGACGCACGGCCTCAAACATGTATTCCATAAGTCCGTCCCCGAAAAGCTCATAGGGAGAATACCACTTTTGAGCATCAGACCGGTTTCCGTTGTAGCCGTTGTAAAGGTTAAAGGCCAGGCGCGTCACCTTTGCGCTGGTGCTGGTCTGCCAGCCCTTGCGAATCGCACTGAAACGCGGGCAGTGTTCCGCAAAGTCATAGACATCATCAATGTTGGCACGCGTCTCGCGGGTAAGCCCCAGCGCATAAAACAGCGCCTTGCGATACGGATCATCCTGCGTTCTGGTTCGCGCAACCATTTTCTCGAAAAAGTCCTGGTGAGCATCGTTTAAAAACTCCATGACCTTATCCCTCTTCCGCGCTTCCGCGCTAAAATTTTCAACTTGTCCGCCTTTGCGAGTTTAAACGTCCTGCCTTTATGTATTCAGCTGCCGCTTTTCATCCAGACATCCTTCGGGGGCCATACGAGTTCAACATGTACCGGTCGACCTGCAATCCGGCTTTGGATTTTTTCACAGACACACCGCAGCCGTTCGCGGTTCTCGGCAACCTCCTCCGGCGTCCCGGGGCGCTCATGAATAACTATTGTCGGCTGACCCCGATCGCGCATATCCTCGCCTCCGATTGATTTTATGTTGGGATCCGATTGTCCTATTCGTGGGGCTTGACGCACTCCAGCGACATAATAGCGGCAACGATATCGTCCAACTCTTTCATAATCTCGTCGAACGCCGGCCTCTCGTCGGCAGAGATAATTCCATCCGACGCGATGTCGATCAGCTGATCGCGGCGCTTAAGAAAATCATTGACTTCCTTTTGGAGCCGAAGAATCGCGGAGGGCAGGTCCCGAAACTCAACTTTCGGAAGAAATCGCCGCCCTACCTCCTCGGCCTTTAGGTGCTGATAGGCGAGGTACCGGGCATCGTAGATATCAACCATCCGGATCACCACGTCGCCGGGAGGAATTCTGCGCCCGGATTCGTAGGCCCGAAGGCTTTCGACAGAAACGTCAATTCGTTCCGCTGCCCGTTCCTGCGTCATTCCGGCACTCTCACGAGCAATTTGATAGATATTTCGGCTTTCCTGCGGCATGGATATTCCCTTCTTTTTATGTAATAATAGAATCATTCCGAGGCTGAACAAATTCCGTGCCCGCCTATGCCTAATAATTGACACCCGTTGGATTCGTTTTTTTCAATAATCGTTTCAATGGAATAAGTATCACGGCAATCGATCCCGCATTTTGCGTCAAAGGCAAGAATTCGATCAAGCTGACCCTGGGCGCGCTTTTCTGTTTTATAGGCCTTGCAAAACTTGCCGACAAAGGCAGTGATGTAGGTCGGGCTTCCTTCGCGATCGAATCCGGCAAACCAAGACTTTCCAAAGACCTTATCAACCGTAACTATCCCAAACATTTTGAAATTCCTCCCTACGCGCTCATCTGAGTAAGTTTTTCTTCTTCCTGAACAATTGATTCCAGCGGAACGTTAAGTACCTTTGACAGCTTACTTGCCATAAGAAGGTTCATATCTTTTTGACGTTCTCCACTTTCAATCAAGCAATAGTAACTTAACGAAATGCCAAGTGAATTTGCAATTTCCTGCTGGGTTAGATTACGGCTGTTCCTTGATTTTTTTAGATATGCTCGCACAATTCCACCTCATTTCTATTCATTCTGTGAAGTTCAAATAAATAATAGCGCATACTTCTCATATTGTCAAGTGTTTCTGTTCTATTTGTGAAGTTATCTATACTTTGCTAATTGTGAAGATTATAATGAGTTCGGAGTGATTAATATGAATAGATTGCGCGAGCTACGCCGACAAAGAGGGATAACCATGAAAGAACTTGGGAACGCTTTCGGCTTGGCAGAGAGCACAATCAGCCAATACGAAACAGGGAAGCGTCAACCCGACAACGAAACACTTGTAAAATTTGCAGAATATTTTCATGTGACTGTTGATTATCTTCTTGGAAAAGAGCAGAAGAATGAGTTCGTCGCCCAAAACGACAAGCTGTATGATGAAAATTTAGAGCTTTTCAGAAAGCTTCCCACGGAAAAGAAAAAACAGGCTTTGGAATATCTTCGGTTCCTGGTTGAGCATCAAGAAAAGCAATGAAATCAGAGTAATTCCTATATGAGGTATTCGAATGATCCGATTGAGAGAATTAAGAAAACAGCAGAAAATGTCCATGCGCGATTTCGGGAAATTTTTTGGCCTTGCCGAAAGCACAATTTCGCTTTATGAAACCGGCAAACGGCAGCCGGATAACGAAACCCTTGTAAAATTTGCAAAACACTATGGCGTGACAGTCGATTACCTTCTGGAAAATGAGCAAAAAAAAGAGCCCGTCATTGAGCATGACAGGCTGTTCGATGAAAACCTTGACCTTTTTAGGAAGCTGCCGACGGAGAAAAAGAAACAAGCTCTGGATTACCTGCGCTTTCTGGTTGAGCATCAAGGGAAACCATAAATGCCTTTTCCAGCGTTTTGGAGCTGCTGCTTGCCTGATTCAATAGTGCTTCGAAATCCGCTTCATACTCTGCATCCACTAATACTCCCTCGCATTCGCCCGCATTTCCGTGACAAAAAGAACGGTTGTTCTGTAGCGATAATTTGATGATACACCCATCAAACAGGTTTTGCAATATGTTTTTCTATTAAATGAAATTTTTAAGGTTGCAGGTCTTTCGAAAATTAAGCGCAGACACAGCCAAAAAATTAACCGCCCGCTACTGCGAATAGCGGACGGCCGTACAGTGAAAAGCGTTTCCGCACTCTTCAGTTCTTATTATATGCCATTGTCGAACAATGTCAATTAAGATTGAGGGGGAACGTAAATGTCTCTGCGGTTTCGAAAAAGCATTAAACTTGGCAAGGGTATAAAACTAAACATTAATAAAAAAAGCGTTGGCCTTACCGGAGGAGTTCGCGGAGCACACTATACCGTCAATTCCAAAAGCGGAAGAACGAAATCATTCGGGATCCCCGGCACCGGTATCTCATGGAGATCATCGTCGGGCGGATCGTCTTCATCAAAGTCCGTCCCGCATTTTGGACCAATCGGGTCATTGCTCTTTTATGGAATAATTATATGCATAATCGTATTCATTGCCCTTTATGCATGGATTCCCACGGCCATAGTCGGCATCATTTATATCATTTACTGCCTGGCAACCAAAAGCGAAATCACCAAAAAATATATTGTCATAGGCTCCCTCGTCTTTGCAATATCGCTCGGTGCATTTATTTTCTATTCAGTAAACAAAGGGAAAACTCCCCCACCGAGCACCGTCTCTCCGCAATCTACATCTTCGACCATATTAAGTTCGCGAACATAATACTTATCCCCGTGCTTTTCAGTGCGGGGATTACTCTTAGCAGGCAGGTGAAAAAAATGGATGCAATATACCTTCGGAAATCCCGCGCAGAGGAACTGACCGATACGGTCGACGAGACGCTGAAAAGGCACAGGGAAACGCTGCTGGAATTTGCGGCTAAGAATAACCTTGCGGTCAATGAGAATGACATCTATGAAGAGGTCGTTTCCGGCGAGTCGCTTTATGCCCGGCCGGAGATGCTGCGCTTGCTGGAAAATGTGGAAAAGGGCAAATATGAAGGTGTCCTATGCATGGACATCGATCGTCTCGGCCGCGGAGCCATGAGCGACCAGGGCATTATCCTTGAAACATTGAAAGCCGCCGGCACAAAAATCATTACGCCGCGGAAGATCTATGACCTTAACAACGACATTGACGAGACCTATTCTGAATTTGAAACATTTATGGCTCGCCAGGAGCTGAAGGCCATCAAGCGCCGGATGCAGCGCGGGATCAAGCGCACGATCGAGGACGGTGGCTACATTGCAAACGCCCCCTACGGCTATCGGAGGATCTGGATTGATAAATGCCCCACGCTGGAGATTGTCGACGACGAGGCGAAGATTATCCGCATGATGTTCGATCTTTACGTGAACAACGGTTACGGTTGCCAGCGTATCGCCGACACGGTCAACGCTCTGGGAGCGAAGCCGCGCCGATCGGAACGGTTTGTGCGCATTTCAGTTATGAAAATTCTGAAAAATCCCACTTATGTCGGGAAAATCGTATGGAACCAAAAAACACAGATCAAAAAAGGCGCTAAGGGCAACCGAAAAACCCTGTACGTCTACCATCCCCGTGAAAAATGGACCGTGGTCGACGGCATTCACAAACCAATCCTCGACGAAGATCTATTCTCCCGGGCTCAGGAAATCATTGCTAAGCATACGCACCCGCCAGCGAATACCGGCAAATTAGAAAATCCTCTTGCGGGGCTGATTTTCTGTGCGCACTGCGGAGCACCGATGCAGCGGCAAGTAGTACGAAAGGGAGGCGCTTTTCTCGGTTGCGTAAAACGCGGCTGCATGGTCTCCAGTTCGCTTCCTATCGTCGAGAGTGCTGTCCTAGAGGCCCTCAGAGACCGATTAAAGAGTATTCGATCGGAAATACGGTCCGAGACCGTTGACGTCCTTCCAGACGGCAGGAAGGACGCTATTGAGGGGATCACCGCCGAGCGTCAAACAATTCAACATCAAATCGACAAGCTCCGCGATTTATTGGAGCAAGGAGTCTATACAATTGAGGTATATCTTTCCAGACAAAAGCTATTAACCGATCGATTAAAATCCCTGGACATTACCGAGCAAAGACTTCTTGAACAATTAAGGGAGCCGGATCCAGAGGCCCAATTCGCAGCAATCACAAACGTTTTGGAGATCTACGACAAAGCGACGCCGCAGGAACGGAACGAGCTGCTGAAGTCCGTAATTGACAAAGTCATTTATAGCAAGGAAAAAGGCGCCAGACCGGACGAATTCAAATTAGAGTTCTTTTTTTCACCCTTTTACCTTTAGCTTGTGTCGTTTTGCGGCGAAGGGAAATCAAAACTGTTTATACCTTGTATATCCTTGTTCAAAGGAATACCTCGAAGACCTGCGGGTCTATTTTACCCCGGATAAGCATGAAGTAATCGAACAGGCATGCAATGTCCGGATCCGGAGCGCCGAGGTTATCAAAGTTTTTCTTCATCTGGAAGCGGTACCCTTCAACCAGGGCTTCTTCGCGGTTGACATGAACTTTTTCTTTGACATCTGCCTCGACATTTTTGGCCCGCAGACCGCCTGCCCGGCTGTACTGCACGGGATTGCCCTCGCCAACAAGCGCGTGATCCTGTACGGGAGTGAAGGAAACGTGAAAACGTTCGTCTCCGGCTCCGACGAGGATCCGGACGTGGAACTCTGCACCGGAAAGGTTCTGCCGAAAGCCGTAGCGCAGGTTTCGGAGCCGATCGGCCTTTCGGCAAAAATCTGCGAACGTCCCCCGCAGGGATCAGACCTTTGCAGCCGCATTCCGGAAAGCATCAGCGGCCTTTACGGCTCGGAATTTGACTACAGCTGCTGCCATTCCGTTTATGCAACCATCGGCCTGTTCACCATCGTGCAGCTTGTGCGGGAAATCCCCATGCTGATCCCGGCATACGACTTCTGCATCCCGGATAAGGAATGCGCGCCTACATCCGACAGCCCCCGGGAGATGTTCCGCCGAATCGAATTTCCGACGGCCGACTTTTTCCCGCCGAAGGTCAGCGACGTCGCTTCCGATTCTCACTGCGAAGCCCACAGCAAGGAATAACGGCTGACCCCCGCCTGACAGAGTCAGACGGGGGCTTTTTTATAGCTTTTGCAGTCTGGCAAAATTCGCCATCAGCTTTTTAGTGCCGACGCGTTCAAACGCGATTTCCAGCAAAGTGTCGTTGCCGATGCGGTTGGCCGAAAGGATTACACCCGGGCCGAACACCTTATGGGAGACCCCGTCCCCCGCGCGGAACGATTCTCCCGCCGTTCCGGATGCGGCGCTGCGCGCCCCGCCGAAGCTTCGCGCCGCTTCCGCTGAAGCGATGCGGGCCTCACGCGCGGAGGATGGAACCGCCGTACCCGGTTTCGGCTTCACCCACTCACGCGCCCGGGTGCATTCCAGAAGCTCCTCCGGAATTTCCTTCAGAAAGCGCGAGGGCATGTTCCGCATGCTGTTTCCGATCAGCATGCGGCTGTCGGCATGAAGAATGCAGAGCTCTTCCCTTGCACGCGTGATGGCCACATAGGCGAGCCGGCGCTCCTCTTCAATCTCTCCCGGGTTATACAGCACCTGCATGCCGGGGAAAATTCCCTCTTCAAAGCCCGGCAGAAAAACCACGGGGAATTCGAGGCCCTTTGCGGAGTGCATCGTCATCATGACCACGCTGTCGGCCGAGGCGTCGTAATTGTCGATATCGGTGAGAAGAGAGACCTCCTCGAGATATCCGGAAAGCTCCGCGTTCTCTCCGTTTTCCTCCTCATATTTGAGCAGGTTGGAGGAAAGCTCGCGGATATTGTCCGCACGATCCTGCGCGTCCTCCTCTCCGGAGGCAAGCAGGGCTTCCACATATCCGGTTTTCTCCAGCACGGCCCGGTACAGGTCGTTCAGACCGGTTTTTCCGTCCTGCGAGAGATCAATCAGTTCCTGAAGCATGGCGGAGAACTGCTGCAGCTTCAGGGCGGACCGTTTGAGCGGTTCGAATTCCCCCGCGTCCCGGATGACCGTGAACAGGCTTTCACCCACCCGCGCCGCGATCTCGGAAGCCTGCGCGATGGTACGGTCCCCAATCGCTCTCTTCGGCCGGTTGATGATCCGCGTGAGCCGTACGTCGTCGTCAGGATTGTTGATCACCTGCAGATAGGCGAGCATGTCCTGAATTTCCTTCCGGTCATAGAATCGGTGCCCGCCGATGATCCGGTGAGGAACCCCGGATTTTGTAAACACCTTTTCCAGTACGTTCGACTGTGTGTTCATGCGGTAAAGAACCGCAAAATCCGAATAGCTGCGGCCTGCCGCGACCCCATCCTGCACCTTCCGGACTATGTAATCCGCTTCGTCCTGTTCGTTGAGCGCAGTGCGTACGCCGATCAGGCCGCCCTGCGGGTTCTGCGTCCAGAGCTTTTTCCCCTTGCGGTTCGCGTTGTTCGCGATCACCGCGTTCGCCGCATCCAGAATTGTTTTGGTGGAGCGGTAGTTCTGCTCAAGGCGGATCACCTTCGCCCGAGGAAAAGTTTTTTCGAAGCTCAGAATATTCTCGATGGTCGCCCCGCGGAACTTGTAAATGCTCTGGTCGTCATCCCCCACTACGCAAAGATTGCGCCGCTTCTGGGAAAGGAGACGGACCAGCATATACTGGGCGTGGCTGGTATCCTGATATTCGTCGACCAGAATATAGCGGAAGCGGTTCTGATACCGTTCCAGCACCTCCGGCACATTTTGAAACAGCAGAACGGCGTTGTAGATCAGGTCGTCGAAATCCATGGCGTCCGACGACTTCAGACGGGCCTGATAGTGCTGATAGGCCTGCCCGATCTGCTGAAGCCGCGCGTCGGTTCCCACCGCGCGCTGAAATTCGCCCGGCCCGGTCAGGTTGTCCTTCGCGTGGGAAATCTCGGCCAGAATCGCCTTGCAGGAGAGCTTTTTCTCATCGATGCCCAGCTGCTTTATGCATTCCTTCATGACCCGCTTCGAATCATCCGTATCGTAAACGGTAAAATGGTTGGTGTACCCCGCGGCCTGCGCCTCGCGCCGCAGAAAGCGAGCGCAGGTGGAATGAAACGTGGAGGCCCACACCTCGTCGCCGGACTCCCCCAGAAGCGCGGACAGACGGTTTTTCATCTCTCCCGCCGCTTTGTTTGTGAACGTAATCGCCATAATCTGCCACGGCTGACAGGGATCAACCGCGAGCTTTTTCTTTGTCTCGGGAGAAATCGGCTCGTCCTTTTCCAAGAAACGCCGCAGCTCCGCCGCATCCTCCTCGGACAGGGCGGGGAGAATCTCCGACTGGTAGGCGTCGCCGTACCGGATCAGGTTTGCAATCCGGTTAACCAATACTGTCGTTTTTCCGCTTCCCGCGCCGGCAAGGATCAAAAGGGGCCCCTCCACGGAAAAAACCGCGTCGCGCTGCTGCGGATTCATTCGGCTGAATTCCTTTTCCAAAACCTTTCGCCGAAGGTCGAGCATCTGTAAGTTTTCCATAGTTCACCGCCAAACAATAAAAATTGGGCGGATCAGCGCCCTCTCTGTAAGCTTTGTCATTGGCCTTATTGTACAATAAAAACAGGGGAATAGCAAATTCCAGATATGCAATCCTAAAAATCATAGGAAGGCATGCAGGAAAAGAAGCCCTCACGCAGGCATACAAAACGCCCGTATGCCTTCAAATGCGGCATGCGGGCGTTATAAACCCGAAGCGATTACCCCAGAATACTGAGCAGGACGCCCGCCGCTACGGCGGAACCGATCACACCCGAAACATTCGGACCCATCGCGTGCATCAACAAATAATTCCCGGGGTCTTCCTCCTGCCCGACCTTCTGCGAAACGCGGGCCGCCATCGGGACGGCGGAAACTCCGGCTGAACCGATCAGCGGATTGACCCGGTATCCGGTCATGCGGCACATCAGCTTGCCGAACAGGACACCTCCGGCAGTACCGATGGAAAACGCCAGAAGACCGAGAATGACGATCTTGATGGTTCCCCAGGAAAGAAACAGGCTGCCCGTGGCGGTAGCTCCCACCGTGGTTCCGAGAAAAATCGTGATTATGTTCATCAGTTCATTCTGAGCCGTTTTGGAGATCCGCTCCACCACTCCGCTTTCGCGGAAAAGATTCCCCATCATCAGCATGCCGATCAGCGGCGCGGCATCCGGAAGCAACAGGGCAATCAGCACCGTTACAATGATCGGGAACAGAATTTTCTCAAGCTTGGAAACCGGGCGAAGCTGCTCCATGCGCACCATCCGCTCTTTCCGCGTCGTTAGTGCCCGCATGATCGGAGGCTGAATAATGGGCACCAGCGCCATGTAAGAATAAGCCGCCACGGCGATGGGGCCGAGCAGGTGCGGGGCCAGGCGAGACGTGACATAAATGGCCGTTGGGCCGTCCGCACCGCCGATGATGCCGATTGCCCCCGCTTCCTTCGCGGTAAAGCCAAGCAGGACCGCACCGATAAACGTCGTAAAAATTCCGAGCTGAGCCGCGGCGCCCAGCAAAAAGCTCTTCGGGTTGGCAATCAGCGGACCGAAATCCGTCATTGCTCCGATTCCAAGGAAAATAAGCGGCGGATAGATGCCGAGCTTTACCCCAAGATACAGGTAATAGAACAGACCGCCCGCCTCGTTGCCCTTCGGCGCCGCCATAATGGCGGGGTAAAGGTTCACCAGCAGCATGCCGAACGCGATTGGAAGAAGAAGAAGCGGCTCATATTGCTTTCGGATGGCAAGGTAAATCAGTATTGCGGCGATTCCGATCATGACGTAATTGCGCCAATCATTCCCGGCAAAACCGGAGGTCTGAAAAATTTTTACAACCGATTCGATAAACGCAGAAAAAATATCCACTTGCTGACTTCCTTTCGCATTCGCTTGATTTGCAGCAACATACTTCCTTTAGAACGGATGTGTTCCTTCCAGAAGGCCGGCCATGCCCCATGCGGAGCGGCCCGGAGCTGCAGCGCGGCGGATCGACGTCACCTTTCCGGACGGGAACATGCTGTAAACCGCGGCGGCTATTGCAGCCACAACCTCTTCCGGGATCGCGCCTTCCTGCGCAGCCGCTGTTTCGGCTGCCGGAACAACGGTCTGCGCCGTCGAAAGCGAAACGGTCTTTTCCGGTTTCGCGCGGTCCGAAGCTTTCGGCTCCGCCCGGTTCTGCAGGGAGCGGATTGCGGCCCCATAGCCGCGGACAATCAGTACAAGGCCGACCAGCACCGCAAACACGATTACAAGGCCGGTTATTAAAACGACCAGTGAAAGCTGAATATTTGACTGCATATTTCAACCTCATTTCATTTCTGGAGCCGACCATCCCAGAAAAGGGCCTCCGGCACGGTCGTTCATGATTAAGTTTTAAATAATCCTGCATAATTTAAGCAGGAGTCCTGTTTATTATAGCCGATTGTGGAATTTTTTGCAATTAAAAAATCGGCGTGATTCCGTTTTTTATTGCATTGAAAGCCGGCAGGAATTATAATGAGAGACAAAGATTCGAGAGGGACGGAGGTGTTCCCGAACCATGACAAACGAGGAATTCCGGAGGTCCTTTAAGGTCTCGTTCCACAGCAGTCTTGGGCTTGCCGTTTACAGCGGCGGCATCCAGCACTGCGGCCCCGGCCATTCCTGGGGGCCCGCCGTCCGGGATCACTACCTCATTCATTACGTCATTTCCGGCCGCGGGGAATTTTCCAGCGGGGGCAAGGTGTTCCGGCTTTCTGCAGGCGACGGTTTTCTGGTGGTCCCGTCGCGGATCGTTTCCTACGCGGCGGACGCGGGCGACCCGTGGGAATACTGCTGGGTCGGCTTCAACGGTACGGATGCCAAACGGCTGATGGAACAGACCGGTCTTCTGACCGGCGACCCCGTTTTCCACTATGACCGGGACAGCCGCCTCCGGGATCTTCTGGTGGGAATCTGCAATTCCTCCGGGTTCAGTCCGCCGGAGGAGGCCCGCATGGAATCCGGTCTGCTGCTGTTTCTGGCCGCGCTGATGGAGCAGTTCGGGAGTTCCGCCGAACCGCACAACAACGGCTACGACTACGTGCAGAAGGCGATCAAATTTATCGAGTACAACTATTCCGGCGACATCGGGATCAGGAACGTGGCGGCAAGCGCCGGCATCAGCCGGAGCCACCTGTACCGGCTGTTTATGCAGCACCTTTCCATGCCGCCCAACGAGTACCTGATGCGCTACCGCATCAACAAGGCCGCAGGTCTTCTGGAAGGCGGCGGGCTGACCGTGGGAGAGGCCGCCTACTCCACCGGTTTTTCGGATCAACTTTATTTTTCAAGGGTATTTAAAAAATACATGGGGATGCCGCCGAGCCGCTACCTCGCGGAGGAGCGCGCACGGCAGGGGAGGAAGGAGCCCAAATGAGCGAAGCAACGGACAGGATTTCGGAATGGGCACAGAAAATACAGGAGAACAACGGCGCAGAATGGGACCGGCTCCCGGAAATCTACCTGTATATGGACCAGGTGCTGACCTATATGGATAAGCAGCTCAGCCTGTTTGAACGGGACGAAAATTCCAGCCTGCTGACCTCCAGCATGATCAACAATTATGTCAAGGACCGGATTCTGCCAAGGCCGGAACAGAAAAAATATTCGCGCGATCACCTTGCACTGCTTACCGTGATCTGCATGCTCAAGCAGGTGCTTTCCATTCAGGATATTGCAACCCTGATGCGCATCCTGCTGGAGGACTCCTCCAAAAGCGAAATGTACAACAGTTTCTGCAGCGCTCAGTCAGCGGCTCTGAAAGAAGTCTGTGAACGCGTAAAGTCCACCGCCCTGCAGGGGGAAACGGATCTGCCCCGTCTGGCAATTGAGCTTTCCATTGAGGCAAATGCTCGCCGCACGGCCGCCGAGCGGATCCTGAGCGAGCTGGCGGAAGAGGGAAAAAAAGAAGAAGAAAAGAAAAAAAGCGACTCCAAAGAAAAAAAATAGAAGCGCAATCCCCGCTCCGGCTCGTTGAAATCTATGCATGCAGTCGAAAGCCGCGGACTTTTCAACGGTTTGAACCCTCCCCGAATGGGGAGGGCTTTTTTAACCTTCCCGGGAATTTTACATAATATGGTAAAGTAATTTTTAAGGGGGGCTCCATATGTGTGGGATTGCAGGATTTTGCGACTATAACGACGATTTCACCGAAGAGGCGCCGTTATTGGCGCATCTCGCCCGGCGCATGGGCGGCACGCTGAAGCACCGGGGGCCGGATGAAAGCGGCGTGCATGTTTCCGCGCATGCGGCTTTTGCCCACCGCAGGCTCTGCGTTGTCGACCCGGAGGGCGGCAAACAGCCGATGACGGCGTACGCGGGAGGGTACCGCTACACAATCGTGTACAACGGGGAACTGTATAACAGCGGGGAACTCCGGCGCGAACTGGAAGCGTCCGGTTTTCTTTTTGAAACCTCCAGCGATACCGAAGTTCTGCTCAAATGCTATATACGGTACGGCTCCGACTGCGCGAAAAAGCTGAATGGAATTTTCGCCTTCGCCGTGGACGACGAACGCCGCGGGCGTTGCTTTCTCTGCCGCGACCGGTTCGGCGTAAAGCCCCTGTTCTATTCGCTTACCGGCGGCAGACTGGTGTTCGGCTCCGAAATCAAGGCTCTTTTCGAATACCCCGGCATCAATCCGGTATTGGACCGGGAGGGGCTCTGCGAGGTTTTCGGACTCGGGCCTGCGCGCACGGCGGGAATCGGCGTGTTTCGGAACATCTGTGAGCTCAAGCCGGGCGACTTTGCCGTTTTTAACCGGGACGGCTTCCGTGAGGAAGCGTATTTCCGTCTGGAAAGCTACGAGCATCCGGACAGCTACGAGGACACGGTTCGGCATGTGCGCACCCTTGTGGAGGATTCGGTCCTGCGCCAGACGGTTTCCGACGTGCCGCTGTGCACGTTTCTCTCGGG
>JAEWRF010000177.1 GCA_023460155.1 Bacillota bacterium | reverse complement strand
ATGATCCGTACAAGAGGAATTCCGTTCCGCCCGGATTGGGAAAACGTGGTGACTCCGGTGCTGGATTACCTGATTCGGGAACTCGGCGTCGCCCCGGACCGGATTGTTCTGTGGGGCGAAAGCATGGGCGGCTATCTGGTGCCGAGAGCCGCCGCCTTTGACCACCGCGCCGCTGCCTGTGTCGCAAACAGCGGAGTTTACGATTTCATGGGAACGCGCGGGCCGAAAGGGATCGACCGGGAGACCTATTTTAACTATATTAAACAAATGCCGGATGCCGAATTTGAAGCGATGATGAAAAAGCAAATGGATTCGGTGGTCCAGATGAACTGGGCGCTGAAGCACGGAATGTATGTTTTCCAGGCGAAAAGCCTGAAGGATTATTTCCTGAAAGCGAAGGACTATTACATGGGCGGCATTGCCGGCCAGATTACCAGCCCGACGCTCGTGATCGACAGCGAGGCGGAAGGCAATTTCCCCGGTCAGGCGAAAACCCTTTATGATGCGCTGAACTGCCCGAAGGACTATCTGCTTTTCACGGCAGAAGAGGGGGCGGAGGAGCACTGTCAGGAGGGCGAAAAGCTGTATGCAAACTGCCGGATTTTCGACTGGATCGAAGACACGCTGAGCAGAATCGGCCGGTAAATGCGGCAGAAAACGGATCGGAACCCCTTTTGCACAGAATCAAAGCCCGCCTGAATACGGTTCGTTACCGTATTCAGGCGGGCTTTCCGCACCGTGTTTATCAAGCCTGTGTCTCTCCGGTATAGATTAAAACGGCATCCCTTAGAAATTTCGCAAGACCCGGTTGGAATTTGTCGTAGTAGTCGGTAAAGCGCGGGTCTTCCACATACATGCGTGCAACGCCCGCGTGCGCTTCTTTACTGTACTTAGCCCAATAGAACGAAATCCACTGCCGGTGAAGATCGGCCGCGCGCTGTGCAGCTTCGCTTCCCGGATCACCGGTTTTCAATGCTTCGAGAAGGAGCTCAATCATCTGCTTTTCCAATGCACCCGCCCGGCTGAATTCCTCTTCCGCCATGCCTTTCAGCTTCCGGTTGGACTGCTCCACCGCTTCCTCACCGTATTTCGCACGGATTTCCGTCCCGTACTTCTGCTCGTTTTCCTCTATCAGCTTCTGCTTGAAGCCCTCGAATTTTTCCGAATCGGTCATAGATGCTTCTCCCTTCGCGTTTCGGATGGTTTTTTCCACGTTTTCAATAAGCTCATCCAGCCTTGTCCGCCTCTCCAGAAGCTGCCCGCGGTGATCTTCCAGAGCGGTCAGAACGTCAAAGCCCGGCTGGGTGACAATCTGTTTGATTTCCTCAAGACTGAGACCAAGTTCGCGGTAAAGCAGAATCTGCTGCAGCAGATCCACTTCCCGTTCGCCGTACAGCCGATAGCCGGAAGAACTGAGCCTTGCCGGGGGCAGCAGTCCGATTTCATCATAGAACCGCAGGGCTCTGGAACTGACTCCGGAAAGCTGCGCCAGCTTTTTCACGGTATATTCCATGCAATCGACCTCTTTTCCTTTTTGTGAACACCGGTTCCACTGAAAAGAATCATACACCTTTCCGCTGCGGTAAGGTCAATACTTTTTCACAAGTTTTTTTGCGGCCGAATGCAAATGAGAGGGGAAAAAAGAATTCACCTTACGTCATTCCTGGAATATTATAATACAGAATAATATCTATCGGAGAACAGCAGGAGGGCGAGTGCAAGTGAATTATCTTTCGGATGACATCCGGGTGCTTCGGTTCGGCGGGGCGGTGCTTTACGGCTACAGCAGAAAACAGGTGGATGAGGCGCTTCGAAGAATCGAAGAGGACTACCGGGAAAAGGAAGAAACGATTGAAGATCTGAAAAACAAAATTTCCGTTTTGAAGGAAACAGTCGATCATTACAAAACGATTGAGGAATCCATGCAGCACTGTCTGATTATCGCCCAGCATACCGGCGACGAAATCGTCAGGAATGCCAATGAAAAAGCGAAGGAAATTCTCGACGATGCGGACAGCACCTCCCACAGGCTGATCAGTGAAGCCTATCAGCAGGCAAATAAGATCAAGCTTTCCCTTGACGACCTGAAAGCGAAGGTCAGCAATTACCGGCTCAGGTCGGAGGCAATTCTGAAATCTCAGCTTGACGTTCTGAGTCAGATTCCGGACGAATCCGCCGAATGACCTGCGCTTCGGGCAAAAGGCAGCCCCTGCTCCGGATCGGTGTTCCGGCGCAGGGGCTGCTCTCCGGGTCAGGGGAAAAGGCCCGGCGCAATGTTTTCCAGAAAGAACTGATATTCACGCCGGATTCCCTCTTCGATCGAAACCTGAGGGCGCCATCCGGTTTGCAGAATCTTGCTGTTGTCCAGCACCCTTCTGGGGGTTCCGTCAGGTTTGGAGGGGTCGAAGACGATTTCACCGGAATACCCGACCGTTTTCCGGATGATTTCCGCCAGTTCCCGGATACTGATTTCCTGACCGGAGCCGATATTGATGAAATCGTTTCCTTCATAGTGGTTCATCAGGCTGATGCAGGCGTCCGCCATATCGTCCGTATAAAGAAATTCCCGAAGCGGGGTTCCGGTGCCCCACAGCTCGACAAACGGCCGCTTTTCAAGTTCGGCACGGTAGAATTTCATCATCATAGCGGGAATCACATGGGAATTGTTGAAGTCGAACCGGTCGTTCAGGCCGTACAGGCTGGCCGGCATGACGGAGATATATTTGGTGCCGTACTGTGTGTTGTAGGAGCGGCACATTGTGATGCCCGAAATTTTTGCGAGGGCGTACGCCTCGTTTGTTGGTTCCAGTTCGCCGGTCAGCAGGTATTCTTCCTTGATGGGCTGCGGGCACAGTTTCGGATAGATGCAGGAGCTCCCGAGCAGCATCAGCTTTTTGATTCCGCCGGCGTAGGCGCTCCGGATCACATTGCATTCGATCATCATATTTTCCATGATAAAATCGGCTGGATAGGTGCTGTTCGCACAGATGCCTCCGACTCTGGCTGCCGCAAGAAAGACATATTCAGGTTTTTCTTCCCGGAAAAACCGTTCCGTAGCGGCCTGATCCGTCAGATCGAGCTCCGCATGGGTCCGCGCGACAATATTTTCGTAGCCCTGACGCTTCAGGCCCCGAGTCAGTGCGGAGCCGACCATCCCGGTGTGCCCCGCCACATAGATTCGGCTGTTCGTTTCCAAAGTTCATGCCCCCGTATTCTGAAATCGCCGGATCAGATTCCGGCAGCCTTCCGGTCGCTTTCCACCATCATGGCGGCCAGCTGTTCAAACGATACTTTTGGTGCCCATTTCAGCTTTTCCCGTGCCTTTGTGGAATCCCCCAGCAGCAGGTTTACCTCGCTCGGCCGGAAATACCGGCTGCTTACAGAAATCAGTTCCCTACCGGTTTTCCGGTCGATTCCTTTTTCTTCGATTCCCTTTCCGACCCATTCCAGCTCCATGCCCGCACAGCGGAACGCAATCTCACAGAACTCGCGGACGGTGTGGGTCTCGCCGGTCGATACGACGTAGTCATCCGGCTCCTGCTGCTGAAGAATCAGCCACATCGCCTCCACGTAGTCCCCCGCGAAGCCCCAGTCCCTTTTGGCGTCCAGGTTGCCGAGCACAAGCTTTTCCTGTTCCCCTTTCAGAATTTTGGCGATTCCCTTCGTGATCTTCCGCGTGACGAAATTTTCGCCCCTGCGCGGTGATTCGTGATTGAACAGAATTCCGTTGCTTGCAAACATATGATAAGCTTCGCGGTAATTCACGGTGATCCAGTAGGCGTAAAGCTTTGCGGCAGCATAGGGACTCCGGGGGTAGAATGGGGTGTTTTCGTTCTGCGGAATCTCCCTTACCTTGCCGAACAGCTCGCTGGAGGAGGCTTGATAATAGCGGATCATCGGGTTGATGTCGTTGATGGATTCCAGCAGCCGCAGAGCGCCGAGGGCGTCTACATCCGAGGTAAATTCGGGAATATCGAAGGAGATTTTCACATCGCTCTGGGCACCGAGATTATAAATTTCATCCGGCTCCGTCCGGTCGATCAGACGATTGATGCTGCCGGTGTCGTTCAGGTCGCCGTAATGCAGAAACATCCGGCTGCCGCTTTCCGTGTCTTCCTCCAGTAAATGGCCGAGCCTCTGGGTGTTGTCGGAACTGCTTCTGCGCACCATTCCGTGGACTTCGTAACCTTTATCGAGCAGAAATTCTGCCAGGTAGGAACCATCCTGTCCCGTTATTCCGGTGATTAATGCCTTTTTCATAATTACCTCTTTATCTATAATTAAAAATCCGGTTTACGGATTCAATCTATTTCATTAAGTCCGCATTGGCCCCTGTGATTTCTCCCAAACGGGAATACGGAGCCCGTTACCACGGGAACCCGACCGGCATGAGGTCGGACTCCGTCAGGCAGAGCCGATAGCCGGAAAAATCCCGGGTGGCGATGCGGTCGGCCAATTCCCTTGCGCGCTTCAGTGGGCGCAGGGCGGCGTAGAACCTTGCCCGGCCGATCAGCTTCGGCAGCTCCTCGTCGCGCTTTTCCATCCGGCGCAGGAAGCCTTCGCCGAATCCGGCGAGCAGAGAGGCGTAATCCTCCGCTGGGTCCCCGAGACGTGAGAGGCCGAAGCCTGTCAGCGCGCAGATTCTGCGGGAATCGGGATCGAAGCGGATGTGCTCGGGGATAAGATCCCCGTGAAGAACCGTGGGAGTGAACCGAAGGAATTCCGGATCGTCCCATACGTGCCAGAACAGCTCCCGAATCTGCTCTCCGGCGGATTCATCGCAGTAAGGGGAGATTTTCCGCCACAGGTCATCGTATTCTTTTTTCCAGAAACCGGGCTCGCGCGACGGCACCGTCTCCCGGAGCCCTTGCCGGTTTGCCTGAGTAATCGGAATAGATCGGAGCTGTTTCAGAAAGATCCCGAGCTGGACGGCAATCAGATCCTGCTCGGTGTTTTTTAGGGCCAACAGCCGATGCCGCGGGAGCGGTTCCCCCGTGACGGGACCGCGGAGCGCGACGCCGGTCTCAAGAAGATCCAGACGCGGCAGGGAAAGGTCAACGTACGGCCGAATCAGCCGGATCGCTCCGACTTCGTCTGTCAGGTGAGCGGCCGACCAGTCGTAACGTGAAAATTTTAAAGCTCTGTCGCCGAAGGAAATGATGTCGCTGTAGGGGTCGCTGGAAAAGTCAAACTGCAGCTGCTCCGGATCGGTTCCGGGAAAATGGGATTGGATATAATCCGTATATGCTTTTTTCGTTTGCTCCATAGTGTCAATTCTCCTTTGCAGCCGGCGCCGGAAAATCTTCAGGTCCGGGGAAAGCAAGACCCGCCGTTTCAGTACAACAGTCTGATGTTGGATTCCGGCCAGTCCTTCAGATGCATGACGGCGTTGGAAAGATTGGAATATCCGTTGCCGATGAAAAAGTCGCATTGGGCGGCAAGGTAGGTGTCTTTGATGATTTCAACGGTATCCTTCCGCAGCTCCGAACCCTTGTGTCGCTTATTGGGGTAATCCAGAAGACAGGTCATGACCCGCGGCTGGAAGAGCTCCTTTTTGCTGTCCGTATACATCAGCAGGCCGTTTCTGCTGTAAAGCTTCTTGTACTGCCGGAACAGTTTCGGGGAATCGGTAATCAGGAAAATGTGGCGCGCGTTGAACCGAACGATAAAATCCCAGATCCGCGGCTTATAAAACTCGTTGAGGTCATACAGCTGAGCCACTTCGTTTACAATCGCGTTTTCTCGCACGTGAACCCCGATGATCGGCCGTTCGTCCCGGAAATTCGGATTCGTATTGATGAATTTCTGGATTTCACGGTTGGTTTCCGGCTTTAATTTCAGGTACTTTTCATACAGAGTCCGGTAAATCTGAATCGGTGTTTTGCCGAACGCCCAGTGTCCGGCCCCGACCCAGGGGAGCATGGCGCTGAGCGGGTAATAGATATCGCTGATTAAGACGTCCGCGTTACTTTCCATCATTCCCTTCAGGTCACGATGGTCCATACGCAGCTTGTCGGTATCATCCGCCAGGGCGTTTTGAAAATTCCATGAGGGCGGGTAATAGCTGGCTTCCGGACGGACCACGTCTTCGATGGAATAATCGGAAACCGGTTCGAAAAAGCTCTCAAAGGAATTGGTATTCATGGAAACGCTGTACAGGCTTTCAATGCCCCAGTAAACGACCGGAATCCGTCCGGTCAGCTCCGCTGCGAAAATCTGGCAGATGGCGTGGTCCACATCGGCCCAGATGCTGTGACCGATCGCTTTTATCAATAGGAAGCGTTTAGTCGGCATAGGTGTTGACACCTCCGTAGAATTCGGGATATTCTGACTCGTGTTTTCTTGTTTCCGCAGCTCTTCGTCTGATATCTTTCCGGGATCGTTTTTGGGCAAGCCTTTTTTCGCTTTTCAGGTTTCTGTAAAAGAGCTGGATGTGATCTTCCGGCCAGTCTTTCAGGCGCTTTACGGCATAGGAAACATTGGAGTAACCGTTCCCGATAAAGAAATCGCACCGCGCGGCAAGGTAAGTGTCTTTGATGATTTCAATTCCCTTGCGCCTTTTGTCGCGGTAATTCTGTAAATGCGAAGCGTTGAGGGTATCGTTCAGCCCGCTTCTCCGGCAGTCGGTAAAAATCAGCATGGAGCCGTAGTGTCTCCGAAAATTTTTAATAATGTCGTCGCAGTCCGTCAGCAGCAGAATCTTCTTGACGTCGTACTTTTTGATATAACGGTCGATTTCCGTATAATAGCGCTTGTTCAGTCGGGCAAGGTTTTCCACTTCGCGGACTTTGTCGCCTCCCCGGATGTGAACGCCCAGCAGCAGCCCTTTATCTTTGAGGTTCTCTTCGTAAAACTCCTCTATTTCGGCCTCGATATCCGGTTTGAGCTTCAGGTATTTATCGAACAGGCAGCGGTAGATCTGGTTCGCGGTCATTCCGTAGGCCCAATGATCCTTTGGAATAAAATACAGGATGGGCCGAAGAAAATAGTGGACGTCGCTGACGACGACGCTGGCGTCACTGCTCATCATTTCGCCCAGGTTCCGGTGTTCCCATGCGATTTTGTCCAGATCCTCCTCCATGATATTGCGAGCGTTCCAGATCGGCGGAAAATAAGTGTAACCCGGCCATGCGATGTCTTTTATCGTGTAACTGGAGACCGGTTCAAAAAACAGTTCGAATGCGTTCGTGTGAAACGATTCCGCATACAGGCTGTTTGATCCCCAGTATATTACCGGGGTGCGGTTTGTCAGCTCCGCCACAAGCAGCTGACCCATGACGTGGTCGATATCGGACCAAAACCCGCAGCCCCAGCTTTTAATCAGCAAAAAGCGATCTTTCGGCATATTGCGTTCAACTCCATACAATTGGTAGGTTCTATTTTTTCAGGAATCGTTTTTCCAATTTTTCTTTCAGACGGCGGAAATATTCTTTTCTTTCCCGGAAGATGATTTTCATATTGATCGGATATTTCCGCTTTCGAACCTTCCAGTAAAGCAGGCTGACATTGCTTGCAACCCATTGCCTGCTGTTCACAACAGCCTGCGAAAGGCTGGAAAAGTCGTTGCCGATGAAATATTCACACATGGAAGCCAAATACGTGTCCTTGACAATCTCAATGCCCTGACGCCGCTTGACCATCGGGCTTTCCAGGTAGCTGGGTTTTCCGTCCGCGGTGGTGCGTCTGCACTGCGTCGCAACGACCATATCGCCGTATTTCCTTTGGTATTCCTTCAGAATTTCTTCGCTGTTCGTCAGCAGAAAGATCTTTTTTACATTGTACAGGTCGATGTACTTTTTGATTTCCTTATGATAAGCCTGGTTCGGCTGCAGGGTGTTTCTTTTCCAGGGGAACCAGCTGATTTTCACTTTTTTTTCTGCCGGGTCTTTCGTTCTTTGGCGATAGCTCTTTGAAATGAATTTATATGCGTCCTTGCCGGCGGTACGAAGATCCACTGTATTGCTTTCCGGCTTGCATACGTGAACCGCCAGGACAGGAGCACTTTCTCTGAGCCACGAATTATAAAACCCCTGAATTTCAATGTCGATATCCGGCTTCACACGGATATATTTCTTGAAAAGATAACGGTAAATCTGGCGCACGGTCATGCCGTAGGCCGGGTGGCTCTTTTTAATAAAGGGGATCAGCGTGTATAGATCAAAATACACGTCCCCGACCAGCACGTCTTCCGTACGCGTCATCATGTCGCCGAGATTTCGATAGACCCAGGTTTCCCGGTCCGGATCGTCCGCGAGAAGGTTATCCGAGTCCCAGACCGGCGGGTAATAGGTGTATTCGGGTTTTGCTACGTCAAAAATTGTAAAATTGGAAACCGGTTCAAAATACAGCTCGAACCCGTTGGTATGAACAAATCCGTTGTGAATGCAGTGCGTGGGCCAATAAACCACCGGAGTTCGGTCGGTCAGCTCCGCAATGAGAATCTGGCTGAGCACATGCTCAACGTCCGCCCACAGAATGTAGCTCCATGCCTTGATCAGAAGGAATCGGTCGTTCGCCATGTTTTAATCACCTCAATATGGTTATCAACCTATAGTATGGGGAAAACCCCCAATTGTGTGTGGGCTGAAAGGGAAGACCATAGCGGAAAGCGGGACGATTTCCCGCAATCCGGGAAGGTCCCGCCTGAAACCGTTATGGAATCGGGAGCTGTTTCCGGTTCCATTCGAGGGTCCGTGCCAGACCTTCCTGAAAAGCTTTCATGGGGGGGAGGCGGAACTCCGATTGTATTTTTGAAGTGTCGAGTTCAATCCGATCAGGGGAGGTCTGCAGAGGCAGGGCGGAAAGCGTTTCTCCCGGTCCAGCGGAAAGTTCGCTGCCGGTCTGACGGCAGATTTCCTCGGCGAGCTGCCGGATGGTAATCCGCTTGCCTCCGCCGACGTTGTAAACGAAGTCTTTCCCGTACAGGAGTACATACAGAAGCATCAGCACACAGTCTGCCACATAGCAGAAGGTGCGTTCCTTGCTGCCGTCGTCCAGCATCGTGATTTTTCCGCCGGTCAGGGCCTGATTCATAAACTGGCCCATAACGCGTTTGTCGCGGACGGAAACTCCGGGCCCGTAGCACATGGAAACCCGCGCTATTTTGGCGTCGACCGACTCAAAATTCCGGTACGCATAGCAGAGTGTTTCGCCCAGCCGCTTGGATTCGGCATAGATGGACCGGATGCACAGCGGGGAGCAGAGTCCCTCGTAATCTTCCTTTGTCGGAATATGGGCCGGATCCGGATTCCCGTAGATTTCCGCCGAACTCAGGAACAGGAGCTTTGCTCCGTCCGCCTTTGCTTTTTTCAGCAGGGCTTCAGTGGCATGGACGTTCAGGTGCAGGGTTTCGGAGTAATTCTTCATGAATTTTTCCGGCTGCGCGTACGTGGCTGCATGAATGATGAAGTCTGCTTTTCCGGAAAGTTCCTCCGGATCTGCCGTCGTGAGGTCCAGCGTGCGGAACACGTAGCGGCCGCGGAAAATATCCCGCAGCTTATCGCAGGGGGCATGCCTGCTGATGGCAATGACGGAGATTCCGAGTTCCTGCGCGCGGTTTGCGGCATCCAAAAGGGAGATAAGATACGTTCCGATCAGGCCGTTTGCGCCGGTGATCAGGACGGTTTTTCCCCGCAGGGGGGAGAGATCAATTTTGGGGAGATATTCGAGGCAGTCACGCTCAATGATCGGATCCATCGGAATCTCCCTTCTGTTTCATCAGTTTGAGAACTTGCTGCCGGATGGTTTCGGCGTCCGGATAATACGCTTTTTCAAGCACGTCGCCGGCGGGCGTCGGCAGATCCGGACAGCATACGCGTACGATCGGCGCTTTCAGCAGGGGAAACGCCTTTTCACTGACCACGGCGGCAATTTCCGAAGCGGCGCCTCCAGTTTTCCAGCCGGTGTCGGTGATGACGAGCTTTCCGGTTTTGGAGAGCGATTCAAAGATCAGCGCTTCGTCGAGGGGCTTCAGGGTACGGGGGTCGATTACCTCCGCGGAGATATGGTCCTCAGCCTGAAGTTTTTCCGCCGCCTTCAGCGCTTCCACCAGCATGTAGGAAACGGCTACGATGGTCACGTCGCTGCCCTTCCGCCGGATGGCCCCCTTGCCGAGAGGAATGGAATACAGTTCCTGCGGAACGTCGCCCATGGTTTTGTAAAGCCACCGGTGTTCTACGAACAGGACCGGATTGTTGTCGATGATGCTCGATACAAGCAGACCCTTCGCGTCGTACGGGGTGGCCGGTACGGCGATTTTCAGGCCGGGAACGTTCATCAGCATTCCCTGCAGGCATTGGGAGTGCTGAGCACCGGAGCCCCAGCCGCGCGCGCTGATGGTGCGAACGACCAACGGGATCGGCACCTGCCCGCTGAACATATAGCTCCACTTGCAGGCATGGTTTGCAAGCTGGTCGAACGAGAGAACCAGAAAATCCATGCGGCTGTGGATCAGAATCGGCCGCAGGCCCGCCATGGCCGCGCCCGCCGCGATACCGGTCAGAGCGTTTTCGGCGATGGGCGTATCAAACACCCGGCTCTCCCCATATTTTTCCAGCAAACCCTTGGTCGTACCGAACACTCCCGACGGATCGTCGATGCCTTCTCCCATCACAAAAACCCGCGGGTCGCGTGCCAGGGCCTGATCGGTCGCCTCAAAAAGCGCGTCCTTATAGGAAATCACCCGGCCGGAATCCGACTCGCCGCCGATAAAAAAGTTTCCCAGTTTTTCAACCTGAACGGTAGTCCAGGGCATAATGCGGTACCCCTTTCGATCCTATATATTTAGGAAAAAACATGATCTTCCAGCTCTTCCGGCGAAGGCTTCGGCGAACTCTGTGCGAATTCGAACGCTTTCTGAATCTCCCGGCCGGTTTCCGCCCGAAGTGCTTCTTCCGCGCGGTCGTCCCACAAGCCGAGGGAGCGGAGATAATCTTCATACCAGCGGACCGGGTCCTTGGAAAGCCAGTACCGGTGTTCGTCCTCGGGGCGGTAGCCGCCGCCGACGTCGTCGGCCGTGCCGATGTGCCCTTTCCAGCGGTAGGTGATGCATTCCAGAAAATACGGTCCCCTCCCGGCCCGGCATTCCTCCGCCGCTTCCTCTGCGTATTTCGAGACCGTAAGGACGTCGTTGCCGTCGATCTGCCGGGAGGGGATCCCGTAGCCCGCGGCCCACTGAGCAATATTCAGATTGTGGTGTCTTGCCGTTTCTTTTGAATTGATTGCGTAGTGATTGTTTTCGCAGACATAGAGAACGGGCAGCTTTTTCAGCGCCGCGAAGCCGAGGCTTTCATGAAAGGTCCCTTCGTCCGCAGCCCCGTCGCCGAAAAATACGGCGGTGATTTTTCCGTCGCCACGCAGCTTTGAAGCGAGGGCGGTCCCGGTTCCGAGCGGCAGGTCGCCCCCGACGATGGCCGTGGAGCCGGGAATCCCCAGCTCGGGCGCGACAAGGTGCATGGAACCGCCCCGGCCGCCGGAGCAGCCGGTTTTCCGCAGGTACAGTTCCGCGATCATTTTTTTCAGGTCGCCGCCCTTTGCGAGGTACTGTGCGTGGCTGCGGTGCGTGCCGAAAAGATAGTCTTCCGGTTTCAAGTGGAGGCAGACCCCGGCGGCAATGGCCTCCTGTCCGATGGAAAGATGGATCGGCGTCTTGATCTCGTCGAATTTGTATTCCTCCGCGATCCGGTCTTCGACCATCCGGATGCGCACCATGGTTTTGTAAAGCCCGGTCAGCTGTTCGTTTTTCAATTGCCGTAACCTCCCGTTGGTTTAAAAAGCTGTTCCCATAGCTCAAACCGTCATTCGGCGGTCGTCTTTTCGCCATACCAAGTTGAAAATACTCGGAATACGGCAAGTGTTCCGGCGCTTTTTGCCTTGTCTGACGAAAAAGCGCTTCGCCATTATGACGTTTCTTACTTATGAGAACAGCTTCTGACGGATTTCATTCGCTTTCATGTGTATCGTTCAAATCCGCCGGTTTTCAGATGCTCCACAAGCGTTTTGACCTCCTGTACGCGGTCTTTAGGGCAGACCAGCACGGCGTCGTCCGTGACTGCGATCACCACGTTCTCGAGACCGACAGCGGCGACAAGAGACTTTCCCCCGTAAATGACGGAATTGCGGGTGTCGATCCCCAGAAATTTTCCGTTTACCCGGTTCCCGGAGCTGTCCGGCTTCAGCGTTACCGAAAGGCTTTCCAGATTCCCGATGTCGTCCCAGTCAAAACGGCCTCTGACGGCGACGGTATCCGAACTTTTTTCCAGAACACCCTTGTCGAAGGAAATGCCGGGCAGCAGCCGGAAGGCTTTTTCTGCCGCGCCTTGTCCATCCGGACTTTTGGTAAGGGCCGATAATCCTTTGTAATGCTCCGGCAGAAACAACTCGATTTTTTCCAGAAATGCATCGAGACTTCCCGCCACGATTCCGCTGTTCCACCAGAAGTTTCCGGAATCGCAGTAACCTTTTGCTGTAGAGTAATCGGGTTTTTCCACAAACTGAGCGACGGGGTAAGGGCTTTCCCCACGGGGGTCCACCCGGATATATCCGTAGCCGGTAGCCGGGTAGGTGGGGGCGACCCCGATGACAACGAGGCCGCCGGAGTGTTCCGCCGCAGCAAAGGCCTGCTCTACGGCGGCACGGTAGGAGGCCCGGTCCTTCACGTAGCTGTCTGCGGGGAAGAAGCAGACAAGCCCGGAGGCAACTCTGCTTTTCAGAAGGAAGGCCGCGTAGGAAATGCAGGCGGCTGTGTTCCTGCGGAGAGGTTCAAGTAAAATATTGGAAGCCGGAACGGAATCGCCCAGAGTTTTCCGGGTGATCTCAAGAAGATTCCGGTTCGTAATGACAAAGCAGTTTTCGGGGGGAACAACCTGACGGATCTGTTCCAGAGTTCGGACGAGCATGCTCTCTTCGCCGCCGGCCCGGATGAACTGTTTCGGCCTTCCCTCCCGCGACAGCGGCCAGAGCCGCGAACCGGAGCCGCCGGCCATGATGACAGCGTATTTTTCCATTTTTATTCACCTGTTGAGAAATTTGAAATGAGGGTTTGCTTTGCACTGCTGTTCTGATGCATCTTATGTGGTCGGAACCTGTTTGGTTCAGCTTCCAGAGCCGGAGCCGAAGAGGGTCTTCCGGATTTAGGAAGCTTTTTTTCTTATTTTTTACAGGAGCTTGAAACAGACCGCATATTGTTCTATAGTAACTACGTATGTTTTAGGTAGCCGCCGCCTTTCGGATGCTCCCATGATCGGGCCGGTTTTCGTCCGGGCTTTTCTGCGGTTACCTTAGAGGAACGGATGTGTTGCAATGGAAGAGCAAAACGGCGTCCGGGTCAGGCGGCAGAGCTTTCTGCACGGTGCGCTGATCCTTGTGGCGGCGATTGCCATTGAAAAAATCATCGGCGCGCTGTTCAAAATCCCGCTTGCGTGGATTCTGACTCCTGTCGGCAACGGATATTTCGGCAATGCCTATTCGCTTTATTCCCCGCTGTTCAGCCTTGCTACGGCGGGCTTCCCGATCGCCATTTCGCGTCTGGTGTCGGAGAATTACGTGCGCGGCCGCTACCGAGACATCCGCCAGATCCATAGGGCTTCCACCCGGATTTTCCTGTTTCTCGGCATCCTGTCCTTTTCCATCATGCTGTTTGGCGCCAGACCCTATGTGAACTATGCCGTGGGCGGCCATCCGCAGGATGCGCTTCCGGCAATTTATGTGCTGGTTCCGGCAGTGTTTTTCGCCAGCATGATGTCGATCTACCGCGGCTATTACGAGGGGCTGCAGAACATGTACCCCACCGCGATTTCCGAGGTGGTCGAGGCGGTCTGCAAGCTGGTGTTCGGTCTTACCTCCGCGTGGCTGATCGTTTCCATGGGCCTGCGCGAGTATGCCGCGTCGGGCACGGTGTTCGGGGTAAGGCAGGCTTCCGGGGAATACGCTAAAATGGCGACCCTGCCTTACGCGGCGGCAGGCGCCATCTCCGGTGTTACGCTCGGCGGGGTGTTCGGCTTCCTGTTTCTGCTCATTTACCACAAACGGTTCGGCGACGGCATCACGTCCGCGATGCTGCACGCCTCTCCGCGCCCGCTGCCGATGAAACTGACCGCCTCCCGGCTGGTCCGCACGGCGATTCCGGTCGCGCTCGGTTCGCTGGCGGTCAATCTCTCCGCATTTGTAGACAGTACTTTCCTTCAGAAGCGAATCTCGGACATCATGCAGTCCGGTTCGGGGGTTCTGCTGAAGATGTATGCCGGGACCATCAGCCCGGAGGCGATTCAGTCAAATCTGGTTCCCTCGTTTCTGTTCGGCTGCTATACGAACGCCCAGACCCTGTTTATGTTCGTTCCCGCCATCAC
>JAEWRF010000176.1 GCA_023460155.1 Bacillota bacterium | reverse complement strand
GCTTTACGGCTATGCCTACGACAGCACCGCGAATATCGAGGCATTTTCCCGCATCGCCACCCTGAAAGTGGTGGGCACGAACACCGTTGCGGGCGCAGTAAAAAAAGCGGACGGCACCCTCATTTCCGGCGCGAAGGTCGAGCTGAAATACGCGGACGGCACATGGCCTTACGGCAGCGTCGCCATGACCTCAAGCACCAATCCCCAGACGACAGGCTTGGACGGCGCGTACCGGTTTGAAACCGTACCGGACGGCAGGTATACTCTCGTTATCACCCTGCCGAACGGTGGAAAGATTATAAGCGGACCGTACAGCTTCCCCGGCACGAATCCGCCCGCCCACCCGACGGATCCCATTGATCCCGGCATCGTGATTCCCGACGCGGTAAGCATCCGTATCAACGGCCAGCCGCAGGACGCAACCGTTAAAAACGGCACTGCGGTCAGCCTCACGGCGGACGCGTCCTCCACGGATGGAACAGCGCTGACCTATCAGTGGTACAGCAGTGGGAAGAACTCGAACAGCGGCGGCACGGAGATTTCCGGCGCGGTGAGCGCGAGTTATTCCCCCGCCACAGCAAACAAGGGCACAGCCTACTATTACTGTGTGGTATCGGGCGGCAGCCTTGCACCGGTCACCACCCGCGCCGCCAAGGTGACGGTGTTCACCTACGGCGTCATTCAGGGCACCGTGCAGAACAAGCAGAAGCAGCCGGTGAACGGTGCAGCCGTGAAACTCATCAACATCGATACCCCGGCAAAGACAGGCTTTACCTCGAGCCAGAACCCGCAGACCACCGCCGCAGACGGCAAATACAAATTTGCCGACGTGCCGGATGGAATCTACAGGCTCGAAATCACCCTGCCGGACGGCCCGATCTTTGTGGTGAATCCCATCAATGTCCCCAACGTGATTCCGAATATTCCGGTCACTCTGCCCGATAAGGCGATCATCAGCATTACCAGTCAGCCGAAGAACCAGACGGTGGTGCTCAACGACACGGCGAAATTCACCGTGAACGCGGGCGTTCCCACCGGCGGAACGGTCCTGTACCAGTGGTATAGTAACACAGCGAACAGCACTTCCGGCGGTACGGCGATTGACGGCGCAACCTCGGCGACCTACTGTGCGCCCACCGATACCAAGGGCGTCACCTATTATTACTGTGTGATGCAGGCTACCGGCGCGGATGCCGTGACTTCCGGCATCGCAAAGCTCACCGTCCGCAGCACGCCGTTGAACAACCTCATGACCATTCAGGGAGTTGTGAAGGACGAGAACGGCTCCCCAGTGGAAAACGCGGTGGTTACCCTCTCGCCCAAGGCGGGCACCAGCGAAAACCCGCAGACCACAGGGACGGACGGGCGTTACAAGTTTGAGAATTTGCCCGACGGCACGTACATCGTTACGGTGAAGCTCCCGAACGGCGGTGTGGTGACCCAAACGATCACCATAAACGACGGCCAGATTACTCCGGCAGAGCCAAACGACATTACTGTTCCGACAGCCAACAGCATCACCATCGCTCAGCAGCCGACTGACATTGAGGCAACCACCGACATGACCGCGAGCTTCACGGTGAACGCCACCGCAGCGAAAGCGGGCGTGACTTATCAGTGGTACCGAAACGCGGCCAATTCCAACAGCGGCGGCGAAAAGCTGAACGGCAAAACCGATGCAGCCCTCACCCTCGACAAACAGCCGGAGGGCATCAGTTACTACTACTGCGTGGTCAGTTCCACTGGTGCGGCCGACACGGCGACCAGTGCGGCAAAGCTGACCGTAACCAAGGCAGGAGGAAACACCGGCAGCCTTGGCGGCGGCATTGTGAGCGACGACAACGGCAACCCCGTGAAGGGTGCGACCGTCAAGCTGATGAAAAACGGCACGGAAGGCATCCAGTTCGGTTCTACCGTGACCACCGGCGACGACGGCATGTTCCAGTTCACCAATATTCCCTATGGCAGCTACAGCCTTGTGGCGCAGAAGGATGTCTCGACGGTCACGCGGCAGATTACCATCCGGGATGCGTCCGTCACGGAAAATCTTACCCTGCCAAGCGGTGCGAAAATTACCAAAGTGGTCATCACGGGCAGCAATACGCCTTCGACCGCCGCGGGAAATCTGGAGGCAATGTTCGACGACGCGGACAACGCCATCGCACAGCAGCCGGGAGCAAAAGTGGAAATCAGGCTGGAGGTGGAAAAAGAGGACAGCCCGTCCGATAAGAGTGACATTGTTGCGGCTCTGGGCGAAAACCAATACGTGGGTGTCTATCTCAATGCGAAGCTGGTCAAGATCATCAGCGGCACCTCGGACGACGGAGAGCAGTACATCCAGCCTCTTGCGGGCCAGACCCTGCACATTGTGCTTGACATTCCCAAAGAACTGCAGGGGAAATCAGGATATCATATCCTCCGCTCCCACACCGAAAACGGAGTCACCGATGTCAGCGCGATTTCCGCGGTGTATGACGATGCTGTGCAGACCCTTTCGTTTGACGCGGATGCGTTTTCCACCTATGCGGTTGCCTATACCCAGGCGCTGAAGTACAGCGTGACGGTTACCGGCAGCCAGTCAGCCAACTCCGGCACCGGCCTTTACGAAGCGGGCGATACCGTGACCATTCAGGCGGGAACCAGAAGCGGCTACAGCTTTACCGGCTGGACCAGCCAGGACGGAGTTACCTTTGCAAACGCCGGCAGCGCCGCCACAACCTTTTCCATGCCCGCTCAAAATGTCACTGTGGCCGCCAACTGGAAATATACCGGCGGAGGGAACGGCGGCAATGGAGGCAACGGCGGCGGGAACGGAGGAATGGACACCGGCGACAACAATAATCCCGGCGGAAATCCCAATCCGAACCCGAACCCCAATCCCAATCCTGCTCCTGCCCCCAACCCCAACGGAGGGAAGACGAATCCCGGCGGCGGAAACAATAACCACGGAGGCACCGCGAACCACGGCGGAAGCACCAATAACCCCGGCGGCGGGAGCAGCAACGGCGGCGATACGAATGCCGGAGGAACCGCTTCCGGAAGCAATAACGGCATGGGTGGGAAAACCACTCCCGAAAACAACAACACTTCCTCCATTCCGGAAAGTGATACCTCTAAGTTGAACGCGGCAAAGGACATCGCGCTGCAAAAGCTCGCGGATGCACGGCAGAAAGCGATTGATGCGCTTCCGAAGACCCTGACCGACGAGCAGCGGAAAAAGGCTATTGATGAAATCGATCAGATTTACAGCGCAGCGGTCAAGAACATTCAGAATGCGGATTCCGCAGACGCGATCGGCGGCATCGCCGATCAGACTTCCCATGATTTTGCAAACGTGACGGCCGGTGCGGGCGGCGCGAAGCCAGCGCAGGCCCCGGCAGGCGCGAAAGTCCCCAAACCGTTCATTCTGCTTTCCGCGGTTCTGGCGGCGGCAGCGATTTTCGGTGCGGCTCTCGCATGGAGGCGCAGGGAAGCGAACAGAGGCAACGCCAACCGCGGCCCGATCATAGCGACGGCAGCGGCAGCGGCAGCAATTCTCCTGTTCCTGCTGACGACCGGCTGGCAGGGCATCGCAATCGCGAACCTGTGGACGATTGCCGTGGCCGTTCTTGCGGCAGGGAGCCTGGTCTGTGCACTAAGGCGCAGGTAAACAGATATCAAACAGGAAGGCCTGCTCAGACTCATTTTTAGTCTGAGCAGGCCTTCTCCTATATTTTGTATTTTGGACCCGATGATTTCATCGGGGATAACCTATTAGAACGGTTCAACGCAGTAACGGCAGACTGCCGGTCAGCTTGTTCACTTTCTTCTTATTGCCGCAAATAGCGATTCCCCAATAGGAAAGTTCGCTTTCGGAAGCATTCGACATTTTGCAGACATAATCTTCATAGGCTTTACAGCTTTGCGCTGTGTCAGAAAAATCAACGGTAAGAAGGTCGGAATAGGCTGTATCATAAAGCTTGGAGCGAAGCTCCTTCAAGGTATCCGTGCTTGCTTTTAAAATCGGCAGCGGTATTTCGATGATGCCTAAATGCTGCCGGCCGTCTTGATCAAATACATCGGTGCCTACTAATTCGGGCATGCGTTTTCCCAAAGTCATGCCAAGAATCGCGGCAGAGTTTGCGATAATGCCGAGCGGAAGCTCTTCATCTATTACCAAAACACATTTTTCAGTTTCCAAATTCATTCTGTGCTCTTCTTTCCATTCGAATTTTTGTGTTTTACCTGGGGACTTTATCCCTGAAAATATCCCGGTAAACGCCGGGGGCCAGACCGATAAACATACTGAAGAATTTCGTAAAGTGGCTTTGGTCGGAAAAGCCTGTCTGCAGCGCTGCGTCAATCAACGGTGCTCCCTGTTCCAAAAGCTTTTTCGCCGCTTCCACACGGACGGTCTGCAGGTAGCGGTAGGGGGTGATCCCTTTGACCTTGGTAAAGGCACGAAGCAGCGCGGATTTCGAAAGCCCCGCGCACGCACATAACTGCCCGAGGGAAACGGATTCGGCAAAGTGTTCCTCAATGAATTTGCAGGTCTTTTCAATTTCTCTGGGGCAATCGGCAGTGCATTCCTCAAACGGATCGCAGTACCGCTGCAGAAGTAGGGAGATCATCAGAAACAGCAGCTCTTCCTTTTCAAACTCGCCGGAACCCGACAGTATGCTCTCATGGAGAGGCTGAATACAGCAGGCCAGTTCTTCGTCTGAAACAACATTTTGACGGAAGCGGGGAAGAGTACCGAGACCCGTGACTTCTTCAACGAGGCTTTGCATGACGGGCTTGGAAATATTAATCCCGAAATAATGCAGGGCTTCGTTTCCGATCTGAGCACAGGCGTGATTGTCTTCCGGGTTAAATAAAACGATGTCGCCTTTGCCCAAAACATATTCAGTGCTTTTGCAGGAGAGATACCGACCGCCTCCGACCATATACCCGATCACATAGTATTCATGAAAGTGATTGGGAAAGGGCTGTACAATCCCTTCCAAAGTATAGGCTTCAATCTGCAGGTCACTGTCATAACAGATCGTGCGCACTTCTTTTTTCGTTACTATCCCCTCCCTGCAATTTTATCATAGCACATCTTTTCTTGGAATTCTTGTATCATATCTTCATCCGGGCCGGTCTCTTCGCTTTTTCGGGAAATATAATGGAAATTGGATGAAAATCCGCTTAAGCAATGATCCCCTGAAAAAAGGATGGTAAAATAGGCTCGAAAACCGGCTCCCAACGCCGGAAAATACCGTGATGATGTTCCGTTTGACTGTCTTACCAGTTTGGAGGTTGTGGCAATGTCCGATCCGGTGTATATTGCAGGACACAAAAACCCCGACACGGATTCCATCTGCTCGGTTATCGCCTACGCGGAGCTCAAGAAAAAGCTCGGCGTGCCCGCGGTGCCGGTCCGGATTGGGAATATCAACAGGGAAACCGCCTTTGTGCTGAATTATTTCGGAGTTGAGGCGCCGGATTATCTCGAATCGGTCCGGACGCAGGTTTCCGACCTGAACATGGACAGCATCAGCCCGATTTCCGCGGACGTTTCCGTGAAAGCGGCATGGAGCATCATGCAGAAAAGCAATGTCAAGGTGCTGCCGGTTTCCGGCGACGACGGCAGGCTGATGGGAATTGTGACCCTGTCTGACATTACCCGCAGCTATATGGACGCTTTGGAAAGCAATCTGCTGTCTGAGGGCAACACGCCGCTGCACAATATCACGGATACCCTGAAGGCCAGGCTGATTTCCGGAAGCGAAGGGAGCTTTCGGCCGTCCGGAAAGGTCGTGATCGCCGCGGCCGAACCGGACCGGATGGATTCTTTTCTGGAAAAGGGCGATATTGTTCTGACGGGGAACCGAAGGGATACGCAGCAAAAAGCGGTTGAAACCGGCGCGAGCTGTCTTGTCCTGACCTGCGGCGCGCAGGCCGACCCGGCTGTGCTCGAGCTGGCCGAAATGAACGGCTGCGTCGTGATGGAAACCGATTACGATACCTTTGCGGCCGCCCGGCTGATCGACCAGAGCGTCCCCGTCGGCTTCATTATGACGAAGGACGCACTGATCAGCTTCCAGATCAGCGACTATATCGACTCCATCAAGGATAAAATGCTTCAGACGCGGTACCGGAGCTACCCGGTTGTGGACGACGACGGGTTCATCAAAGGATTTATTGCAAGGTATCATCTCATTTCCCAGCGAAGGAAAAAAATCATCTTGCTGGATCACAATGAAAAGAGCCAGACGATCGACGGAATCGAGCAGGCGGAGATTCTTGAAGTGATCGACCACCACCGGATCGGGGATATTCAGACGGAAAACCCGGTGTATTTTCGGAACGACGCCGTCGGCAGCACCTGCACGCTGATTGCGGGAATGTATTTTGAGCACGGGATCCGTCCGCCGAAAGCAATTGCGGGCATCCTGTGCGCGGCCATCCTCTCCGATACGCTTCAGTTCCGTTCGCCGACGAGCACCTATGCGGATACTTCAGCTGCGGAGAAGCTTGCGGAAATCGCCGGAATTCATATCGATGAATTTTCGGCGCAGATGTTTGAGGCGGGGTCGGCGCTCGAAGGCATGAGCCCGGAGGAAATCCTCAATTATGATTTTAAGGAGTACACGGCCGGGCAGCAGAAATTCGGAATCGGTCAGGTCAATTCCTATCATCCGCCGCATATGGAGCAGTTGCGGGAGCCCCTTCTTCAGCGTATGCGGGAGGTTCTGGATCATGGCCATTACGATTTCCTGCTGCTCACAGTGACCGATCTTGTCAGCGAAGGCTCCTTTCTGCTTTATGTTGGAGACTGCGCCGCGCTGATCCGCAAAGCCTTTGGCGCGGCAGGAGAAAACAACACCGTTTACCTTAAAGGGGTCGTCTCAAGAAAGAAACAGATCGTGCCGCGTCTGCTCAACGCGTTGAAAGCCCAGCCGGAGCGGTTCTGAGCACAATCGGAGGCCAAGGCCGTACGCGATGATTCAGTTGACTTTCCCGGCGGATTAGGATAAAATATCACTAATAAAGCCATGAAGGCTTGATTTTGGTTTTTGTTGAATAAAATTCCATACTGAGAATAGAAACCATGAAGGGAAACCGTATGGAAGCGGTTCTTTTTGTGGTTTCGTTTTTTGTTGTTCTTTTCTGGAATCGGAGCGCTCCCTTCCGCTTTCGGGGAAAACCGATCCGGCAGAGATTTTGGGTGTTTTCATGATTATAATGGGATAGGAAGAGGATCGAATATGACAATTCTCGTGGTTGACGGGCAGGGCGGCGGAATAGGAAGCAGGCTTATTCTTGAACTCAGGGCCGCTCTTGCCGATTCCGTCGAGATTATTGCGGTGGGGACGAACTCCCTCGCGACGAATTCCATGCTGAAAGCGGGGGCAGGCATGGGGGCGACGGGAGAAAATCCGGTGCTTTACAATTCTTCCAGAGCGGATGTGATCGTCGGCCCCATCGGAATCATGTCGGCAAATTCCATGCGGGGAGAAATTACCCCGGCGATGGCTTCCGCAATCGCGGGCTCCGATGCCCGGAAGATTCTGGTTCCCGTTTCCCGATGCTCGGTTTCCGTCGCCGGAGTGGAAAACGCTCCTTTGGAAACATATATCAAACAGGCGGTTGAAATGGCGGCACGGATGCTTCGTACCGGGGCGGGGACCGTTTGATTCGTCGTAGAAAAGAGATCAAAAACTGTGGAGGGAAAAATGGATCAGGAACGGATTCTGGAGCTGCTGACGAGTGTTAGCGAGGGCACGGTTTCGCCACAGGACGCGCTTTTAAAGCTGAAAATGGAGCCCTTTGAGGAGCTCGGATATGCGAAAGTGGACCACCACCGCGCCCTTCGGCACGGGATCCCCGAGGTGATCTACGGCGACGGAAAAACGGTTGGGCAGATCAAGGGAATCGTTCAGGCCCTGCGGGGGAGCGGAAATCACAATATCCTGATTACGCGCCTGTCGCCGGAAAAAGCGGCGGAACTGGGCGGTGAGCTGCCGGTTGAATACGACCCCGTATCGCGCATCGGAATCTGCGACCGCAGGAGGGAAGTCCTCTCCTCCGGGTTGATTGTTGTCGCGACGGGCGGAACCAGCGATATTCCGGTGGCGGAAGAAGCGGCTTTGACGGCGGAAACACTCGGCAACCGTGTCGAGCGGCTTTACGATGTCGGCGTAGCCGGGCTGCATCGGCTGCTGTCTAAACTGGACGTGCTTGTTCAGGCCCGGGTTGTCATTTCCGTCGCCGGCATGGAGGGCGCTCTCGCCACCGTGATCGGCGGACTGGTGGCCTGCCCGGTGATCGCCGTGCCCACAAGCATTGGCTACGGAGCAAATTTCGGCGGGCTGTCCGCCCTCCTCTCCATGCTGAACTCCTGCTCCGGAAACGTCAGCGTGGTCAACATCGACAACGGCTTTGGCGCGGGCTATCTCGCGAGCCTGATCAACCGGATCGGGGAGGACAAAGAATGAAATTATATCTGGAGTGCAACATGGGCGCGGCGGGCGATATGCTGATGGCCGCGCTTCTGGAGCTTCTCCCGGACCGGGAAGCCTTCCTCGGGAAAATGAACGGTCTCGGCCTTCCGGGCCTGCACATGGAATGCGTTCCGTCGAAAAAATGCGGGGTTATGGGAAGCCATATCAGCGTTCAGGTAAACGGCGAAGAGGAAACGGTTCAGGATGTTTCCGCTGACGAGCCCAATACGGCCGAAAGCCAGGAAGAAAAATCCTTGCACGAAGCGCACGCGCACAGCCATACAAGCTATCCGGAGCTGTGCAGACGGATCGAGAAGCTGGATTTGCCGAAAAAGGTCAGGACCGACGCGGCGGCCGTTTACCGGATCATCGGGGAAGCGGAATCCGAGGTTCATTCGGTTCCTCTGGAGCAGATCCACTTCCACGAGGTCGGTACCATGGATGCGCTTGCCGATGTGGTGGGCTGCTGCCTGTTGATCGACATGCTGGGGGCCACGGAGATTGCGGCGTCCCTGATTCACGTCGGTTCCGGCTTCGTCCGCACCGCTCACGGCATTCTTCCGGTTCCGGCTCCCGCGACTGCGAATATTTTAAGAGGCGTGCCGGTTTACGGCGGAAAAATCAAGGGCGAGCTTTGCACGCCGACCGGTGCGGCAATCCTTCGGCATTTTGTGAAGCGGTTCGGCGATATGGAGCCGATGACCGTCCGAAAAATCGGCTACGGCATGGGGACAAAGGATTTCGAAGCTGCAAACTGCGTGAGGGCTTTCCTCGGCGATGCCGCGGACGGAAGGGACGAAATCGTTGAAATTACCTGTAATCTGGACGATATGACGCCGGAGGCGATCGGCGAAGTCGCCGGACGGCTTTTTGAGAAGGGGGCTCTGGACGTCTTCACCGTTCCCATCTATATGAAGAAGAACCGCCCCGCCGTCATGCTGACCTGCCTGTGCAGGCCGGAGGATGAGGAGCGTCTGGCGCAGCTGATTCTTCTGCATACGACTACGCTGGGTGTCCGCATCCATGCCTGCCGCCGAAAAATACTGACCGCCTCTGTTTCGTCGGTTGAAACCCCTTACGGCGAGGTCCGCGTCAAAAAG
>JAEWRF010000175.1 GCA_023460155.1 Bacillota bacterium | reverse complement strand
GCCGCTTTACGGGTCAGGACCGAATCAGCCGACGCCGGATCGGCGGCCCGAAACTGTCGCTTTCCTCCCACTAAAAAAGTCGTGTTCAGAGGGGCATTCCCCAGAAAGACGGCGTATTCGCAGCCGGTTGTTTGCCTGAGGCCATCCAGCAGCCCACTGCGGTCAAGACTATAGCCCAGTGAGACGATTCCCGCAATGCTTCCTTCATTCGAACGGATCGGCGCCGCCGCGCGGACAGCAAGTTTTTCTACGGAGCCTTTTTCCAAAAAGGCTCCGATCATTCCCTTTTCAGCGCCTTGAATGTCGAGATCAGCGGAAAGATTGTCTCCGGTTTGCTTTCCGGACGTCCTTATCAGGACTTTACCCTTCGGATCGGTCACAATAATAAAATCGACGTCCGCCTGCACGGATTTTTTCGTCTCGTTGACGATGGGCAGAATGGAGGTCGTAGAACCCGATTCCACAGCCCCGCACAGGCCGGTATTCTCCGCGAAAATTTTAGCATAATTTGCCGATTTTGCTTTCATGGTCTGAATCTGACCGGTCAGCGAGCCCATTGCGGCCTGCGTGTCGGATTCCAGGATAGCCTCGGAAAGACTGTCACTTCCGGCCTGCATGACGGCAACCGTTGCGGCTACCGTCACAAGGATGCAGACAGTTGAAACAGCCGTGATTTTAACACCGATTTTCCGGGATGCGGATCTTCGGACCGCATTTCCGGTTTTATTGAACCAATGAAATTTCATGTTTCAAAATCCTCCCAAACGATGCAATTCTGTTAACCGCGACCGGCGGAGGCGATAGAACGGAAGGGTTTGAACCCCAATTGGGACTCAAACCCTTCCATCCAATATTTTCAGGGAGCAATTGCTCTTGTACTTGTGTTGAATTACAGGCGGTTCGCGACCGCGAAACCCTCATAAATGGCATCCGCGATTCTGCCCGGCTTGTGACTGTCGCCCACAAAGGAGAAACGGCTGCTGTTCGGGTCGATGTCCGGCGTGTTCGGCGTCAGCCCGCCTGCCAGCACGACGGTATCGGCCTGAAGAAGCGTGTCGGCGCCGTCCGCTCCCGTCACCCAAACTCCTTCCGAAACAATTTTTTTCACCATGGTTCCGGTTCTTACATGGACTCCGTTTTCCATTAAGGTCAGCTTCATGACCGGTTTGTTGTATTCATCCATATCACTGCAGATTTCATCAACCATTTCAACGACGGTGACGTCATGCTCCGGAGCGATGCTTTTCCGCTCTTCCTTCCGATATTCGAGTTTCCCGGCCACACCATCGATGCCGGTAAAAGTAAGCTCCACCCTGTCGCCTGAAAGGAATTCAGCAGTTTCGCAGCCGGTTGCCCCGCCCCCGATGATCACGACCCGCTTCCCCGCTTTCGACGGGTCGGCGAGCAGTTCTGTTGCGGTCACGACATTTTTACCGCTGCTACCTTCGATGCGCCGCACATAGCTGGCGCCGGTGGCAAAGATGACCTGTGTCTGCGGGTCCAGCTTTTCCGCCATTTCTACAGTAAATTCCGTGGACAAACAAACGTCGACCTTCAGGTCCTTCAGCTGTTTCTCATACCAGCGGATCAGGGCCGCGATCTTTTGCTTGTGCGGCGGAATTGCGGCATACCTTGCCGTGCCGCCGAGGCTTTCGCTTTTTTCAAAAAGGGTAACGGAGCAACCACGCATTGCAGCGATCCGCGCGGCTTCCATCCCGGCGGGTCCGCCTCCCAAAATGGCTACGTTCTTCCGTGCTGCCGCGGCGGGCAGGTTCTTATACTGATATTCCCTGCCGTTCTCAGCGTTGACAGAACAGCGCAGGCTTTTGCCGGAGTCCAACGTCTGGAAGCAGTATTGGCAGGAAAGGCATGGACGAATATCCTCCGGCCTGCCGTCTCTGACTTTATTGCAAAAGTCCGGCTCTGCGAGCAGGGTTCTTGCCATGCCGACAAGATCGGCGGCACCATCGGTTATCATTTTCTCCGCGTCTGCCGGGGTTCGAATCCCGTTGGAGCAGATCACCGGAATTCCGACCGCAATTTTGACCTTCTTGGAATAAGGAGCCAGGAAGCAGTCGGTATTTGAAATGCTGTGCGGAGGATTCGTGAAGAGATAGGAACCCGGAATCCCAGCCGACAAGTCGATCGCATCCGCGCCGGCTTTTTCCAGCAGCTTTGCCAGCTCTACGGATTCCCCAAGCTCTCTTCCTCCTTTTACAAATTCGTTTACGGAATAACGGACGATGATAGGGAACTTTTTGCCGACGGCTTTTTTGCATTTTTGCAGGATCTCTACGATGAACCGGGCACGGTTTTCCAGGCTTCCGCCGTATTCGTCGCTGCGATGGTTGTACACAGGGGAAAGAAATTCCGCGAGCAGGTAACCATGAGCGCCGTGGAGCGTCACCGCGTCTGCGCCGGCTAACTTTGCGTTCATGACGGTCCGGGCAAATTTATCTTCCAGATTCCTGATTTCGTCGACAGTAAGTGGATGTACGGTTTCACTCGGAAAACGGCTGATAGCGGAGGCGGAAACGCGCGGCTCCAAAACCGCTTCCGAACCAAAATGGGCGATTTCGATTGATACCTTCGTTCCGTAGCTCTGAATCTGCTCGATCAGATTCGACCATACGGGGATGAATTTTTCGTCAAACAGCATCGGCTGAACACCGTGATTGCGGGAATCTGGAGATACCGAAGCGGCTTCCAGTGTGATCAGTCCGACGCCACCTTTTGCGCGCCTTATATAATATTCCGCCATCTGTTGCGTGACGGAGCCATTTTCATTCGAAAAATTGGTGTTCATAGGCGACATTGCCATTCTGTTTTTTACCGTCATTCCGCCGATCCGAATCGGCTGCAGCAGAGATTCAAACTGATAAACCATATCTAATGCCATCTCCAAATTCAGCAAGTATTGCCACAACGTGGAAGCAGGGCTAAGGTGCGAAGCAGTAAAGCTGATCCGCCCTTTGGCCCTGCGTTCCATAAATGCGGTGTTTGCGGGAACATAAGCCGGATGTTTACTTCATGTAGTCGGCAACGTTCGAAGAATCGACAACCTTGATGTCAACCAGAATTTGCTTGTCAACCGTCTGGCCCTTAAACAGCTTTACCGCTGCATCAATGGCTGCCTGAGACTGCTTGCTTGTCTCCTGAGAGATGGTGGCGGTCAGAGTGCCCGACTTGATTACTTTCAGTGCATCCGGCACAGCGTCGCAACCGTAAACCTTGATTTTTCCGGTCAAGTTCTTGTCCGAAATTGCTTTCACGGCACCGAGGGCCATGTTGTCATTCTGGGAAACGATCGCGCTAAGCTGTGTCCCGGTCTGCAGCCAGTTTTCTGAACGCTCCAGGCCTTTGTCCGTATCCCAGTCAGCCGGCTGCTCAAAGGAAACCTTAACATTGGGGTTTTCCGCGAGAGCCTTCTTGTAGCCTGCGGATCTGCCGACCTGACCTTCAGAGCCAAGCGGGCCTTCCAGAATTGCGATGTTGCCCTTGCCGCCGATATCTTTGCAGGCTCTCTGCATCTCGGCATAGCCTATCGTTTCATTATTAACGCCGACAAATGTCGCCGCTTTGGAGGGATCCTTAATGTTCTGGTTATAAACGATGACCGGGATCTTCGCGGTCATCGCTTCCTGAATTGCAGGGATAACGCCGTCAACATTGACCGGCTCAACGATGATCGCGTTCACTTTCTGGTTGACGCCGCTCTCAATCTGGCTGACCTGCTTGTTGATATCCTGATCGGCCGAGTTCACGATGAGAGTTGCTCCGGCCGCCTTTGCGGCATCCTGCATGGAAGACGAAGCCTCTTTCGCCCATGCGTTCGACATATGGCTGATGCAGAACATGAAAGTGGGGTTACCCGAGGACGTGGAAGCAGCGACGCTGGATACCGCCGCCGCTGTGGACGACTCACCCCCGGTAGATGCCACCGGTGCTGCGGACGATGCAGGCGAAGAACCGCTGCAGCCTGCCAGCATAGTAAGAGACATACCAAGAGTGATTGCCATTGCTATGAATTTTTTCATGATGTTTGCTCCTCCCAAAATGTAATGAACTTTTGAATCAATTGTCACGCGCTCTGCTGCGAATATCCAAAAAGACCGCAACAATGATAATGATTCCTTTGATTATGTACTGGTAGTAGGACGATACCCGCAAAATATCCAGCCCATTGCTGATTACTGCGAGCAGGATGGCACCGATGATGGTTCCATACCAGTTTCCGACACCGCCGTCCATGCTGATGCCGCCGATTACGACGGCGGAAATCGCATCAAGCTCATATCCCTGCCCTGCGACCGGGGAACCCGAAACCGTCCGAGAAGTGAGAAGGAAGCCCGCGACACCGGCCAGAACACCGCAGATGCTGTACACCAGCATCCGGACAAATTTGACATTGATGCCGGAAACTTCTGCGGAAACGGCATTGCCGCCTACCGCGTAGATTCTCCTGCCGAAGACCGTTTTCGTCAGAATAAAGCCGAACAAAACCGCAATTAATAGGTAATAGACAACCAGCAGCGGAATCTGGCCAAACAGTTTTCCGCCCGCAAGATTTTCAAAGTCGTGCGAAACTCCGAATACCGGTTCGCCTCCGCTCACAAGGTAGGCGAGTCCGCGCACAAGAGATTGTGTTCCGAGCGTGACAACGAACGCCGGAATCGCCAGGTAGGAAACGCAGATGCCGTTCGCCATGCCGACCAGAAGCCCGATCAGCATGGAAACAACGATTGGAACGATAATCGGGTACTGACCCTGCGCCATCAGTGCCGCGATAACGCCCGTAAGACCTACGGTTGATCCGACCGACATATCGAATCCGCCGGTCAGAATGACGCACATCATGCCGGTGGCCAGAATGCCGTTAATTGCCGCCTGCTTGAAGATGTTGATAAAATTCCCAACGTTGGCAAAGGCGGGCGATATGATGCTAAGAACAAGAATCAGAAAGACTAATACAATCAATATGCCGAAGTCTTTGATGGAAATCGACCGCTTTTGCAGCTTTCCCGCTGCTGCGCTTTGATCGCTCATGATGCAACCCCTTCCGTATTAAAAGCGCTCTTCATGATGGTCTCCTGGTCAAACTGCTCGCGGTCGAATTCTCCCGTCAGCTTTCCATCACAAAGAACGATGATCCGGTCGCACATGCCAAGCAATTCCTGAATCTCAGAAGAAATCATGACAACTGCTTTCCCCTGGCTGACCAGATTGTTCATTAAAAGATAGATATCGCGTTTGGCACCTACGTCGATGCCTCTTGTCGGCTCGTCCATGATAACGATGTCGGGGTCGCTCAGCAGCCATTTTGCCACAACTACTTTCTGCTGATTTCCTCCGCTCAAAGAGCCTACGCGTGTCTGTATGGAGGGCGCTTTGATTTTCAGTTCCTGCATGTACTTATTGGAAACCTTCGCTTCATTCTTTCTGTTGAGAAGATGATTCGACGTTAGGTTCTTAATGGAAACGAGTGTGATGTTGTCCTTGATGGAAGCCTTCAAATTCAGTCCCGTGATCTTGCGGTCCTCCGTGATCAAGGCAATTTTATTCCGGATCGCGTGCCATGGGTGGCTGTTCCGAATAGCCCTTCCGTTGACACGAACTTCTCCAGCGGATTTTTTGCGCATTCCGAAAATTGTTTCCACCAATTCGCTCCGGCCGGCACCAACCAGACCGGCAATTCCGAGAATTTCGCCTTTTCTGACCTGAAAGCTCACGTCATGCACTTTGTCTGCATAGCTGATTCCGTCGGCCTCCATTACAACATCGCCGATCTGCGATTCCCGCTTCGGGTAGACGTCTTTGATTTCACGGCCCACCATCATTTTGATCAGCGCATTGGTGTCAAGTTCAGAAATCGCGTTTGTCCCGATAAACTGTCCATCGCGAAGGACGGTAACACGGTCTGCAATTTTAAAAATCTCATCGAGCTTGTGGGAAATATAAATGATTGCCACACCCTGTGCGCATAGCTTTTTAATCTCCCGAAAAAGATTTTCCGTTTCTTTTTCTGAAATGGCCGAGGTCGGCTCGTCCATGATGATAATCTTTGAATTCCATGAAATTGCTTTCGCAATTTCAATCGACTGGCACTGGGCGACACTGAGAGTGCGCATTTTTACACGCGGATCGATGTCTATGCCCACTTCCTTCAGCAGCGCCTCGGTCTGCTTGCGCATTCCGTCCCGGTTGACAATCCGAAGAAATTTCCCTGATTTCGACACCAGTTCCTTGCCCACAAAGATATTTTCGCTGATGTCCATATCGAGAATCGGATTCAGCTCCTGATGGATCATGGCGATTCCGTGCTCCAGCGCTTCCTTTGGGCTGTGGAAGACAACTTCCTCACCGTTCAGGATGATCTTTCCGGAATCCCTTTGGATGATTCCCATCAGGATCCTCATCAGCGTGGATTTGCCAGCGCCGTTTTCCCCCATCAGGGCATGTACTTCACCCGGCTTTAAATCAAAATGAACCGAGTTCAGAACAACATTGTGAGAAAATGTTTTGACGATCCCGTCCATTTCCAAAATTGTGTTGTCCATTGGCACTTTAACACCTGCCTTATTTTTGGATCAAGCTTTTTGATTGGAAGAGAAAAACAGGGTGCCGCCGCTTTTTAAATCAAAAAAATACGCATGGAAAAGGATTAAATAATAGGGACATGACATGAATTCAATAGGAGAAATTGTATGGAGAGTAAAATTAGAAAAAGTGGCGGCTCAATGTTTATCCCATCGATTAAAACGTTAGCATCACTTTAAATGCGTTCGCTTTGTCATGAACGGCAACGTTAAAGGCTTCCTGGATCTGGTCAAATTTGAAATAATGGGTATTCAGCGCTTTCAGGTCGTACTTCTTGTGAATCCGATTCATGAACCGGATGGTGCGCGGCCCGAAATAGTAAGTTCCGCCCGCCCCTTTGATGTGCAATGTCCTCCACTGGGTCAATCCGATTTCAATGGGGATTTTGCGACCGACCGTATGGCCGATTAGATTGACCCGGCAGCCGTGACCGGCGATTTCAAAGATGGATTGGACCGATTTATCGTTTCCGGAGACCTCCGCGATTACAGAGGGGCCATGACCGTCCGTCGCTTCCAACATCTGTTGTTTGTAGTCCGGATCCATCGGATTCAGGACGACGTCAGCTCCATATTTCAGTGCAAGAGCCCTTCTGGCCGGAAGGGGGTCAACCACGATTGTTTTCGCGCCGGAGGTTGCGCACACCATGGTTGCGCAGATTCCCACCGGCCCGCAGCCAAGGACGGCGGCATAGTCGGATGCGTCGATGACGCCGTCGCGGCCCCAAATGCCGTAATATCCGATGGAGAAAGTCTCGTACCAAGCGCCCTCTTCAAAGCTCCAGTCATCCGGCAGCTCGTAAATATACTGCTCTTCGATAATCATGTACTCGCTCATGCCTCCGGGAGAATCCGGACGGAACCCGGTTTCCCGGAAATTGTTACAGGAAGACGTGTGCAGGCCGGATTTGCAGTTGTAGCATTTTCCGCAGGCAAGATTGCAGTCGCCGGCTACCTTTTTGCCGACATGAATATCGGTGACGTCCTTTCCGATCTCCACAACCTGACCGCACCATTCGTGCCCCGGCGTGTAGGGGGCGATATCATACCGGCCCTCTTTGGATTTGCCCTCGTAGCATTCGACATCCGAACCGCAGATTCCACAGGCGCCCATTTTAATCAGTACCTGATTGGGCTGAAGTGGAGGAAGCTCCACTTCTTCAATGCGAAGATCCTGCGGCCCGTACAGCAT